>NZ_JBHFMW010000038.1:0-94472 GCF_041929505.1 Aeromonas sp. MdU4 | reverse complement strand
GCAGGAAGCAGGAAGCAGGATAGATTAGCCGGGACAGGTGATTCGCCAACGATGACCGCAGAACGGCTATCAGGCCGATTGACCGGTCCTAATAACGAAACGGTAGACACCGTCAAAAAGAAAATGGCCGAGATATTATCTCGGCCATTCGTTGCTCGGTCAAAGACTCAAGCTAGGGCATTACTCTTGTGCAACTTATTAGAAGTTGTACTGCAGAGCAACAGTCCACTGGTCATCTTTGTCATCGATACCTTCGATGCGGTACTCGGTGTATGCCTTCAGCTTGGAAGTGAACGCATACTGCACGCCCAGCAGGGTGGCATCGATAGAATCTTTGTAAGAAGCACCCGGAGCACGAGTCTCTTCTTTGTTGTAACCAGCCAGGAAGGTCCAGGCATCTACGTTATAGGTAGCAGCCAGTTCATAGCCTTTACCTTCGTGCTTGTTGCCATTAACCTTGTTCTTCAGGTCAGTTTCGTTATACATGGCAGCAAAGTAGAAGCCATTGATAGCGTAGTTGGAAGAGATAGCCCAGTCAGATTTCTCAAACTTGTTGCCTTTGGTGAATACACCGGCACGGTCAGCAGTCGCTTCCAGATCAGAGCGGTTGTAACCAGCATCAAAGCCCAGACCGAAGTCGAACTTGTAGCCAGCCGCAGCGCCGTAACCCTGGTTCAGTTTGACATCTTGAACAGTCTTGCTGATGGTGTTGGAGCCAACATCCTTAACGGAAGTTACAGCATCATCGTTGGTCTGGTAGGACAATTTACCGTGGAAGCCGCCGAAGCTGTTGGAGTAGATGATCTGACCTTCTTGGCGACCATCGTAGATGTTACCTTCGCTACCCCACTCGTTGAAGATATCGGTTGCAGCGATAGCATCGTAGTAAGCGGTATCGGTTTGACCGAAAATGATCTTACCGTACTGGGTACCGTCAAAACCTACGTAGATGTGACGAGCTTCGAACTTACCACCGGTGCTCTCACCTTTGGTAGCAGTGGTGCCTTTGTTGATGTTGTCGCTGTTTTCGGAAGCAACTTGCCACTCGGTCTTGGCAATCCCAGACCAAGTGTTGTTCAGCGCGATCTTGCCGGACCAGCCCAGACGGGAGGCACCAACCAGTTCAGCGTCAGAAGAGTCGTGGTCACCGTAGTAGTTAGCCTGTACACGGCCGTAAATGTCGAAGTTGGTACCGTCTTTGTCATAGATCACTGCGGCGTTAGCGGCAGATGCAAACAGAGCCGGGATAGCAATAGCCAGAATTGTCTTTTTCATAGTTTCCAATGCCTACTGTAATTAAACACTAAGTTGTTGTTATTCCCTGTGTTAGCGATGTTCTTTGCATCACTATGCCGCCGAGACTAGCACCGGATTTTTTGAACCGCAATGAAAAAACTTGGAACTTTTTATGGAAACCATAGTCACGGAGATAAAAATGTGAGCCAAGTCTCACCTAGCGACAAGGTTAAAGGAAAACGTTTACAGTCAATTTCCCCACCTTTTGAGACTCAAAAAGTCCTACTTGTACGCGTTATTCGCTAACTCCCTGATAAACAACCAAAGTGGTCTGATCAGCGTCAAACTGACGTGATAATGGCGTCTGCCTCGACCTCAAGGAGGGGTTGCAGGTATCCTTACTCTTCGTTCAACTCTCAAACCGGCTCCCCTGCATGCTCTCAACTCGACTCAAAGCAACTATTCGTCATACCTATCGTCAGATTGCTGATGGATTGCCCGGCTTTGTGCCCCGTAAAGAGCAAAATTTTCTGGTCGCAGAGATAGCTAAAACCCTGACCGGGGAATATGACAAACAGCGCCGTATTCTGGTAGCCGAAGCCGGAACAGGTATCGGTAAATCCCTCTCTTACGCTCAGGGCGCCATTCCGGTGGCTCGACTGACCCAGAAGAAGCTGGTGATCTCCACCGCCACCGTGGCCCTGCAGGAGCAACTGATCCACAAGGATCTCCCCTTCTATCACCGCCACAGCGAGTTGCCGTTTCGCTTCATGCTGGTCAAGGGGCGCCAGCGCTACTGCTGCGAGCACCTGCTGGAACAGGCTGCCAGCGGTAGCGAGATGGCCAACTTCGAATTCGACTTCGGCAGCCTCAGCAAACACAAGCCGTCAGACGCCGACAAAAGTTGCTATCAGGCGCTATGGCAAGCCTACACGGAAGGTAAGTGGGATGGTGATCGGGACAACTGGCCCAAGCCCATTCCCGACCTTTGTTGGGATCGTATCGCCGCCGATCGCCACACCTGTAACAAGGCGCTAAGCCATCACCAGCACTGTCCGTTTCACCGCGCCCGCAACGATATGGACAGTGCAGATGTACTGGTGGTGAACCATGCGCTGCTACTCTCAGACCTCACCATGGGCGGGGGGATCATTCTGCCGCCCCCCGACGAGTGTATCTATGTGCTGGATGAAGCCCATCACCTGCCCACTATTGCCCGGGATCACGGTGCGGCCTCGGCCAGCGTCAAAGGCTCGCGCCGCTGGCTGGAGAAGCTGGTACAAAGCGCAGGCAAGCTGGCACGGACACTGAATAAGGAGAGCCTGCTCGACCCCCAGCTTAAACTGCAGGATGCGCTGGCCTCCATCCAGCCCGACCTGAAGGCGGTCGAACAGTGGCTCAGCGCCAATGATCGACTATTTGGCACTGAACCCCACTACCGCTTCGCCGAAGGGGTGTTGCCAGACCCCCTGCCGATGCTGGCGGAAAACCTCAAGGAGTCGAGCAAGAAGGCGCTGCGAGCTCTTGACCGGATGCAAGGCGCCATTGGTGAGGCACTGAAAGATGGCGAGATCCGGCGCAAAGAGGCCGAGCCTCTGCTGGCCGAAAGTGGCTTTCACTTGCAGCGGCTGGAGAGTTTCTGCGCTCTGTGGGAGATGCTGGGGCGTCATATTCCGGCAGGTAAAACACCGCTCGCTCGCTGGATGGCCAAAAGCGACGATGGCGATATCTGGCTACACGCCTCACCTATCGAGGTAGGCTATCTGCTGGAGGAGTGGCTCTGGTCAAAATGTCTCGGCGCCGTGCTGGTATCGGCCACCCTCACCGCACTCTCCTCGTTCAGCTATTTCCGCCATCAGGTGGGGCTTAAAGAGCACGATGGTACTCGTTACCTGCGCCTGCGTTCCCCCTTTGAGTATCAGAAAGCCGAACTCTATCTACCCAAGATGGAGCATGAACCCAACTCGCCAGCCTTTACCAATGAGCTCATCAGCGTGCTGCCGCGGATCCTGGCGGGCAAGGAGGCAAGCCTGGTGCTCTTCTCCTCCTATCGACAGATGAATGAAGTAGCCGCTGGACTGCGGGCCAAAGGGTTGTCACTGCTGATACAGGGCGAGGCCTCCCGCAACGCCCTGCTCACCCTGCACAAACAGAAATGCGATGGCGGCCAAGCCAGTATCCTGTTTGGCACCGGCAGCTTCTCGGAGGGACTGGATCTGCCAGGTCACTATCTCACCAATCTGGTGATCACCAAGCTCCCCTTTGCGGTACCCAATTCACCCGTTGAGGAGGCCACCGCCGAGTGGGTCGAGCAGCGGGGCGGCAACCCCTTCCTGCAGCTAACGGTGCCGGAGGCATCGCGAAAACTGATTCAAGCCTGTGGTCGCCTCATTCGTAAAGAGGCTGATCGGGGCCGCGTCACCATTCTCGACCGACGCTTGCTAACCAAGCGCTATGGCAAGGGGTTGTTAGATGCACTCCCGCCATTCACGCGACGGATCGAATAGAATTTACGCCGCTGTTATTGATAGGAATGAAGACAACGAGGTGAACCGTACTCACCGGAAAGAGCCATTGCCGCAGTGAACCAAACCTGCAAAAATGAGCCCCTGTTTTCAGTGGGCAATCGCCTGACTGTTCAAGGAGATGAAATGAAACTGACTGTTCTGGTACCGGCACTGGCTGGTCTGTTGTTTGCGGGTAGCGCCCTGGCCAATACCCAGGTAGAAGTAACAACCCCTTACGTTGCCCAGCTGATCGACGGTAAGCCCATCAATCCTGCATTGCTCGACAAAACCAGCAGTTTCCCGCTCACTGCAGGCAATCATCAGTTGGTCATCGCTTTTGAAGGCAACTACTCCAGCCGTAACGAAATCAAGCTGGTCACCGCCGAGCCACTGGTGATCAACTTCACTGCCGCCGACAATCAGAAGCTGGTGCTCGACTACAAAAAGCCTCGTAACGAAACTGAAGCCAAACAGTTTATCAAAGATCAGAAAGTCACGCTAAAAGACAAGGTCAGTGGTCAGACCGTAACCAGTGAACAATTCGTGATGCCGAAAGTGGAAGGCTTCCAGCTGACCCGTGACTATCAGCAAGAGCTGATCAACATGGACAAAGCCTTCAACCAGCCCAAGTCTGTTGCAGTCTCCTCCGCTGCCGTTATAGCGGCAGCCAGTGCGCCGGTTCAGGTCGCCCCAAGCAAGGCTCAAAGCAACCCGGAAGCCCTGACCCAGCTGCAAAACTGGTACAACAAGGCCGATACCGAGACCCGCAAAGCCTTCCAGATCTGGGTGATCCAGCAGCAGTAATAGCATCCATTCGCCCCGAATCGTCGGGCATGACAAGGGGAGCCAGGCTCCCCTTTTTCATATCTGCCTATCTGCCAGGGCCCTGCTGTCATGTCACTGCGCATCTTCTACCACCCCCTCTACTCCGCCTTGGCCCTGCCGGAGCGCCATCGCTTCCCGCTGGCCAAGTATAAGGCGCTGTTTGAGCACCTGGGCAGCCTCGGCTATCCGTTGGCAGAGGCCACGCCCGCCAGTCGCAAGCAGATAGAGAGCGTGCATGATGCCGCCTATGTGGAGGCGGCCCTCGTCGGCACCCTCGATGCAAGCGCCATCCGCCAGCTTGGTTTTCCCTGGTCCCCCCTGTTGATTGAACGCACCCTGCGCTCGGTGGGGGCAACCATTGCCGCCAGCAGCCACGCCTTAGAGCAGGGTTGCGGCCTGCAGATCTCCGGCGGCTATCACCACGCCCACCGGGATGTTGGCAGCGGCTTTTGTCTCTTCAACGATCTGGTGGTCGCCGCCCAGACCTGTCTGGACGAAGGTCGCTGCGAGCAGGTACTGATCGTCGATCTCGATGTTCATCAGGGTGATGGCAGCGCAACCCTGTGCCGGGGTCGGCGCGACATCATCACCCTCTCACTGCACGGGGAACACAACTTCCCCCGCCACAAGCCCGCCTCCCACATGGATTTCGCCCTGCCAAGCGGCATGGAGGACGATGCCTACCTCACCACGCTGGCAGAGGCGCTCAACCTGGCGCTGCGGCTCTACACCCCCGACCTCATCCTTTATCAAGCCGGGGTAGATGTGCATCATGGCGACGAGCTTGGCTACCTCTCCTTAAGCGATGAGGGCATTCGCCAGCGCGATGCAATGGTGTTTGACTGTGCGCATCGACACGGGCTGCCGATTGCAGCCGTGCCGGGTGGCGGTTACCGGCGCGACTGGCAGCAGCTGATCCCCCTGCATATGTCCCTGTTTGAAGAGGCAAACAAGCACTACGGTTAGCGCCTTTACGCTGTTTGCCAGCGCCTGAACACAACCGTTTCTAATAACAGCAAGGCGGCCCAGGGGCCGCCTCTGCTTTATATAAAGCTGTATTCCATTGCCTTGTACCGTCATAGGGAAGAGAGGATGGCGCCATGCCCTGATACTTACCCCCATTCAGGCGTGGGCCAACGGCGTCGGATGTTTACCCATGCTGCGCAGCAGCATTAGCAGATAGATAAACGACACGCTGGCGATCATGATAAACAGCAGATTATCCGAGTAACGTTGCATCAGCAGCGCGGTACACGCGGGACCAAGCAGGCTGCCGATGGTGTAGCTCAGCAGCAGCGCCTGGTTCATCGCCACCAACTGATGGTGTGCAACCTGCCCACAGGCCCACGCCATGGCCACCGGATAGAGAGTGAAACCAGCCGCGCCAAGAATAAACAGCGCCGGCCCCATCGCCACGCCACCGAGCATCGCCACCGAGCCCAGAATGACCACAAACACCTGCACCCGCAGTACTTGCAGGCGCCCGAAGCGATCCGCCAGACGGCCGATCGGCCACTGCCCGATGATGCCAGCACTCACCATCACCGCCATCCAGTAACCGATCCCGGCATCACTCACCCCCTGATGATGCAGATAGAGCGGCATCAGACCATAGAGTGAGCCCAATACCATACCGGATATGATGCAACCATTGACCCCAAGCCGCGCCTGACGCAACCGCAGCATCGGCCAAACCCGGGTCGTTCCTTGCTCTTCGCTCCGCTCACTGACGATGCGGGTGAACAACAGCGGCAGGATCGCCGCCAATACCAACCCGGTTGCCCAGGGCAGAACGTCCATCAGGCCGGTCGGCAGCTTGCTGACCAGCAGCTGCCCGAGCACGGTTCCCAGGTAATAGACCATCATGTAAGCGGCCAACAACCGGCCTCGATTACGGGCGTTGCCGCTGCACATCAGTGCGCTCTCCACCACCACCCAGATCATGGCGCAACCAATACCGGCGATAAATCGCCAGGTGAGCCAGCTCCAGAAGCCAAGGGTGATGCCAAGCCCGATACAGCCAACAGCAAAGAGGGCTGACGCCAGATAGTAGCTGCGGTTGAAGCCGAAGCGCTTGATCAGGGTGCCCGCCAGCAGGGTCCCCAGCAGGTTGCCACTGAAATAGGAGGAGCTGACCATCCCCACCTGCCTGGTCGGCAGATTGTCATGAGCAAGCCAGAGCGGCACCAGGGTGTTCAACACCGCGATGGAGAGGGTCAGCAACAGCAGGCCACAGAGCAATAACAGCACTGGCCGAGTGTATGTGGTCATGGGTAAAACCGTGAGGAGAGTAAAGATTCGAGCGCATCATGCCACTGCCAAAGCCATTGTCAATCGGCACTGACAGTGGGTAGCAAATTCTTGCTGTCCCCTGATATTTCCGAGAGACAAGATAGTGCTCAACACGAACCTTATCCTCTTGATTAACGAAATATTTGGCCATGATGGCGAGAATAAGCCGGTTAAACATCCACCTCTTTAGATCCCCGCAATCCTGAACGCCATAACAAGAAGAGGCGACCCCAGGGTCGCCTCTTCTTTAACACCTAGCTTAATGCCGGTTATCGCTGACGTTTCTTGGCATACTTGCGACGGGCCCGCGCCTGGCGCTCCTCTTCCCGCTCGGCCTTCTCCTTGGCCTTCTGTTCGGCCTCGGCCTCAGCTTCCACAATTTCAGCGCTCACCATCTCCGGGGTCTCCAGCGAGATACGGCCCAGCATGCCTGAGCGGAATTCGTTGACCAGGATCTCGGACGCCTTGTGCAGATCGGCCAGGCCGCCCTTGCGCATGAAGCCACGCTGGCGGGCAATGAGCTCCAGCAGCTCGATTTCGGTTTCCGGCAACTCGCTCAGCTGGTAGCGTGCCTGGATCCGCTCCGGGTAGGCCTTGATGAAGTAATCAGCGGCAAACATGGCTATGTCGGCGTAGTCAAATACCGTGTCCTTGATGGCCGCGGTGATGGCCAGCCGATAGCCGCAGGAGGGCGGGTTGAGCTTGGGCCACAAGAAACCCGGGGTATCGGTCAGAATGACGTTGTTTTCCAGCTTGATCCGCTGCTGGGACTTGGTCACCCCCGCCTCGTTGCCGGTGCGGGCGATGATGCGCCCGGCCAGGGTGTTGATCAGGGTGGATTTGCCCACGTTGGGAATGCCCATGATCATGGCACGCACGCCGCGCAGATCCAGATTGCGCTCCGGCAGCATCTCGTGGCAGAGGGTCAGCAACTGTTTGATCTTCTCCGGATCCTGCTGGGTCAGGGGCAATGCCTTGATCCCCTTCTCCTGTTCCATGTGGGCCACCCACAGTTCAGTGATCTCGGGGTCGGCGAGATCCGCCTTGTTGAGCACCTTGATCACCGGAGTATCACCGCGCAGCTCGGGCACCAGCGGGTTTTCGCTGGAGAAGGGGATGCGGGCGTCGAGCATCTCGATGATGACATCGACCTGGGGCATAACCTCGGCAATCTCTTTGCGGGCCTTGTGCATGTGGCCGGGGAACCAGTTGATGGACATATCCGTTACTCTCATCTAGGGACTGCGGGCGCGGGCTTGCAATGAAGCGAGCGGCGAGCGGTGGCGGACGCAGGGCGTCGCAAGGGGGCGCATTTTACCTGCACCCGCCCCGATTTGACAGGCCATTCTAGTCGGCAGAGGCTAAACCGGCCAGATTTCCCCCTACATGCCGACCTTGTCAGGCTGCGCTGCAAAGAGCGGTTATTGATAGATAAGTGATTGATACAACATCACATTCAGATATCACTTTCACCGGATTGTCATCCACTCTCACTAAAAGTGTCATCTGCGACCTCTAGGCTGCGCTCAGGTTTTACAAGGAGCGAACCCCAATGAGAAAAATGGCAGGAGTTGCAGTGATAATGGGGACCGTACTGGTCGCCGGCTGCAAATCAGACAATGACACGGTGGCGACCAAGCCCGCCACCCAGCCTACCAATGTCATCTTCTTCCTCGGCGACGGCATGGGCCTCAACACCCTGACCGCAGCCCGTATCTACGGCTTCGGTGAAGAGGGCAGTCTCACTATCGATACCCTGCCGGAGACGGCTTTTATCAAGACCTTCTCCCACGACGCTCAGGTGACCGACTCGGCCCCCTCCATGTCCGCCTACATGACCGGGGTCAAGAGCAACAACGGCGTCATCAGCATGGACAACGACGCCACCCAGGAGAGCAACTGCAGCAAGAGCGGCGGCAAGCCGGTCACCACCTTGCTGGAGCTGGCCAAGGCCGCCGGTCGCGGCACCGGCGTGGTCACCACCACCCGGGTGACCCACGCCACCCCGGCCGCCACCTATGCCCATCTCTGCAACCGGGATCTGGAAGCCGACATCGCCGCCCAGCTGGTGCCCGGCGGTGCCGGTTACAACAGCGCCCTCAAAGAGGGGGTGGACGTGGTGCTCGGCGGTGGCAGCAGTTTCTTCTTACCCAAGGCAGACAAGGGCAAGCGCGAGGATGGCCGCAACCTTATTAGCGAAATGCAGGCCAAGGGCTACCAGTTTGCCAGCAATCTGGACGAGTTGAACAAGGCCGAGGCGGGCAAGCCGCTGCTGGGGCTGTTTGGCTCAAGCCACATGAAATATGACCTGGATCGTCCCGCCAGCGAGCCCTCCCTCACCCAGATGACCCTGGCCGCCATCAAGCAGCTCAAAGACAAGAAGCAGGGTTACTTTCTGATGGTGGAAGGGGGTCGCATCGACCACGCGCTGCATGACACCAATGCCAAGCGTGCCCTGCAGGACACCCTCGCCTTTGACAACGCCATCAAGGCGACCATCGACGAGGTGAAGAAAACCGATCCCGAGCTCAAGAACACCCTGATCGTGGTCACCGCCGACCATGACCACACGCTAGTCCTGAATGGTTATGCCAAGCGCACCGGCAAGACCACCGCCGACAACCCCGGCGTGCTCGGGCTGGTGAAGAACTACGAAACTGGCGAGCCGAGCAAGGATGCCGATGGCATGCCCTACACCATCATCGGCTTTGGCAACGGCTACAACCGGGTGGACGGGCCGCGCAGCAGCGTGGCGCCGCTGGACGACGCCACCGTCTCCGCCAACGACTATCACCAGGAGGTGGTGGTCAAGGTGGGCGAAATCGGCAACGAGACCCACGGCGGCACCGACGTCTTCCTCGGCGCCATCGGCCAGGGAGCGGATAGCTTCCACGGCTCACTCGATAACACCGCCGTGTTCGGCAAGGTCAAGGCTTCGGCCGGACTGTAAGGAGCATTCCCATGAAAAAAGCCATCAACCAATCCATGAAGCAGAACCTGCATAAAACCCTGATCAGCACGGCCCTGCTGGCCGCCCTCGGCGGCGCGGCTCAGGCACAGGCCGCCGATGCCAAAAACGTCATCCTGTTTATCGGCGACGGCATGGGCCCCACCGTGCTCACCGCCACCCGCCTCTACAAGGTGGGGGAAGAGGGCAATCTGGAGATGATGAAGCTGGCCCGCAGCGCCCGCATCAAGACCTTCTCCAACGATGCCCAGACCACCGACTCGGCCCCCTCCATGGCGGCCTACACCACCGGGGTCAAGATGAACAACGAGGTGATCGCCATGAGCAGCGACACCAAGGCCGTCGCGCCAGGCAAGGATGCCAACGGCAACAAGGGCGTCAACAACTGCACAAGTGACAACGGCAAACCGGTGCCCACCCTTCTCGAGCTGGCCAAGGCAGCGGGCAAGTCGGTGGGGGCCGTCACCACCACCGAGCTGACCCATGCCACCCCGGCCGCCACCTACTCCCACATCTGCCATCGGGATGCCGCCTACGCCATTGCCGAGCAGGCTGTACCGGGCGGCGCCAACCACTGGACGCCCTACAACAGCACCAGCAACAAGGGTGGCCGCGCCGACGGACGGGATCTCACCGCTGAGCTGACCGCGCAAGGCTATCGCTACGTCACCACCAGAGATGATCTGGCTGGCGTAAACTCGGGCAAGGTGCTTGGGCTGTTCAGCGCCAAGTCCCACCTCGACTACGAGCTGGACCGCGTCGCCAAGGGGGCGGCCAATACCCAGCCGTCGCTCTCCGAGATGACCGCCAAGGCGATCGATCTGCTGAGCCAGAACAGTCAGGGCTACTTCCTGATGGTTGAAGGGGGGCGGATCGACCACGCCCTGCACGGCACCAATGCCAAGCGCTCGCTCACCGACGCGGTGGCACTGGACGACGCGGTCAAAACGGCGCTCGGCAAAGTAGATCTGAAAGATACCCTGATCGTGGTCACCGCCGACCATGACCACACCATGACCATCAACGGCTACTCCGCCAAGGGCAACAAGGTGCTGGATCTGGTCAAGAGCGGCGATGGCTCGACCCAGAACGACGTGGATGGCAAGCCGTTCACCACTCTGGTGTTCGGCAACGGCCCCAACCGCCCCGACGTGCGCCCCACCCTCACCAGCGATCAGGTGATGGCGGACAACTACCTGCAAGAGACCGGGGTCAAGCTCGGCTCCGAGACCCACGGCGGCGGCGACGTCATGCTGTTCGCCGATGGCGCCGGTAGCAACCGCTTCAAGGGGACGCTGGATAACACCCGGGTGTTCGGCAAGCTGAAGGAGGCGCTCGGCCTGTAGACGACAAGGCCCGGCATCGCGCCGGGCCCTGCTCGTTCGAGCGATAACCCATATGCGACTGTTACTTCCGTTGTGGCTGCTCGCCAGCAGCCTCGCTTTTCCCCTCCTTGCCGATGAAGTCCCCGATCTGGCTGCCCGCATTCGTTATCAGGACCGGGTGACCAGCAGCGACGGCATCAGCAAGGAGAGCCAGTGGCAGGAGAAGTGGCTGCGAGTTGGCGATCAGGTGTGGAGCCAGCGGCTCATCCCGCTGCCCCTTGCCCGCGCCTATCACGCCACCCACGATGCCACCCCGGGTCACAAGCACTTCACCCACCAGATGGCAGCGCGCTGGGTGACCCGCGACCAGCAGGGGATGCTGCAACTGCGCTACGCCGACAGCTGGCACAACCAGCTGGTGGAGGTACCGGAGGAGGAGTACGGTCAGGTGGCTTTCAAGCCCGATTGGCCGCGGATCCGCCACCTCATCAATCCGGCCCTGTTGCAGGAGATGACCCCCCTCAATGAGGCTGCGCCCGAACAGGCGCGCTGGTATGAAAAACGCGAGGGCAACCAGCGTACCCGTATCCTCTGGTCTAGCCGCTGGCAGTTGCCGCTGGTGGTGGAGTCGGCGAGCCTCGATGGCTATCGCAGCTACCGGATGGAGGTGACCCTGCGCAAGCTGCCGACTCAGAAGCCCTGGCAACAACTGGCTGCTTATGAAGTGCGCGATTTGCGTGATTTCTTCGACTAACCTCTCAACCCCTTGGCAGGTGGCAAGATTTCATTCTCAGTAATGTTACACTGTGAACATGAGACTCTGGTTCACGACTTCATAACATTGATGCGCACTTTCCACCTGCCACTGGTTACGCTGTTGCTATTACTGGTCACCACCAGCGCTCAGGCTATTGTGCTGGTTGCAGCCGAGCTCCCTCCCTACGTTATTCGCACCCAGCAAGGAACGCCCAGCGGCATCGCCATCGAGATCATGAAAGAAGCAGCCAACCGTTTGGGAGAACCTCTCACCATCGAATTGATGCCGCTTGCCCGGGCGATCACCCAAACCGTTCATCGCAAAGATGTGCTGCTGATCCCCCCGGTGCGCAGCACCCAGCGTGAACATCTCTTTTACTGGATCACACCGCTGCTTGATGACGAATTTGTCATCGTTACCGATCGCCGTGTGCACCCCAACCCGCTCAAGGTGAAGGATCTCCCTTCGCTCAAGGTCGGTACCCTCCGTTACTCGTTTGGCCAGTACCTGCTCAAGCAGCGGATCAATCTGGCCAGTCAAACCGTCGCCACCGAAGAGCTCAATGCCCACAAACTGCAACGAGGACGCATCGATGCCTGGGTTGCCGCCTGGAATGCCATCCTCTACAACCAGCACACTGGCGGATTTTCTGCAGATGAGCTGGTAAGAGGTGAAACACTGATGCGAACCCCGCTCTATGTGGCTGCGAGCAGAGAGTTCCCGTTTTCCGAGGGACGGCGCTGGCAGGCGACTCTCGATGAGATGCGCAAAGATGGCAGCCTGGCGCGGATCATCCGCCAATACAACTATCAGGCTCCTGAGTAGTCACTCAATGGCGGTTGCCAAGATTGACCATAATGGTTATGGTAGCCCTATGAAAAGATTCACTATTTCCTCTCATAAGCTCACACCCTGCTGAGCCCCCGCCTCGCTCCTTCGGCCGCGAGTCGCTTGGGGGCATGGCGCTTTGTTGATCTCTCAACACCCTTGTGATGGCCAGCCTGCGTGAGTGGGCTTGGCCCTGTAAGCTATTGATAAGGAATATCCTATGAAACAACCGCATCTCGTTATCTCCAGCCTTGATCTGGATCGGATTGAACAACTGCTCGGCAACCATCCGCAGCACCTGGCCCTGCAAGAGGAGCTGGATCGCGCCGAGATCCGCGAACCGGCCGACATGCCGCCCGATGTCGTCACCATGAACAGCAAGGTGCGCTTCAAGATGCAGAGCAGCGGCAACGAGTTCTGTCTCACCCTGGTCTACCCGCGCGATGCCAAGGGTGACGAGAGCAACATCTCGGTACTAGCGCCGGTAGGCAGTGCCCTGCTCGGTTTGAAAGTGGGTGACAGCATCGCCTGGCCGGGCCCGGCCGGTCGCACCATTGAAGTAGAGATCCTGGATGTGGTCTATCAGCCGGAGCGTGCTGGCGAGCTGCACCGCTGATCCCGGTTGCGGGCAGGCCAACTCGGGAGGTCAGCCCGCACAGCCTGATCCCGATCAAGCTTCACCTGCTTATCGGGTCGATTTTCCCCCTATCGTCCCCCGCCCCTTGAGCCTGACTCGGGGGGCAGGTATCTTGTTGGCCGCGTCATGGTCATGGCGCACCGAATTTCAGGCTGACATCATGATAAACATTGCCCTCATCGACGATCACCAGATCGTCCGTTCCGGTTTTGCCCAACTGCTCAATCTGGAGCCCGACCTGCAGGTGGTCGCCGAATTCGGCTCCGCCAGCGAAGCGCTGGCTGGCCTGCCCGGCAGTGGCGCCCGGGTCTGCGTCTGCGACATCTCGATGCCCGACCAATCGGGGCTGGAGCTGCTCAAGCAGCTCCCCTCCGGCCTTGCGGTGGTGATGCTGTCGGTGCACGACAGCCCTGCCCTCATCGAACAGGCGTTGCAGACCGGAGCCAAGGGATTTCTCTCCAAACGCTGCAGTCCGGACGAGCTGATCGCCGCAGTGCGCACCGCTGCGCTTGGCGGCTGCTACCTCACCCCCGACATTGCCCAGAAGCTGGCCAGTAGCAGCCGGGATCCCCTTACCAACCGGGAGCGAGAGATTGCCCAGTTGCTGGCGCAGGGGCTGGAGGTGAAGAGCATCGCCGAGCAGCTTGGCCTATCGCCCAAGACGGTCCATGTCCACCGCGCCAACCTGATGGACAAGCTCAAGGTCAGCAACAACGTCGAGCTGGCCCACCGCATGCTGGATAGCTGGTGATCCACCGTCTTGCCAGCTATGTCGCCATCACGCTGGCGGCCTGCTTCATCTTTGCCGCCGGCTGGTTTTGCCTGTGGAGTATCAGCCTGCATCTGGCGGGTGGCCCGGCACTGGCGGTGCTGCTGTTCCCCTTCGGCCTGCGCCTCGGTCTGCTATTGCAAAGCCCCGGTCGCTACTGGCCCTCTCTGCTGCTTTGTGAAGGGGGGCTACTCTACTGGCTCAATCTGGAGGTGGGGCTCCCCCACTGGCAGTGGCTGCTGACTGGCAGCCTGCTCACCCTGCTGCCGCTGCTGATTGCCCGCCGCCAGCAAGTGCGCAACGACTGGCAACAACTGCTGTTGCTGCTTGCCACCGTCTCGGCGGCGGCGCTGCTGCAAGCCCTGCTCTGGCATCTGGCGGGGGAAGATGGCCTCTCGGCCCTGCTGCTCAGTCTGACCGGCGGGCTGACCCTCACCTCGACCTGCATGCTGATCTGGCACTACCTCACCCGTGCCACCTGGGTGCCGCTCGGCCCTGCGCTGGTGGATCAGCCGGTAGACTGGCGCTTTCGCCATCTGGTCTGGTATCTGCTTTTGTTCGTGCTGAGCCTCTGGCTACAACTGGGCTTGCCCAACTCGCTGGTGCGTTTCACCCCGTTTTGTCTGGCTATCCCCATCATCGCCATGGCGTGGCGCTACGGCTGGCAGGGGGCGCTGCTCGCCACCCTGATGAATACCATCGCCCTGCTGGCGAGCCAGGCCTGGCACGATCATCCCCTCGATCTGCTGCTCTCCCTGCTGGCCCAGAGCCTCACCGGCCTGCTGCTCGGTGCCGGGATCCAGCGCCAGCGCGAGCTCAATCAGGCGCTGACCCGCCAGCTTGCCCACAATCGCCAGCTCACCGAGCGGCTGCTGGAGACCGAGGAGAGCATCCGCAAGGAGGTAGCACGCGAGCTGCACGACGACATTGGCCAGACCATCACCGCCATTCGCACCCAGGCTGGCATTGTGCGTCGGCTCGCCCCCGAAAATGCAGGCGTAGGTCAGAGCAGCGCCCTGATTGATACCCTCTCCCTTGGCATCTACGACGCGGTGCGCGGTCTGCTCGGTCGCCTGCGCCCACGCCAGCTCGATGATATGAGTCTGGAGCTGGCGGTGCAGGCGCTGCTGCGAGAGCTTGAGCTGGAGCGTCACGGCATCGTCACTAGGCTGGAGTGGCAGCTGGCGGACAGCGATCTCTCCGATGCCCAGCGGGTCACCCTGTTTCGGGTCTGTCAGGAGGGGCTCAACAACGTGGTCAAACATGCCAACGCCCACTCGGTCGCTATTCGTGCCCGAGCCAGCGGCGAACTGCTGCAACTGGTGCTGGAAGATGATGGCCGCGGTCTGCCAGAGAGTCGTTCGCAACAGGGTTATGGTCTGCTTGGCATTCGCGAGCGGGTGCAAGCGCTGGGAGGCACACTGCAACTCTCCTGTATCCACGGTACCCAGCTGACTGTCAGCCTCCCCTGCCGCAAGCGGGAGGATAGTCATGGCTAATCACCACCAGAGGACCAGCCTGTGCTGAGTTTTATGAGAAGCGCGCCGCCCCGGCCCCTTATCCGAGAGCAGGCCGAGATTGATACCACCTACCGCCACTGGCGGCTGCATCTGCTGCTGACCATGTACCTGGGCTACGCGGTCTTCTACTTCACCCGCAAGAGTTTCAACTTTGCCATGCCGGACATGCTGGCAAGCGGCATGCTGGACAAATCCGACATCGGCATGCTGTGGACCCTGTTCTACATCACCTATGGCTGCTCCAAATTCGTCTCCGGCATCATCAGTGACCGCGCCAACCCGCGCTACTTCATGGGGATCGGGCTGATGGCTACCGGCGTCATCAATATCCTGTTCGGCCTCTCGTCAGCTCTCTGGATGTTTGCCACCCTCTGGGTTGCCAACGCCTTCTTCCAGGGCTGGGGCTGGCCCCCCTGCTCCAAGCTGCTCACCAGCTGGTATTCGCGCACCGAGCGCGGGGTCTGGTGGTCGGCCTGGAACACCGCCCACAACGTCGGCGGGGCGCTCATTCCTCTTATCGTCAGCACCCTTGCCCTGCAACATGGCTGGCGCTACGGCATGATAGTGCCCGGCCTTATCGCCATTGTTGCCGGACTCTTCCTCTGCTGGCGGCTGCGGGATACCCCGAGCGCCATGGGGCTGCCAACCGTGGGCGAATGGCGCAACGATGCCATGGAACTGGCCCAGCAGACTCAGGATGCAGGGCTCTCCCATCGCCAGATCCTGCGCAAATATGTGCTGGGCAACCCCTATATCTGGCTGCTGGCCTGCTGTTACGTGCTGGTCTATGTGGTGCGTACCGCCATCAACGACTGGGGCAACCTCTACATGACCGAGCAGCGCGGCTTCAATCTGATGAGCGCCAACTCGGCTATTTCGATGTTCGAGGTGGGGGGCTTTATCGGCGCTTTGGTGGCGGGTTGGGGATCGGACAAGCTGTTCAACGGCAACCGCGGGCCGATGAACCTGATCTTTGCGGTGGGGATCCTGCTGGCGGTGGGATCGCTGTGGCTGATGCCTTTCTTCAGCTATGTGATGCAGGCGGCCTGCTTCTTTACCATCGGCTTCTTCGTGTTTGGCCCCCAGATGCTGATCGGCATGGCGGCGGCGGAGTGCTCCCACAAAAACGCGGCGGGGGCAGCCACCGGCTTTGTCGGCCTGTTTGCCTACATGGGGGCGGCGCTGTCGGGCTATCCGCTGGCCAAGGTGATGGAGATCTGGCACTGGAACGGCTTCTTCGTGGTGATCTCGGTCGCGGCGGGCGTCTCGGCCCTGCTGCTGCTCCCCTTCCTCAAGGCACAGGCACCGCGCGCCCAGCATAGCGACGCGGTGTGATACCAGACCAACCGGGAGGTTACTCCTCCCGGCCAGCCTGGCAGACCCGATTCTTGCCCTGCCGCTTGGCACAGTAGAGCGCACGGTCGGCCTGGGAGAACAGGGGATCAAAATGCCACTCCCCCTGCCAGTGGGAGAGCCCCATGCTGACCGTGATGGAGAGGCCCCCCATATCGCGGTTCGCAACCTCCGCCAGCAATCCCTCGCAACGCTGCATCGCCAGCACGCCGGGCTTCGAAAAGAGCAGCACAAACTCCTCGCCACCGAAGCGACTGCTCACCAGATCGGGCTGGGCACCCAGATAGGCACCGAGCGCGGCCAGCACCCGATCACCCACCTCGTGGCCATGCTGGTCATTGATCTGCTTGAAGTCATCGATGTCGAGCACCGCCAGAGCACCGCCGTCACTCAACTTCTGCTGCTGCAACTGCGCCATAAAACCGCGCCGGTTAAGCAAACCGGTAAGGGGGTCGTGGCTCGCCTGCTGGCGCAGTGCCAGCGCCCGGTACTGGGTACAGAGCAGCAATACCCCGAAGGTGGAGAGGTAACTGCCCATCAGCATGGAGAGGAAAGGCAGCACATTGACCCCGCTCTTCTCCATCAACATCTGCACGTTGTCCTGCCACAGGAACCAGAGCCGCATCAGGTTGAAACCATAGAGCAGGATGTTGACCACGGTAAAAACTATCACCGCCGGCAGATAGTCAGGGTAGCCGTGGCGCCAGACGAGGTAGACGATCACCGCGCCCAGTATCATGTAGCTCACGCAAGCCAGCATCACCCGTGACTCCATCCCCCCCTTCACAATGCACCAGCTCAGGATCAGCAGATAGATCAGCATAAAGAGCAGACCGGTACGCCAGCTCGGGGGCTGACCGAAAAAGCGCTGCAGCGCCAGCGGCATCAGCACGATGCAGAGCGTGATCAGGGTGTTGGCCAACCAGATCCCGGAGTGACTGGGGAAAAAAGCCTGCAGCGAGAAGAGCGTCTGGGCCAGCAGTGCACAGAGTGCAGACCACCACCAGTAGCCGATACCGGGGATCTCCCTGTGGGTGGACCAGATGATGGAGAGGGTAATCACGCCAAGACTGTAACCCCCCAGCGCCATCAACATCAGGGTAAAAACATCCAGTTTCAGCAGCAGTGAGAGTGCCATACAAGAACCAGTATCAGAAGGTAACTGAGTATATGAGAAGCGTTTGCCCAGACCCAGCGGGGCCTGACTATTTTCACAATAAAAACATATTGTTTACCTTCCGGGTGATTCACTCACCCCCTCCTGGGCACTGCTGCGCTGGCGTGGCACCGGGCAAGCCTTAAAGTCAGCCACAAGCGAACCCAACCATGTGTAACAAAAGGTATTGAACACATTTTGGGCTTGAACCTGCACCATTAGCTAGATATGTTGTTTTCGTGTGATTTTATGAGTGAAGCAATGAGTAAAAAGTGCCCCTAACCTATTGAGTCATCTAACTCAATTCGTTTTTGGTACATTTTTCACTCACCCCAGTATTCATAACTTCTCATACGGGGCTGTTACCCCGCCCAAGACACGCAACCTGTCTTGCCTGTTGCCGGATGCAGCAGTCTCTTGTGCCACGGAGTCGCACGGGATCAGGTTCAAGGCCGAACACACCAACGACAGAGACGTCACCCATGATCAAAAAACTGATTCTTTCTACCCTGCTGTTTTGCGGGATCGCCACGGCGGCCCCGACCCCTGCTCCTACTTCAACCCTGGATGCCGTGCTCGAACGCGGTGTGCTGCGAGTTGGCTTTGATGCAGGCTACCAACCTTTCGAGATGACCAACAAACAGGGCCAGTACATCGGCTTTGACGTCGATCTCGCCAAGATGGTCGCCAAAGAGATGGGCGTGAAGGTCGAGTTCGTCAATACCGCTTGGGACGGCATCATTCCTGCCCTGCTGACCAACAAGTTCGACGTTATCATGGGTGGCATGACCGTCACTCCGCAGCGCAACCTGCGGGTCAACTTCGCCGACCCCTATATCGTGGTCGGGCAGACCATCGTCGTACGCAAAGATAAAGCCGCCGAGATTAAATCCTTCACCGACCTCAACAATCCCAAATACAAGATTGCGGTCAAGCTCGGCACCACCGGTGAGCAGGCGGTCAAACGTCTGATCCCGAAAGCCACCCTGCTGCAGTTTGAAACCCAGGATGACGCCAAGCTGGAAGTGATCAACGGCAAGGTCGATGCCTTCGTCTATGACTTGCCCTACAACGCCATCTTCGCCTCCCAGAACAAGGGGGCCGTGGTGCACCTCGACAAGCCGTTCACCTTCGAACCGCTGGCCTGGGCCATCCGCAAAGGGGATCAGGACACCCTTAACTGGTTCAATAACTACCTGCGCCAGATCAAGGGCGATGGCAGCTACGACCGCCTCTACAAGAAGTGGTTTGAATCCAACGCCTGGCTCAACCAGCTCAAATAACCTCCAGGGGGCGGCAGTTTGCCGCCCCCGCACCATGCAGCCCCCACACAATAACGAGAAGAGGTTGTGACTGTGCACACACCCAAACCGACACGACAGATGGAAAAACAGCCCAACCAGCTGCTCTGGCACGGCGTCTTTCTGCTGCTGCTGCTGGCAGCCATATTCGGCATCTATAAAGCGGTGCAATCCATCGACTACACCTGGCGCTGGGAACGTATTCCCCAATACATCGCCTATCAGGCGGAACAGAACAACCTGGCTGAATTTGATGGCACCGTGATCGCTGGCACCACCCCTGCAGAGCAGGGCAAACTGTTCCTGCAAAATGATCTCGACCCCAATCAACGACAAGCCATCGCCAGCACAGGCATGAAAGTCGCGGAAGGGGATACCATCTTCCGGGGCGATACTCTGGATACTGAACTCACCTGGACCGCAGGCCCTATCGCCTGGGGCGTCTGGATGACCATCAAGCTCTCGCTGGTGGCTGGTGTCTTCGCCATTTTTCTCGGCACCCTGGCCGGGCTGGCTCGCCTCTCCCCCAATCCGGCTCTGCGCAATCTGGCCATCACCTATGTGGAACTCATTCGCGGTACACCGCTGCTGGTGCAGATCTTCATCGTCTACTTCTTTATCGGCACCGTGCTTAACCTCGATCGCTTCACCGCCGGGGTCGCGGCACTGGCCGTTTTTACCGGTGCCTATGTGGCGGAAATCGTCCGCGCCGGTATCAGCTCCATCCACAAGGGGCAGATGGAGGCAGGCCGCAGCCTCGGTCTCACTTCGGCCCAGACCATGCGCTACGTCATCTTGCCGCAGGCATTCAAACGGGTGCTGCCACCACTGGCAGGCCAATTTATCAACCTGATCAAGGACTCCTCGCTGGTATCTGTCATCTCCATCACTGATCTGACCAAGGCGGGACGCGAGGTGGTGAGCTCCACCTTCAGCCCGTTCGAGGTGTGGTTCACTGTTGCTCTGCTCTATCTGGTGCTGACCGGCACCCTCTCCTTCTTGGTGCGTCGTCTCGAGGTGAAATATGCGAAAAGCAACTGATCCCATCATCAAGGCGACAGGGGTAGAAAAATTCTACGGCAGCGAAGTACACGCCCTGAAAAACGTCAGCACCGAGGTCGCCGAAGGGGAAGTGGTGGTGATCGTCGGCCCCAGCGGCTCGGGTAAATCGACCTTCCTGCGCACCCTCAATCAGCTGGAGACCATCAACGACGGCAATATCGTGGTCGACGGCATCTGCCTGACCGAGCCGGACGATGTCAACAAGCTGCGGGAAGAGGTGGGCATGGTGTTCCAGTCCTTCAACCTCTTCCCCCATCTCACCGTGCTGGACAATATCAGCCTTGCTCCGCAGAAGGTGCGTGGTCTGTCGCGCCGTGATGCCGAAGACAGGGCCAAGGCACTGCTGCTGAAAGTGGGATTGTCGGTCAAGGCGGCCAGCTATCCCTCCCAGCTATCCGGCGGCCAGCAACAGCGGGTGGCGATCGCAAGGGCACTCGCCATGCAGCCGCGCATCATGTTGTTTGACGAACCCACCAGCGCGCTCGACCCCGAGATGGTGGGTGAGGTGCTCGATGTGATGAAAGGGCTGGCTCGCGAAGGGATGACCATGGTGGTGGTGACCCACGAGATGGGCTTTGCCCGCGAAGTGGCGGATCGGGTGCTCTTTATGGAGAGTGGCGAACTGCTGGTGGATGAGAAACCCGCCGACTTTTTCGATAATCCCCCCTCTCCGCGCCTGCGCCAGTTCCTGAGTCAGGTGCTATAGATGCAGCTATCAAACTGACCAACAGAGAAAGAGGGACTCATTGTCCCTCTTTCTCTGTGCGGATTTGCCGAGATGATGACAACCCACTGCTGAAGCCGCTCCCGCGGTTACCGGCTCAGCGCGGGGACTTTCCCAGATAGCGCTCCACAATGGTCCTTATCCCGTCACGTTTTTTGAACTGATAGAGCTCCTTGTCAAACTGCTCGACAAAGGCCTGCTTGTAGGGGAACTTTCCCTGGCGACTGTAGCCAAGAAACCCCTGCTCCTTGCTGAGCACGGGCCCCTGTTTGAGGAGTGACATGTCGGCCACCGCCAGCTGATCCGCCTTGATCATGGCAAGCAGTTCATAGAGCAGGGAGAGGCGATCATTAATGGTACAGTCCACCCGACCACGCACAATCTTGAGCAAGTTTTCCCGATTGCTTTTGACCTCTTCAAGATCAATTTGCTTCTCCTTCACCGCCTGCCAGAAGGCGTCGCCACCAATAGCGAAACCGGCATTCATACCAAAGCGCAAACCATGATAGTCAGCCGGAAAGTTGGCCTGCGGCGTATTGATGGCCACATTTGCGCCACACATCACCACCAGCTCTTCATCCAGTATCGGTTGGGAGTAGGGCCAGATATAAGGGCGGGCATCGGGCAGGTAGTAGGGTGGAAAAATGGCAAAGGCAGAGCCCTGCTCCACCATGCTCAGACTGCGGCGCCATGGCATGGGTTTGAGCACCACCTCATAGTCACTCATGGACGCTGTCACTTCACGAATGATATCGGCATAGATCCCCCTGACCTCCTCCCCTTCCTGCCAGGAGTAGGGGGGATAAGCGGAATCCGCCAGGATCTCGACCCGGGTCTTGGCTTGCGCCATGACACAGAGGCCCAGCAATAAACAACACCAGAAGCGCATAAGCCGGATACTCCTGCAAGAAAGCCTGCATCAAGCATAGCCATCCGCCGCACCTTCCTCTGCCGTCACCCCATCTTTCCCGTCACATCCGCAGCGGCAACAAAATGCTAATGAAATATTAACTTCATCCTTTATGCTGGAGAGCAATTGCTCTGAATGGATGGCCGCATATGGATGTGCAACTGCTTCTGCTCTACCTCTCCCCGGTTTTTCTGGCCTTTATCGGCTGGGAGATGCTCTACCTGCGCAAACATGGCGCGGCCTTTCCCACTGCCACCTACCAGTGGCGGGATCTGTTCGCCAACGCCGCCCTTGCCCTGATGCATCAGGGGGGCGATGCGCTGGCGGCCATCGCCATTGCTTATCTGTATGACACCCTCTGGGGCTGGCGACTGTTCGATATCGAGCTGAATCTCTGGAGTGTGCTACTGCTGTTCCTGTTGCAGGATCTCTGTTACTGGCTGTTCCACTTCACCAGCCACCATGTGCGCTGGTTGTGGGCCTCCCATGTGGTGCACCACAGCTCGGAGCGGCTTAATCTCTCCACCGCCTTTCGCCAGAGCCTGATGTATCCCATCTCCGGCATGTGGCTGTTCTGGATCCCGATGATTGTCATCGGCTTCCCGCCCGAGGCGGTGGTCGCCACCGTGCTGCTGAGCCTGGGCTTCCAGTTCTTCGTCCACACCCAGGTGGTGGGCAAGCTGGGCTGGCTGGAGTGGATCTTCAACACCCCCTCCCACCACAGGGTGCACCACGCCAGCAACGCCAAGTACATAGACCGCAACTTTGCCGGGGTGTTAATCATCTGGGATCGGCTGTTTGGCACCTTTGTCGAAGAAGATCCGGCCGAGCCGTGTCGCTTTGGCATCACCAAGCCGATCCACAGCTTCAACCCCCTCACTCTCACCTTCCACGAATGGCGCGACATGCTGCGCGACGCTCGCGGTCTGCCGTGGCGACAAAAACTTGCCGTGCTGTTTGGCAAGCCATCAGGGCCCTCCACATCCTGATTGCAGACAGATAAAAACCAGCGAGGCCACCCTAAGGTGGCCTCGCTGCATATCAGGCAAGTCGCGACTCAATGACCCGCCAGTACCCGCTTGATCTGTTTCACCCAGTCGGATACCCGACCATCTTGCGGCAAGCGGCGCCAAATCTGCTCCCACTGGGCAGGACTGAGCGGGCGGCCCAGCCGACGCTGCACACCGGCATAGAGATAGTCGTGTGCAGTGGTGGTGGCATGGGCAGAGGTGAGGAATTTGTAGACCGGATCGGTCAGCCGCACATCCCGCATACCGAGTAGCGGGTAGTCATTTTTCACCGCCGCCAGCATGGTTTCACGCATGGCCGACTCGATGTAGCCACGGGCAAACAGGGCGGTCACCGACTCCAGCGATCCCTGCTCCGGGCCGTGGTACTCCTCGTCAAACACCGGGCTTGGCTCTGCCATACCACTTTGCACCACCGCATCGGGATCCGGCTGCGGCACAACCACGGCGGGCTTGGGGGCGACCGGCTTGGCTGCCACTGTGGCTTTGCGCGGGGCACTCTGGCTACAGGCACCCAGTGCCAGGGCGAGCGCGACACAGGCCAGCGCACGGGAATGAGACTGCATCTTCATGACTCTTCTGTCGCTCCTTTTACGATTCCTGAGCTGGCTTCTCGGCCACCATCGGCTCGACCCGGGTGACCAGCAACTGATCAATCTTGTAACTGTCGATATCCACCACTTCGAACTTGTAGCCCGCGTATTTCACCGAGTCGGTGCGCTTGGGGATCTTGCGCAGCATATACATGATGAAACCGGCGATGGTCTCGTAGTTCTGGTTCTCGGGGAACTCTTCGATATCGAAGGCACGCATCACGTCGGAGATAGGGGTCACCCCATCCACCAGCCAGGAGCTCTCGTCGCGCTGGACGATCTGCTCTTCCACCACGTGGGTCGCCCACTCGCCCATCACGGTACTCATCAGGTCGTTCATGGTGACAATCCCCACCACCAGTGCGTACTCGTTCATCACCACGGCAAAGTCGCCACGATGATTCTTGAAGTACTCCATCGCCTCATAGAGGTTCAACGTATCGGGGATGATGATGACATTCTGCACCAGGTTGCCGCCGATGAGATCGATACTCTGGCCGCTGATGACGCGGATCAGCAGCTCTTTGGCATCGACGAAACCCTTGATGCTGTCGAGGTTGTGGTCACAGACCAGAAACTTGTTGTGGGGGTGCTCGGCGATCTTGGCCTTGATGCTCTCTTCGCTCTCTTGCAGGGTGAAGTAGATGAGGCTCTCGCGCGCCGTCATGGCGGAGGTGACGCCAAGGGACTGCAGCTCGAACACGTTCTCGATGAGCTGGTGCTCCTCGCGCTGAATCACCCCCGCCTCGGCACCGGCATCCATCACCGCATAGATATCGTCGGAAGTGATCTCGTCATTGCGCACGGTAGAGACCCGCAGCAGGCGGAACAGAGAGTTCGCCAACCCGTTGAAGACCCACACCAGCGGCATCAGCACGGTGACGAAGAAGAGCATGGGGCGCACCACCACCACGGCAATCTGCTCGGGCATGGTCATAGCCAGACGCTTGGGCATCAGATCGGCGATCAGGATAAACATGCCGGTAACGAACACGAAGGAGGCACCGGAGCTGATCTCGCCAAGCCAGGGCCCCTGATAGAACTCGGAGACAATCCCCTTGATGGCGGGGTTGAGAGCAGACTCACCCAAAATACCGCCCAAAATGGCGACGGTATTGAGACCAATCTGCACCACGGTGAAAAAGTTGCCCGGCTGGGCCTGCAGCGCCAGCACCTTTTCGGCCTGACGATTACCTTCGTCCGCCATCACCTGCAATTTGATTTTGCGGGAGGCCGCGAGGGAGATCTCGGAGAGGGAGAAAAACACACTGCCGCCAACCAGCAGCATTAAAAAGAACAAACTATCGGCAAAACTCATGATTAACCTATTGCTACACCCGCCTTAGCACAAGACGGCAAACTGGGCCCGGGAGACCGAGCCGTGGGTCAATCCAGGACCCACACAAGAGGCGTATTCTATCAGAAAACAGCCAATTGGGGGCTTTATCTTACTCCGACCAGTTATGCAACAAAAAAGGCGCTTCACGCGCCTTTTTATTCACTTCCGGTTAGCTCTTGCCCAGCAAGGTGCCCAGATCGTCCGCCTTGGTATGGCGCACATCCTTGCCTTTCACGTAGTAGACGATGTACTCGCAGATATGCTGGCAGCGATCGCCGACCCGCTCGATGGCCCGCGCCGCCCACAGCACGTTGAGTACCTGGGGGATGGTGCGCGGATCTTCCATCATGTAGGTCATCAGCTCGCGGATGATCGACTCGTACTCCCGGTCTACCTTGTCATCTTCCTTGTAGACTGCCAGTGCCGCATCCAGATCCATGCGGGCGAAGGCATCGAGCACATCGTGCAGCATCTTGATGGTGCGACGGCCCATATTCTCCAGCGACACCAGCGGCGGCTGCGGCTTGTTGGCGTTGTCGGTCAGCATGCGGGCGATCTTGTCCGCCACGTCGCCAATGCGCTCCAGATCGGTGATGGTCTTGATAATGGCCATTACCAGTCGCAGGTCGGAGGCGGTCGGCTGACGCTTGGCGATGATGCGGGTGCACTCCTCGTCGATCGCCACTTCCATGGCGTTGACTTTGTGGTCATTGGCCACGATCTTGCGCGCTGCATCGAGATCCTGATCGTGGATCGCCGCGATGGCGTCGGTGAGCTGCTGCTCCACCAAACCGCCCATCACCAGCACCTGATTGCGCACGCTCTCGAGCTCGGCATTGAACTGACCGGAGATGTGTTTATTGAGGTTCATATTGTCCATACAAATAATCCTTGATGCTCCGAGTATGCCTTAGTCGTGGAACCGACTGCCAATCTGTTTGCTGAGGTTCATCCTCTTCTCTCCTTAGCCGTAACGACCGGTGATGTAGTCTTCGGTCTTCTTCTTGGCCGGGGTGGTGAAGATGGTGTTGGTATCCGAGTACTCGATAAGCTCGCCCATATACATAAAGGCGGTCTGATCCGACACCCGCGCCGCCTGCTGCATGTTGTGGGTCACGATCACCACGGTGAACTGGCTCTTGAGCTCGTTGATCAGCTCCTCGATGGTGAGGGTGGAGATGGGGTCAAGCGCCGAGGTCGGCTCATCGAGCAGCAACACTTCCGGCTCGATGGCGATGGCGCGGGCAATCACCAGTCGCTGCTGCTGACCGCCGGAGAGACCGAAGGCGTTGTCATGCAGACGATCTTTAACCTCGTCCCACAGGGCCGCACCGCGCAGGGAACGCTCGGCGGCTTCATCCAGGGTACGGCGATCGTTGATCCCCTGCAGACGCAGGCCATAGACCACGTTTTCGTAAATGGACTTGGGGAAGGGGTTCGGGCGCTGGAACACCATGCCCACCTGACGGCGCAGGGCAGAAACATCGACGCTCTTGTCATAGATGTTGTGACCGTGCAGCTGGATCTCCCCCTCGATACGGCAGATCTCCACCAGATCGTTCATCCGGTTGATGCAGCGCAGCAGGGTCGATTTACCACAGCCAGACGGACCGATAAAGGCGGTCACCTGCCCTTTGGGGATCTTCATGTTGACGTTGAACAGCGCCTGCTTGTTGCCGTAGTACAGGTTGAGATCCTTCACCTCCAGCGCGGTCTGCTCCGGGCTCAGGTTAAGCAGGTCCAGCGCGGTGTGCTGGGTGGATGCAGTCGTTACGTTGATCATCTGTTACCTCAAAATCTGTCGGTGGCGGCGGGTCATCTCATCACCCGCGGCCGGAACGCTTTGCTGGCACGGGGCATCGCCCGCCCCGGCCCGTCTCAATGGCAGCTGGTCTATCAATGCTCCAGCGACCGGAATTTCTCACGCAAGTGGTTGCGAATACCGATAGCCGTCAGGTTAAGACCGACGATCACCGTCACCAGCAGGAAGGAGGTGGCGTAGACCAGAGGGCGGGCCGCCTCGACGTTGGGGCTCTGGAAACCGACGTCATAGATGTGGAAGCCCAGGTGCATGAACTTGCGCTCCACATGCAGATACGGGAAGTTGCCATCCATCGGCAGGGTCGGCGCCAGTTTCACTACCCCCACCAGCATCAGCGGTGCCACTTCACCGGCAGCACGGGCAATCGCCAGAATAAGACCGGTCATGATGGCCGGGCTCGCCATCGGCAGCACGATGCGCCACAGGGTCTCGGCCTGGGTGGCACCCAGTGCCAGCGAGCCCTGACGGATGGTGCTCGGGATCCGTGCCAGCCCCTCTTCGGTGGAGACGATCACCACAGGCAGGGTCAGGATGGCCAGGGTCAGCGCCGACCAGATAACGCCGGGTGAACCAAAGGTCGGACTCGGCAGCGCCTCCGGATAAAACAGCTGGTCTAACGAACCACCCAGCGTGTAGACGAAGAAGCCCAGACCAAACACGCCATAAACGATGGAGGGCACGCCCGCCAGGTTGATCACCGCGATGCGGATGATCTTGGTCAGGCTGTTCTTGCCCGCATACTCGTGCAGGTAAACTGCCGCCACCACCCCCAGTGGGGTCACGATGATCGCCATCAGGAACACCATGAAGACGGTGCCGAAGATGGCCGGGAATACCCCGCCCTCGGTGTTGGCTTCACGGGGATCGTCAGAGACGAACTTGCCAATCTGGTGGAACCAGTGACCCACCTTGGCCAGCAGGCTCATGTCGTTGGGCCATACCACATCCAGCACCTTGGACATCGGCATGGTCACCAGCTCACCACGCATATCCTTGACGGTAATGGCGTCGCGATCCGCTTGGGCACGCAGGGAGAAGAGCTCCTTCTCCAGCACCTGATAACGATCGTTGAGGGACTGACGCTCGCTCGCCAGCTGGGCTTTGAGCTGGTCGGTCAGCTTGTCATCCAGCTCGGCCTTGCGCTCTTTGAGGCGCAGCCGCTCCAGCTGATAGTTGATGCTGCCGATCTCCCCTTTTTGCAGATCGTTGGCCTGCTCCGAAAGGCCATTGGCCCGGGCCAGCACCCGCTGCAACGCCGGATGAATATCCTGGGTCAGCTCGCGGCCATCCTCTTTCACCGAGGCGATGTAGCCATAGAAGTTGCCGTTGGTGGCACGCTCAACCATGGCCAGCTCGGCTGGCTGGCTCTGAGACTTGATGTCAGTCTCCAGTACCCAGCGAAAATCCAGGTCAACGAACTCACGGTTGCCGGTCTTGACCAGATAGCGGGTCAGCAGCTCGCGCTCCTCTCCCTTGAGCGGCAGGCCCGCAGCGCGCAGGCGCTCCACCGGTACCAACTCGCGATCGTTGATCTCGCCGATCAGCACACTCTTGTTGCCCTGGGCGTCTTCAAGTTGCCACTCATAGATGGGGTGCGGCCAGAAGTAGACCAGACCACGCCAGCCGATCAGCAGCAGCAGCCCCAGAACCGCCACCAGACTCAGGCTGACGGCGCCGCCGGTCATCCAGATCCAGGGGGCCCCTGATTTAAACCACTTACCCATTGTCGATTCCTTGTCCATTACAGAGCCGCCCCTTACATCGAGCTGTATTTTTCACGCAACCGCTGACGGACAAACTCGGCCAGGGTGTTGAACAAAAAGGTGAACACAAACAGGACAAAGGCGGCGAGGAACAGCACCCGGTAGTGGGAACTGCCCACTTCCGACTCCGGCATCTCTACCGCGATGTTGGCGGCCAGGGTGCGCAGCCCCTGGAACATGGAGAAGTCCATGATGGGGGTGTTGCCGGTAGCCATCAGCACGATCATGGTCTCGCCCACGGCGCGGCCCAGACCCATCATCACCGCCGAGAAGATGCCGGGGCTGGCGGTGAGGATCACCACCCGACTCAGGGTCTGCCACGGGGTGGCCCCCAGCGCCAGTGAACCCTGAGTGAGGTGCTTGGGCACCGAGAAGACCGCATCTTCGGCAATGGAGAAGATGGTGGGGATGACCGCAAAGCCCATGGCGATACCGACCACCAGCGAGTTGCGCTGGTCGAACTTGATGCCCATTTCGTGGGTCAGCCAGATGCGCGAATCACCGTGCATAAAGGTGTTCTCGATGATTGGGCTCAGCGCAAAGGCCCCCCAACCGATCAGCAGCAACACCGGGATCAGCAGGATGGCGTGCCACCCCTCCGGCAACCAGGTACGGCTGCGCTCCGGCAGGTAGTTCCAGACCAGCGCGGTCAGCAACATCCCCATCGGCAGCAACACCAGCAGCAACACCACCCCGGGCAGAGCCCCCTCGATGATGGGTGCCAGCCAGAGACCGGCCAGGAAACCGAGGATAACGGTCGGCAGCGCCGCCATGATCTCGACGGTCGGTTTGACATATTTACGCAGCCCGGCCGACATGAAATAGGCGGTATAGATGGCGCCCGCGACACCGAGCGGCACCGCAAACATCATGGCGTAGAAAGAGGCTTTCAAGGTGCCAAACACCAGCGGTACCAGGCTCAGCTTGGCTTCAAAGTCATTGCTGGCAGAGGTGGATTGCCACACATACTGGGGCTCGGGGTACCCTTCGTACCACACCTGCTGCCAGAGGGCAGACCAGGTTACCTCGGGGTGCTCGTTCTCTACCGCAAACAGTTTGAATGTTGGCCCCTGCTGCAACAGCAGCAGATTGTGGCGCGGCGAAATGGCCAGCGCCGACAAGGCGCCGCCTTCAACCTGCTCGCTCAGCAGTTTGGTCTCGCCGGTAGCGTGGAAGAAGCTGACAATGCCGTGCTTGTCGGCGCTGATAAAGCCTTTGCGAAAGTGTTCTGGCGTCAGCAGATCCACCGCCCCATCGCCCTTGAAGTCACGAATTTGGGTGAACTGGCGTTTACCATCCTTCGCTACTTCGAACCACTGGGAGATGACGCCATTGTCATTGCCGACCAGCAGGGAGGAAGCACCGGAGAGCAGCTCGACCCGGGTCACATTGGCATCGGGGGCGTTGATCTCCAGCACGTTGCGCAGAGAGATATTGCTCAGGTCATGAATGTCATAGACGGAGAGGCGATTGCCCTCCCGCACAAACAGGATGCGCAGGTTGGGGGTGAGCAACATCTGATCGACGTGACGTGGCAAGGAGGGGATGTCGTAGTTCTGGGCACTCCACTCAATCTCGCCGGAGAGGAAGTTCTCCTCGCCGCTCATCACCGACATCACACCGCGACCATCTTCGGTCACCGCAGCGGCGGCCATCTTGTCCTTGGTCGCCTCAAACACCAGAGTCTGGAGCGCCTTGCCTTGCGAGTCGACCACTACCGGCTCTTCGCCGAAGGGGTACTGCAGGCTGGGCTCAATCACCCGTACATCGTTGGGATAGGAGACCTTGAACGCGGGTTGGACAACCTGCGCCTTGCCATCGGCAAAGCCATAGGCGATCAGCTTCTGACCCGGGGCGGGTGCGGCAACCGAGGTGATGTCACCGGCGACTTGTGCCTCGCCAAGAGATTGACCGACCTTGATTTTGCCATCCCCCTGCACGGCGAAGAAGTTAACCAACCCCTTGTCGCTGAAGCGATAGCCAATCTCGTTTTGCTCCTCCACCCCAAGCCAGGCGGTCTTGCCGGTTGTTGGCAGAGTAAACGAGGCGGTCGGCTCCATCGTGGCACCATTGAAGATGGGTTTAACCACATAGAGCAGATAAAAGAAGATAAGCAGTAGCGCCACCAGTACCAGGGCTCCGCCGGTGGTGACGCCATATTTGGCCAATTTGTCCTTGATCCGGCGTTTTCTACTGCCCGCCATAACCAAGTTTAACGATTCCGATGACATGCAAGACCTCAATGTAAGCTAGGCTTGGCGGCATTATATGGCGGTTGCATGACAGTTTTGTTACACCCGCCACCTTAAATAAGCAGGATAAACAGGGGCTCGGCAGACAAGGGTGGAGAGGATGTACAGGCTTAATAAATAATTGTTTTTTAAATAGTTATAAAGAAGGCAAGCGGCAGGATAGTGCATCCTGCCACTGACCGGTTCAGGCTGAAGCCTCACCCGATTGTTGCAGCGCCAGTTTGGCCGCCTTTTTTTCGGCGCGGCGCCGCTTGAAAAAGGCCGACAACTGAGCCGAGCAGGCATCGGCCAGCACCCCGCCAGTCAACGCCACGATATGGTTGTGACGAGCATCCTGCAAAATCTCGAACACCGACCCCGCAGCCCCGGTCTTGAGATCCCTGGCGCCATAGACCACCCGCTTGACCCGGCTGTGAATGAGCGCACCGGCACACATGCAGCAGGGTTCCAGCGTCACATAGAGGGTGGTATCGAGCAGCCGATAATTCGCCAGCTGCTTGCCCGCCGCCCGGATCGCCATCACCTCGGCATGGGCACAGGCATCGTGTTCGCTGATGGAGCTGTTCCACCCCTCGCCCACGATCTCGTCACCCAGCACCAGCACGGCTCCGACCGGGATCTCGCCAATCCCTTCGGCACGAGCAGCCAAGGCCATAGCGTGGCGCATCCACTTTTCATCCTCTGCCGCCTGATCCGGCGCATCGGCCCCCTCTGCTGATTTCACAGCCATGCCTCTCTGTTTGCTCAATGGTTCGGTTCGTATTCCATATCTCAGCACTTTTTAGATAAATTCATAAATAACTGGAATAATTAGTGGCTGCGACAGGGCGGCGATTATGCCAAATCTCCCTCCTCCGCCCAAGTCACATCTTGGCTGCGCAATAAAGAAGCAATCGGCATCTCTATGATAAAAAAGGAGTTGCACCCGTTTGGCCATGCTATTAGACTTCCTCCCCGTCAGCCGAGTCTGACTCCGTCGGTGTGTAGCGCAGCCAGGTAGCGCATCTGCATGGGGTGTAGAGGGTCGGAGGTTCGAATCCTCTCACACCGACCATTTTCCCCGAGAATAGCCCAGTCAAACGACTGGGCTATTTTTTTGACCCCGATTTATCCTCTGTATCCCGCCCGCGTCAGGGAACAAAATTCATACAGAACCACTTGAATCTTTTTTGTGAACTCTTTAAGATGCGCACCTTTCCGCCGGCAGACAAGACAGGGAGGTGGAAGCACTAGTGAAGGATCACTGGCTGGCTTGCGTTCAATAGAGGACCAGGCATGAACCAGAGCACAGATGTCACCCCTGTCATTTCCGATGGCACCGTCCCGCACGACCCGACTGACACGACCGAGCAAGCAGAATTACATGTCATCCAACTGGATGTGATCGATTTGGCTGAACCGGACGATGACTATTGATCCTGACTGGATAGCCACTCGCTTCACAGCGGCTCACACCGGTTAACAACCTCAGTTTCCCGCGTTGAACCACAAGCCCGCAAAAAACGACAAACCGCTATTTATGTCCACAATAGCAGCATTATTGACTAAAGCCTTGTCCCCATGCCGCCCTGGCATTTCCCCCGACACCTGATACAAACCTACGTTATTGCGTGTCACTTTCCATCACGCCAGCCACCGAAGCCAAAAGAATCCACATCAATACATCCAGTTTAAAACGTACGTTCATTAGTCAGCACCAGCAATAGCAAAACCTTGATTGCAGTATTCAAACGCACTTTATACGACTGTTTTGGCAAAGCCTGGAGTAAGGTCGGGATTTGTTTTTGCATTTGTAATTTTATTACGTAATAAATTACAAAAAGAGAGTGCCTCAACCAACCCGATCCCCCCCTTGGCCGATGGGAAAATGCAGGAGCATAACCATCTGTGTAGAGCTTTTATACCAATTCAATAAATCAATAAAAAACATAAACTTAACTATATTCAAAAAACAGGTGTTTAAAAAAAACTGTTGACGTAATCGCCAATATTTCGCACCTTATCAATCGTGTTACCCCGTTGTTGCGGGAACGTTTCAGAAACAGGGATTCGACTTTAGTCGTAGTTAGTAAGTTCAAAATGTAATTCTCAAAGGAGTGAACCTTATGTCGGCACCGGCTCAGACCCACTGCAGCGCCCGCCTTCGCATCCAGGGCGAGATGCTGCCCGAATACGCGCAAATTCTGACGCCGGACGCGGTGGCTCTGGTCTCCGAACTGGTGGAACGTTTTGCTCCCCAAAGAGGGGAATTGCTGAAACAACGTGTGGCACGCCAGGCCCGTATCGATGGTGGCGAGCTGCCGGACTTCCTGCCGGAAACCGCCCACATCCGTGAAGGTGACTGGACCATTCGCGGCATTCCCGCCGACCTGCAAGACCGCCGTGTGGAGATCACCGGCCCGGTCGAGCGCAAGATGGTCATTAACGCCCTCAACGCCAACGTCAAGGTATTCATGGCGGACTTCGAGGATTCACTGGCCCCCGCCTGGAATAAAGTGATAGAGGGTCAAATCAACCTGCGCGATGCGGTCAACGGCACCGTCTCTTATACCAGTCCGGAAGGAAAGGCTTATACCCTGAACCCCAATCCGGCCGTCCTCATCTGCCGGGTTCGTGGTCTGCACCTGCCGGAAAAACATGTCACCTTCGATGGCGAACCCATTCCCGGCGGCCTGTTCGATTTTGCCCTCTATTTCCTGCACAACTATCAGGCGCTGCTGGCCAAAGGCTCCGGCCCCTACTTCTACGTGCCCAAATTGCAGAGCAATCTGGAAGGGCGCTGGTGGAGCGAGGTGTTCGCCTGGACCGAGGACAAGTTCGGCCTGCCCCGCGGCACCATCAAGGCCACCGTGTTGATCGAAACCCTGCCAGCAGTGTTCGAGATGGATGAGCTGCTCTATCAGATGAAGGATCACATCGTCGCCCTCAACTGCGGCCGCTGGGACTACATCTTCAGCTACATCAAGACCTTGAAGAACCACCCGGATCGGGTACTGCCCGACCGCCAAGTAGTGACCATGGACAAGCCGTTCCTCTCCGCCTACTCGCGGCTGCTGATCAAAACCTGTCACAAGCGCGGTGCACTGGCGATGGGTGGCATGGCTGCCTTTATTCCGGCCAAGGATGCTGCCGTCAACGAGCAGGTGTTTGCCAAGGTCAAAGCCGACAAGGAGCGCGAAGCCAACAACGGCCACGATGGCACCTGGGTCGCTCACCCTGGCCTCGCCGATACCGCCATGGCGGTGTTCAATGCCACCATTGCGGCTGGCGCCAAGAACCAGATCGGCGTACTGCGTGAGCAGGATGCCCCCATCACCGCCGCCGACCTGCTGGCCCCCTGCGAGGGCGAGCGCACCGAGGCAGGAATGCGCACCAATATCCGGGTCGCCCTGCAATATCTGGAGGCCTGGATCAACGGCAACGGCTGTGTGCCCATCTACGGTCTGATGGAAGATGCTGCCACCGCCGAGATCTCTCGCACCTCCATCTGGCAGTGGATCCGCCACGGCAAGAGCCTCGCCAACGGCAAGGTGGTGACCAAGGAGCTGTTCCGCCAGATGCTGGCCGAAGAGCTGGAAGTGGTCAAAGCCGAAGTGGGTACCGAACGCTGGCAGGCGGGTCTCTTTACCGAGGCGAGTGAGCTGATGGAAGAGATCACCTGCGCCGATACCCTGATCGATTTTCTGACGCTGCCCGGTTACGAGCGGCTCTGAACTCCGGGCCCCGGGCGGGGCTCGCCAATAACAAGTCAATGGAAACGTGAAATCAATGAAAGAGGGAACTGATATGGCACTGACCCGTGAGCAACAGATCCAGGCTATCGAGAAAGACTGGGCGGAAAACCCCCGCTGGAAAGGGATCAAGCGCGGCTACAGCGCCGAAGATGTGGTGAATCTGCGCGGCAGCTTGCAGCCGGTGCATACGCTGGCCCAGCGCGGTGCCGACAAGCTGTGGGGTTTGATCCACGGCGAGGCCAAAAAAGGCTACGTCAACTGCCTCGGTGCCCTGACCGCTGGCCAGGCAGTGCAACAGGCCAAGGCAGGGATCGAAGCGATTTACCTCTCCGGCTGGCAGGTGGCGGCGGACAACAACTTGTCCTCCACCATGTATCCGGATCAGTCCCTCTACCCGGCCAACTCGGTACCGTCCGTGGTGGAGCGCATCAATAACTCCTTCGCCCGTGCCGACCAGATCCAGTGGGCCAACAAGGTAGGGCCGCAGGACGAGGGCTTTATCGACTACTTCCTGCCGATCGTGGCCGATGCGGAAGCCGGTTTCGGCGGCGTGCTGAACGCCTTCGAACTGATGAAGGGAATGATTGAAGCGGGCGCCGCTGGCGTGCACTTTGAAGATCAGCTGGCATCGGTGAAGAAATGCGGCCATATGGGCGGCAAGGTGCTGGTACCGACTCAGGAAGCTGTGCAGAAGCTGGTTGCTGCCCGTCTGGCAGCCGATGTATGCGGCACCACCACCCTGGTGATCGCCCGTACCGACGCCAACGCCGCTGACCTGTTGACCACCGACGCTGACCCGTACGATTCAGACTTCCTGACTGGCGAGCGCACTGCCGAAGGGTTCTATAAGGTGCGTGCCGGTATCGATCAGGCAATCGCTCGCGGTCTGGCTTACGCCCCCTACGCCGACATGGTGTGGTGCGAAACCGCCAAACCGGATCTGGACGAAGCGCGTAAATTTGCCGAAGCGATCAAGGCCAAGTTCCCGGATCGCATCCTGGCCTACAACTGCTCCCCGAGCTTCAACTGGAAGAAGAATCTGGACGATGCCACCATCGCCCGCTTCCAGCAAGCGCTCTCCGACATGGGCTACAAGTACCAGTTCATTACCCTCGCGGGTATCCACAACATGTGGTTCCACATGTACGAGCTGGCCTACCAATACGCCCGTGGCGAGGGGATGAAGCACTACGTCGAGATGGTGCAGGAGCCGGAATTTGCCGCCGCCAGCCGTGGCTACACCTTCGTGGCACACCAGCAGGAGGTCGGTACCGGTTACTTCGACAAGGTGACGACCGTCATTCAGGGTGGCCAATCCTCGGTCACCGCGCTGACAGGTTCGACCGAAGAAGATCAGTTCCACTGATAGGCCGAGTCCCTTGAGATAGTCCTTGAGATAGCAAAACCCCGGCTTAATGCCGGGGTTTGTTTTTATCTGCCATTCAAAGGTCGGACAGGTACACAACCGCACACCATCGACAGGATCAGAGCTCGAGGATCTCTTTGACAAAGGGAATGGTCAGCTTGCGCTTGGCGCGAAATGAGGCGTTGTCGAGCTGATTGAGGGTGGTAAGCAGGGTACGCATATCGCGGGAGAGACGGTTGAGCAGGAAGCGGCCCACATCGATGGGCAGTTTGAAGCCCCGCAGCTCGGCACGCAGCTGCAGGGCACTGAGCTTGCCTTCATCATCCAGCTCTTCAAGGTGGAAACTGACACCCCAATCGAGGCGTGAGGCGAGATCCGGCAATTGCAGCCCCAGTTTGCGCGGTGCGCTGCAGCCGGTGACCACCAGCGTCCCCTCGCCCTTTTCTTGCCAGCGATTGTAGAAGTCGAACAGCGCCCGCTCCCACACGGTATTGCCGGCGATCGCCTCCAGGCTGTCGAGGCAGACCAGCGGCAGGCTTTCGAGGGCGTCGAGCATGCTGGGATCGAGCTGTTCAAACTGATCGAGGGAGAGATAGGCCGCCGCCGCATCGCGAGCGTTGACCTCGGCACAGGTGGCGTGCAGCAGATGAGAGCGTCCGGATCCCTTGGCTCCCCAGAAATAGAGGAAAGGCGATCCCTGACCGATGGCCGCGTTCTTGAGGGCGGTGATCAGATGAGCATTGTTGCCGGGATAAAAACTGACGAAGGTTTCATCATCCGGTAGTTGTACGGCTAAAGACAGTTGGGCCGGTTGCTTCACTCGTTGGGCTTTGACTGTGACATTTGTGGCTAAGTGTATCATCGCAATGGCAGATAGAGAACCGCCCGGACCAGCCGGGCGGTAGACAAAAGCCTTATAAAATCAGGGCTGCGACCATTGGTAACGCAAACCGCTGCCATTATCGTCAACCTTGTGCAGACGACTCTCAAGCTGCAGCGCCCGCACCAGCTCGGCCTGCTCCCCTTGCAGGGTAAAGTTGAAGGTGACCTGATCCCCCTCCAGCTTGCCGATCGCCACCTTGCTGACGTTGGCCATCCCCTGCAGCATCTTCTGCACGGCGATCATGCTCTCCACTTCGGAGAGGCCATCCACCACCAGGGTCTGACTGGTTGCCGGACCAGAAATTCGGGCACCGTAGTTTTTCACCAGCCAGGCCGCCAGCGAATCGGCAAACCCTTGTGCCACTTCAGCCTGAGTGCCACTGCTATTGCCGCGAGTCAGCTCGGCCACTTCACCGGCGGTCTTGGGACCGTAGAGTCCCCAGTCGATGCTCCACTTGTCACCTTCCGGGGTCAGCTTGCCCAGCACCACCATCTCGGCGCCATAGCGCTGGCTCGCCTGCAAAATCGGATCGGCAAAGCGACCCCAGACGTCGGTGGCACTGACCGCCATATTGTCGTCGAGATCCATCAGCGGAATGCTGATGGGCAGCCCCAGTGTCTGGGCCTGCTCACGCAAGGCTTGCGCCCAGCCATCAACCGATTGATCCGCCAGCAGGTGGCGCTCCCCCTGATCCACCACCAGCCAGACTGCCATCTGCGGACGAGCCGGGCCGAGCAGGGCAAACTGGCTCTCTGAAACCAGGCTGTTGACCTTGTCACTCTTGAACTCGGCTTTCAGATACTTGACCGAATCCAGATCCTGATAGCCATAACTCTTTACATAGTCACCCGGGGCAGCCAGCGCCTTGACCACGGCGGGCTGGGTCAGAATATCCCGCTTACCGGTCACTTTGATCAATACCTGCCCCAGAGCCTGGGATTGGGCAGCAGCCATATCGCCGCTGGTCGGTGCCTTACCCTGATAAAGGTCGGTCACCTGAGCGGCCGAGGCCATGAATGACAGGCCGCAGCAGAGGGCGGCCACAACACGTTTGAACATGAACAGAGTCTCGAAATGGGAGAGTGTGCTTATGGTAGCGGCAAGGCGCATCCTGCGGCAAGGCTGGCACAAGCGGCCACAAACAGCAGAGCCGGCAATGCGCCGGCTCCGATCACCCCTTCCACATGGGAAGCGGGTCAAGGCATCAACTTACTTGGTGCCGAAAATCTTGTCGCCCGCATCGCCCAGACCCGGCACGATGTAGCCTTTCTCGTTCAGCCCCTGGTCGACGGAAGCGCAGTAGAGTTCCACGTCAGGGTGAGCGGCTTCCAGCGCCTTGATCCCTTCCGGCGCAGCAACCAGTACCAGCACCTTGATGGACTGGCAGCCCTTCTTCTTGAGCAGATCGATGGTCGCGATCATGGAACCACCAGTGGCCAGCATCGGATCGATGACCAGCGCCAGACGCTCTTCGATGTTGCTGACGATCTTCTCGAAGTAGGGAACCGGCTGCAGGGTCTCTTCATCGCGGTAAACACCGACCACGCTGACGCGGGCGCTCGGCATATGCTCCAGCACGCCATCCATCATGCCAAGGCCGGCACGCAGGATTGGTACGACGGTTACCTTCTTGCCCTTGATTTGATCAACTTCTACTGGCCCATTCCAGCCATCGATGATAACCTTTTCGGTTTCGAAGTCAGAGGTCGCTTCATAGGTCAACAAACTGCCCACTTCTTTGGCCAGTTCACGGAAACGCTTGGTGCTGATATCGCCTTCACGCATCAGACCGATCTTGTGTTTGACCAGGGGGTGTTTGACTTCAACGACTTTCATTATTATCTCCTCTAACCTGCCGCAAAAAAATCGCGGAATCATACAACAAAAGCCACCGCTTGTAGAGCAGTTTTGCGCAAAAACGCGCAAACGATTTCCTTTCTGGTTTTTGACCGCCACTGTTAGAATACGCCCCGAATTTTACCCTCCACTTCTCTTATGACGGGGAATACGCGTGACTGACAAAACCTCACTGAGCTACAAGGATGCTGGCGTGGATATCGATGCCGGCAATGCACTGGTTGAACGTATCAAGGGCGTGTCAAAGCGCACTCGTCGTCCTGAAGTCCTTGGTGGTCTTGGCGGCTTTGGGGCCTTGTGTCAAATCCCTGCGGGCTACAAGGAGCCGGTGCTGGTCTCCGGTACCGACGGGGTGGGTACCAAATTGCGTCTCGCCATCGACCTGAAGAAGCACGACACCGTGGGTATCGATCTGGTGGCCATGTGTGTCAATGACCTGATCGTGCAGGGTGCCGAGCCGCTGTTCTTCCTCGACTACTATGCCACCGGCAAGCTGGACGTCGACACCGCCGCGGCCGTGGTCACCGGCATCGGAGCTGGTTGCGAGCAGTCCGGTTGCGCCCTGGTTGGCGGCGAAACCGCCGAGATGCCGGGCATGTATGAAGGGGAAGACTACGACATCGCCGGTTTCTGCGTCGGTGTGGTGGAAAAAAGCGAAATCATCGACGGCAGCAAGGTCGGTGAAGGGGATGCCCTGATCGCCCTGGCCGCCAGCGGCCCTCACTCCAACGGCTTCTCACTGGTGCGCAAGATCCTGGAGGTCTCCAAAGCCGACGTGCATCAGCCGCTGGGTGACACCACCCTGGCCAACGCCCTGCTGGAGCCGACCCGCATCTACGTGAAACCCGTGCTCAAGCTCATCAAGGAGTGCGAGATCCACGCCCTCTCCCACATCACCGGTGGCGGCTTCTGGGAGAACATCCCGCGCGTACTGCCCGCCAACACCCAGGCGGTGATCGACGAGCAGAGCTGGCAGTGGCCAGCAGTGTTCAGCTGGCTGCAGCAGGCAGGCAACGTCACCCGCCATGAGATGTATCGCACCTTCAACTGCGGTGTCGGCATGATCATCGCCCTGCCCGCCAACCAGCTGGAGAAGGCGCTGACCCTGCTCAAAGCGGAAGGCGAAAACGCATGGCATATCGGCCATATCGCCAAGGCGGCCGATGGCGAGGAGCAGGTCATCATTCAATGAATGACCGGATCAACAACCAAATGGCCTTCCCGATGAAACGCATCCTGGTGCTAATCTCCGGCAGCGGCAGCAACCTGCAGGCGATCCTCGACCACTGCGCCAACGGCAAGATTGCCGGTGAAGTGGTCGGCGTCATCAGCAACAAAGCCGATGCCTATGGCCTGGTTCGCGCTAAAGAAGCCGGAGTCGCGACCTCCATTCTGGCCCAGCAGCAGTTTGCCAGCCGGGAGGAGTATGACTCAGCCCTGCTGGCACTGATGGCAGACTATCAGCCGGATCTGGTGGTACTGGCCGGGTTTATGCGGATATTGAGTGGCGATCTGGTACGTCATTTCGCCGGGCGGATGATCAATATCCACCCCTCCCTGCTGCCCAAGTATCAGGGCTTGCACACCCACCAGCGCGCTATCGATGCCGGTGACAGTGAGCATGGCGCCAGCGTCCACTTCGTCACCGAAGAGCTGGACGGTGGCCCGGTGATCCTGCAAGCCTGCGTGCCCATCTTTGCAGGGGACGACGCCGATGAGGTGGCAGCGCGGGTGCAGGCGCAGGAGCACAGCATCTATCCACTGGTGGTACGCTGGTTCTGCGAAGGCAGGCTGCAGATGGTGGATGACGCAGTGCAACTGGATGGTGCCCTGCTTGGCCCCGCAGGTTATGCCTGCGAGTAACCGCTAACTAGCAGACACCAGATGTCACAAGGGAGGCGACCGCCTCCCTTGTCATTTCTACCGACCAGCGTAATTGCTGCGGTCATGTCCGATTACACCGCAATGCGGCCAATCGCCCCTACACCGGATTGTCGATATCGACAAAGGTCACATCCAACCCGTGCACGGTCGCCAGCCACTCTCCCAGCGCCTTGACGCCGTATCGCTCGGTGGCGTGATGGCCTGCAGCATAAAAGTGCATCCCCATCTCGCGAGCGGTGTGGATGGTCTGCTCGGAAGCCTCGCCGGAGATAAAGGCATCGATGCCCTGCTCCGCCGCCAGATTGATGTAGCTCTGACCGCCACCAGTACACCAGGCTACCGAACGGATAAGCTCGGGGCCACTGTCGCCGCAATGGAGCGGCTCACGACCGAGACGTTCGGCAATCAGTTTGGCAAAGTCGGCTCCGCTCATCGGCTCTTCCAGCTTGCCCACCATGGCTACGCTTTTGCTGTTCCACGGCTCCAGACCACGGCGCACCTTGATATCGAGCAGCTTGGCGAGCTGGGCGTTATTGCCCACCTCAGGATGCACATCGAGCGGCAGGTGGTAGGAAAACAGGTTGATATCGTGGGTCAACAGGGTCTTGATGCGACGCTGTTTCATGCCGGTGATCTGGGCCGGCTCACCGCTCCAGAAGTAGCCATGATGAACCAGAATGGCATCGGCATTGGCAGCCACGGCGGCGTCGATAAGGGCCTGGCTGGCGGTGACACCGGTCACGACCTTGCGAATGCGCTCGCGCCCCTCGATTTGCAGACCATTGGGGCAGTAATCCTTGATGGCGTGGGGTTCAAGCAGGTGGTTGAGTACAGTTTCCAATTTTCGATGAGAGATCATAAGGGTCCCTTTATAACGGCACGGTTTCCTGTTTTACCAATAAAAACAGGGCCCCGGCGCAAAACGCCAAGGGCCCCATCATAATCGAGAGCCGTCATCAAGACCATGACGGCTCCCACACAGTCGTGCGTCCCCTGACTCAGGCGGGTAGATCGATGCCTGCATCCCGCATCTGGGCCAGTTTGTAGCGCAGGGTACGTGGGCTGATGCCGAGCCGATCAGCCACATCCTTGCGACTGCCGTTGCACTCTTGCAGGGTATCGAGAATGATCTGATGCTCCTGCTGCTTGAGCTCGCTGCCAAGACGATCGCCACCATACACGCGCTCTGCGACGGCAAACTCCATCTCCTGCTCGTCCACCTCCTCCAGAATGAGGTGGCTGCAATCAATTACCCCATCAGGACTGAGGATCAGCGCACGCTGTACCACGTTGTCCAACTCCCGTACATTGCCGGGCCAGGGGTGAGATAGTAACCGCTCGCGTGCCTGCGGCTCCAGCTGCGGGGTCGGCAGCCCTTGCTGGCTGGCATGGAGAGCCAACAGATGTTCAGTCAGCGGCAAGATGTCACCGGGCCGCTCACACAGGGCCGACCAGCGCAGCGGAAAGACGTTGAGCCGGTAGTAGAGATCTTCACGAAACAAGCCATCCTGCACCGCTTTCTTGAGATCCCGGTTGCTGGTGGCGATGACCCTTACATCGAGCGGGATCATCTTGCGACTGCCGAGCCGCTCCACCTCTTTCTCCTGCAGCACCCTAAGCAGCTTGGCCTGCAGCCCCAGATCCATCTCGGTGATCTCGTCGAGCAGCAGGGTCCCCCCCTGCGCCTGCTCAAACTTGCCGGGGCACCCCTGCACCGCACCGGTAAAAGCACCTTTTTCGTAGCCAAACAGGGTCGCCTCCAGCATGTTTTCCGGAATGGCGGCGCAGTTGATGGCAATAAAGGGCTGCTCGGCACGGTTGGAGTTGTCGTGGATGTAGCGGGCCAGCACCTCTTTACCCGTGCCGCTCGGGCCGGTCACCATCACAGTGGCCTCGCTTCTGGCAACCCGAGTCGCCAGCTGGAACAGCTCGGCGCTCTTGGGATCGCCATACACCACGGCCCGTTTTTCCACCTTCTGGGCTGGTACATAACGACTCACCTGATTGAGCAGCACTTCCGGAGAAAAGGGCTTGGCCAGATAGTCGATGGCACCTTCGCGCATGGCACGCACTGCGCCGTCGATATTGGCGTAGGCGGTCATCAGCAACACGGGGATCTGTGGATATTGCTGGCGGATCGTCGCCAGCAGCGTCAACCCATCCATCCCCCCCATCTGAATATCGGAGATGACCATGTCAAACGGCTGACGGGAGAGAGCCAGCAAGGCCCGTTCGCCGCTGTCCGCTTCACGGCATTCATAGCCGCCCAGCAACAGGGTATCCACCAGTGCTTCGCGCAGGCCATTGTCATCTTCAACGACCAGGATCCGGGCCTGAGTCATGCTACACCTCCCACAGCCAACAACTTGATCTCATTGCTATTTACCGCCTGCGGCCAGCGGACCAAGGCTGGCAACCAGGATCCGATCCGGGTCATGCTACACCTCCAAGCTGCACCGGTTGCTGGTGCAGGGGGAACGACAGAGTAAAGCAGGTGCCTTCACCGGGAACCGAGGCCACTCCGACCTCCCCCTGATGAGCACGCACAACAGATTGCACTACCGCAAGGCCCAGACCAGTCCCCTGGGCACGCGTGGTAAAGAAGGGTTCAAATACCTGACCGAGCTGATGGGAGGGGATCCCCTTGCCATTATCAATGACGCGCATCTCTACCCGGGTACCGCTGCGTACCGCGCTCACCAGCAAGGAGGTGGCCCCCGCCTGCTGGGCATTGGCAATCAGATTGTTGATGGCCCCCGCCAGCGCACTGCTATTGGCCAGCAGGCAGAGATCGGGTTCCGGCGCCTCCATGTGCAGCTCGCAACCCTGCTGCTGACAGAAGGCCTCGGCTCCGGCCTGCACCTCAGCCAGCAAACCCTGCACCGAGATGGGGGTAACCACCTGATTATCACCATTGCGGGCAAACAGCAGGATGTCATTGATCTGCTTCTCCAGATCCTGCAAACGGGCCATCAGCTTTTGCTGAAACTGGCTGCGGGATTCCGGTTTGAGGGTACGGTTGGCCAGATTGGCGGCATAGAGCATGGCGGCGGAGAGCGGGGTGCGGATCTGGTGAGCCAACGAAGCGGCCATGTTGCCGAGCGCCGACAACCGTTTCATGTGGTTGATGCGGTCTTGCAGTTTGCGGGTTTCGGTCAGGTCGTTGATAAACACCAGCTGACCGCCCTGATCCGGCAGTGGTTGGGTCGAAAGCTGCACCCGGCGGCCATCGCGCAGGGAGATCTCGTGGCCATCATCCTCCCGTGGCTCAAAGCAGCGAGCAATGATGTGGCGCCAGAGTTCACCTTCCAGTGGCTCCCCCAGCAAAGAGATCGCCGCCGGATTCGCGCGGGTGATCACCCCTGCCCCATCGAGCAACAACACCCCGGTGGGAAGTGCTCTGAAGATGGCGTAGAGCTGGCTCACTTCGTGAGACTGGAGTGGCATGTCCTGCTGTTGGATTGTCATAAACCTGACCTCAAACTGGCTATTGAGTCAGGTTATTCAATTTCCATGCCACTAAAATATATTAATTAAAACAAAGCATTGAGTATCTGCGTCAAGGCTTTGACCCTCAGATGTCCTTGCTCATTCCATATTTTTTCATCTTTTCAACCAGGGTGGTACGACGCATACCAAGCAGGTCGGCAGCGCGGGCCACCACACCGTCCTGCGACTCCAGCGCCTGGCGGATCAGCTCCACTTCGAGGTCGGCCAGCATCTCCTTGAGATTGACCCCCTCTTCTGGCAACTGCATGGTGCGTGCCGATGCAAGGGCGTGATCCAGCTCGGGAGGGTCCTGAAATACGGCAGCCAGCGCATCCCGCTCATCCATCTCGGTCAACCGTTCATCCCGCGGTTCGCTCGGCAACAGGCGGTAACGGCTCGGCAGATCGGCCACATCGACAATCTGGTGGGGATAGAGGATCAGCAGCCGTTCCAGCAGGTTGGAGAGCTCGCGTACGTTGCCGGGCCAGGGATACTGCATCAATGACTCCATCGCCCGCTGGGTCAGCCGGATAAAACCTTGATGTTGCTCGGCGTGGCGATTGAGCAACTCTTGCAGCAGCAGGGGGATGTCGTCGATGCGATCCCGCAACGGGGGCGTCTCGATGGGGAAGACGTTGAGGCGATAGTAGAGATCCTCACGGAAACCCTGAGTCCGGATCATCGCTTCCAAATCCCGGTGAGTGGCCGCAATGATGCGCACATCGGCCTGAATGGGTTTGCTACCGCCAACCCGATCGAACAATCGCTCCTGCAATACCCGCAGCAGCTTGACCTGCATCGGCATCGGCATATCACCGATCTCGTCGAGGAACAGGGTTCCCCCCTGTGCCAGTTCGAAGCGACCGCGACGAGCGGCAATGGCGCCGGTAAAGGAGCCCTTCTCATGACCAAACAGCTCACTTTCCAGCAACTCGGCCGGAATGGCGCCACAGTTGATCGGCACAAACGGGCCCTGGCTACGGGCCGAAAGTTCATGAATGGCACGTGCCACCACCTCTTTACCAGTGCCGGACTCACCGAGGATCAACACGTTGGCATCGGTCTCGGCCACCTGGCTGATAAGGCGACGCACCTCCTGGATCCCTTTCCCTTTACCCACCAGCAGGCGCAGCAGGGCCTGCCCCTTGTCATGGGTCTGTTGACGGGGATGCAAGGAGACAAAGGCCTGACAGAAGTGCAGGTGGCGAGTGAGGGACTCATAGGTAAAGGGAGAGAGCGCTACCCCGATGAAGTTGCTGTTGGGCAGATCGGCCTCAATCAGAGAGAGAAAAGGCGTGCGGGGGAAGGCGGCCAGCAGCTCTGACAAGGGGCGGTCGGTCAGTTCACCTACCAGTACCCCTTGCAACGGTCCGGATGACTCAATCGCAACATCCAGCTCTCCTTCAGCAACCTCTTGCCAGGGGATCCCCATAAATGAGAGCACGGTTCCCAATTGCTGGCGCCGCTGCGCATCGGCATCAACAATCAACACGCCCATCTCCACCATATCAATCCCTCGCGATAACCTGAACTAACGTATTGTTTTATTTAGTCATAAAACAGTTATTGACTGTTTTTTTCTCGGCACACAAGGTGCCAAAATTCCGACGCATTGTCAAAAATTGTCGCATTCAGGCTAAGTGTATCGACAGAAACGGAAGATTAGATCAATTTTGCCGAGGATTTTTCTGTATATGACGCAGTCAGTAGCAGAAACAAAACTGCCCTCGTCAGAGGGCAGCATGCAACACAGTGAGGCGGGTTCAGTGGTGATTATGATGGTGAGGTGCCGCGTAGCGACACTCGGGGAAACGGCTGCAAGCCAGAAAGAGTCGACCGGCATGAGGGCCTTTTTTCGCCTCCCGTTCCACTAACGGGGCATCACAACGGGGACAGTGGTGAAGGTCCTGCTCCTCGTCTTCATCATCTTCCACATCGGCGAACAGACCATAAGCCAGATCGCCCTCCCTCTGTAACGCCTCGTCCTCGCTCTTGATGGCGGGTTCGGGGGACGAAACGCGACTCGCCGACGCAACAGGCTGCTCTGCATGAACCGTGCGGCCACGCATTCCGACACCGACATCTACCCCGTCAAGCAACAGGGGATTGAAGGTAGGCTCGCGACGCTCACCGGGCAACACATCGTCTGCCAGCGGCTCGCTCACCTTTACCAGCAACGGCAAGATCTGCTCGCGCAACTCGTCCACCAGATAGCTGGCACTTGCCGTGATCTGCAACAATGGCAAACCGGCGCTGTCGCAGGCGGTTTTCAGAAAAAGATCGCGAGCCTTGCGCTTCTGGTGACGATGGGAGCTGTCATCAAGTTCGATGGCACAGATGAACGAGAGATCGGTCGGGTGGCAGAGCAGATAGTCAAAATGCTTGCCGCTGATCTTGTTGAAGTGCTGCTGCCATTTGCTTTTGCCCATACCCGATTGCGGGGTCAGCACGTCGGCCACCCGCACCTTGGCAAAGACCCGGGCCTGGTCACCCACCGCCAGATCCAGCACCCCGAGGAACGAGCGCTCGGCGGGACTGAACAGGGTCTCCTGCACATCATAGGGCAGGCGCTTTTGCTGCCGCCCTCTGTGCCAGAAAATCGCCAGCACCAGCAGCGCCAGCAACAACAATCCCGCTACGACAAGGGTATTCATGAGAGCACGATCCAGTTCACAACACGAAAGGGGAGTCACTTTACCACAGCCGTTGCCAGGCGAGGCAGCAGACAAGCACATGGAAAGCGTAAAAGTCCCTGCTTTTTATCTATTTGACAACAAGCGGGGGTTCATATGACCAGCCACTGCAGGCACAATGGAAACCAGAAAGACCCCCTATTTCAAGGAGAGCAGGATGCAAAAGCAATTGGTGGTCACCGTGATCGGTGCAGACAAACCCGGGATCGTCGAGAGCCTGGCGGCCGTCATCAGCCGCGAGCAAGGCAACTGGCTGGCCAGTGCCATGAGCGAACTGGCTGGCCAGTTTGCCGGAATCCTCCATGTCTCCGTGCCCGACGCACACTATCGCAGCCTGTGTGAAGCGCTCGCCCTGCTGCCAGGGCTGACCATCAGTTTTGCCGAAGGGACCCCCACCGCCGAACCGGCCCATCAGGTGATGATGACTGTCACCGGCAACGACCGCCCCGGTATCGTCCATGAAGTGGCGAGCATCCTGCGCCAGCTCGAGATCAACGTGGCCGATCTCACTACCGGCTGTGAACCGGCCCCCCACTCAGGTGCCCCGCTCTTCTATGCCCACGCGCTGGTTGCCCTGCCCGACGGACTCGACCTGGACGACCTGATCACCGCGCTGGAGTCCCTCTCCGACGATCTGGTGGTCGACATCGATGAGGCGTTCAGCGAGTCATAATGTTGTCATTGATTTGTCATATAGTAACGCCATAACTGCCGCGCAGACGCGACCTGATACAGAGGCACAACATGAGCACCGACAAGCAGTATGAAGAGAAAGAGCTGAGCTGGCTCTCATTCAATGAACGGGTGTTGCAAGAGGCAATGGACAAAACGGTGCCCCTCATCGAGCGGGTCCGTTTTTTGGGTATCTTCTCCTCCAATCAGGATGAGTTCTTCAAGGTGCGGGTATCGGACGTCAAGCGCCGCATTCTGATCAACGAAGTACATGGTGGCGACGATGAAGCGAAAGTGCTGCTGCGCGCCATCCAGCAGAAGGTGATGGCGCTCGGTGAAGCGTTCGACAACACCTACAAGGAGCTGTTGATTGCGCTGGCCCGCCACAACATCTTCTTGGTCAACGAAAACCAGCTCTCCGAGGCGATCCAGACGTGGCTGCGCCACTTCTTCAAGGAGAAGGTGCTGCGCCACATCATCCCGATCCTGCTCAACAAGGAGGTCAATCCGGTCAAATTCCTCAAGGACGAGTACACCTATCTGGCCATCGAGATGAAGAAGAACGGCCAGGTGATCCAGTACGCGCTGGTGGAAGTGCCGACCGACGACCTGCCCCGCTTCTTCCAGCTACCGCCGGAAGGGACCCGCCGCAAGAAGCAGATCATCATTCTGGATAACGTCATCCGCTTCTGTCTCGACGAGATCTTCAAAGGCTTCTTCGACTACGACGAGATTGCCGCCTATGCAGTGAAGCTGACCCGGGATGCCGAATATGATCTCTCCGACCAGCTGGACTTGAGCCTGGTCGACAAGATGAGTGACGGTTTGAAGCAGCGTCTCACCGCCATGCCGGTGCGCTTCGTCTACGAGCGGGAGATGCCCGCCGCCATGATAAGCTTCCTCAAGCTCAAGCTGCAGATCAGCTCCTATGACGCCATCATGCCGGGTGGACGCTATCACAACTTCAAGGATTTCATCGGCTTCCCCAACGTGGGCCGTGACTATCTGGAAAACCCCAAGCTGCCGGCCCTCGATTGCCGCGATTTCGACGGCTTCGTTAACGCCTTCGACGCCATCACCAAGCAGGACATTCTGCTCTACTACCCCTACCACAAGTTCCACCACTTCACCGAGCTGGTGCGTCAGGCGGCGTTCGATCCGGCGGTCAGCGCCATTCGCATCAACATCTACCGGGTCGCCAAGAAGTCACGGATCATCCACTCCCTTATCGATGCCGCCAACAACGGCAAGAAGGTGACCGTGGTAGTCGAGCTGCGCGCCCGTTTTGACGAGGCGGCCAACATCGACTGGGCCAACATCCTGACCGATGCCGGGGTCAAGGTGGTATTTGGGGTGCCGAGCCTCAAGATCCACTCCAAGCTCTGCCTCATCACCCGCCACGAAAATGGCGAGGCGGTGCGCTACGCCCATATCGGCACCGGTAACTTCAACGAGAAGACCGCCAAGATCTACACCGACTTCTCACTGTTGACCCGCAATCCGGACATCACCGCCGAAGTGGAGGGGGTGTTCGAATACATCGAATATCCGTACCGACGCTACAAATTCAACCACCTGCTGGTCTCTCCCATCAACAGCCGCCGTCAGCTCTATCGCCTGATCGACAATGAGCTCGCCAACGCCAAGGCAGGTCAGCCAAGTGGCATCATCCTCAAGATCAACAATCTGGTGGACCGGGATCTTATCAACCGGCTCTATGCCGCCGGTCAGGCGGGCGTGCCGATCCAGATGATCATCCGTGGCATGTGCGCCCTGCGACCGGGCGTGCCGGGTTTGAGTGACAACATCAAGGTGATCAGCATCATTGACCGTTTCCTTGAGCACCCGCGGGTGATGGTGTTCCACAACAAGGGTAACTCCCAGCTCTACATCTCCAGCGCCGACTGGATGAGCCGCAATATCGACGGCCGGATCGAGGTGGGCACCCCTATCTATGATGAACGCCTCAAGCAGCGCATCATGGATATTCTCGAGCTACAACTGAGTGATACCTGCAAGGCGCGGGTGATCGATGCCGACCAGAAGAACGAGTATGTGAAGCGGGGCAACCGACGCAAGATCCGTTCTCAGTTCGCGATTTACGACTATCTCAAACGTATCGAGTCAAACAATGGACAATAGCCTCTACGCAGCAGTCGATCTCGGCTCCAACAGTTTTCATATGGTGATCGCCCATCTGAGCGAAGGGCGTTTTCGCATCGTCGATCGCATCAAGGAGCGGGTGCGGCTGGCCGAAGGGATGGATGAGCAGAAACGAATGAGCCCGGAGGCGATGGAACGCGGCCTCGCCTGTCTGTCGCTCTTTGCCGAAAGGCTCACCAACATCAAACCGGATCAAATTCGTATTGCCGGTACCTACACATTGCGCCGCGCCAGCAACGCTCGCGAATTCGTCAGCGAAGCGGCCAAGGTGCTCAACCACCCCATCGAGATCATCAGCGGGCAGGAAGAAGCGCGCCTCATCTATCAGGGAGTCGCCCATACCCAGCATATTGAAGGTCAGGTACTGGTAGTTGACATCGGCGGTGGCAGCACCGAGCTCATCATCGGCGAGGGGTTCGATCACAAGGCTCTCACCAGCCGCAAGATGGGCTGCGTCAGCTTTACCCAGAGTTTTTTTGCCAGCGGCAAGCTGAGCGAGAAAAACTTCAGCAATGCGGTGCTGGAGGCGCAGCACCAGCTCGCCCCCATCGTAAACCAGTACCGCAAGCTGGGTTGGCAGAGCTGTCTTGGCAGTTCAGGCTCGATCCGCACCGTGCGCGACGTGCTGCAGGGTGAGGGGCTGACTGACGGTAGCATTACGCTGGAGGGGCTGGAGCGACTCAAGGCCCTGATGATCGAGCGCAAGCGGGTCGATAACCTCAAGCTGGTCGGGCTCACCGAAGAGCGTCAGGAGGTGTTTGCCGCCGCGGTCGCCATCCTGCTCGGCCTGTTTACCTCGCTGCCCATCGAGCGGCTCGACTACTCTGATGGCGCCCTGCGTGAAGGGTTGCTCTACGAGTTTGAGGAGCGTTTGCAGCACCACGATATCCGCGAGCGCACTGCGCAAGCCCTTGGCACCCACTACCGGATGGACAAAAAGCAAGCCGCCCGGGTAGAGCAGAGCGTGCTGACCCTGTTTGATGCCCTGCAAGAGCCCTGGCAGATGGCGATAGAGCCCTATCGCGCCATCCTCGGCTGGGCGGCGCGGCTGCACGAAATTGGCCTTGCCATCAACTACAGCGGCATCCACCGCCATTCCGCCTATATCCTGCAGCACACCGACCTGCCCGGCTTCAACCAAGATGACCAAGCATTGCTGGCCGCGCTGGTACGCTTTCAGCGCAAGGGGCTAAAACTCTCCGAGCTGCCGCCCCTGCCCAACCACGACATGCAAACCGTGCTGCGTTGCATCCGGATCTTGCGCCTTGCGGTGGCCGCGCACCACAAGCGCCAGGACAACCTGCTGCCTGAGTGGAAAGTCGCGGTGCAAGACGATCAGCTGGTCGTGACCCTACCGATCGACTGGTGCGAGGAGAACCGGCTCTTGATGCAGAATCTGGAGAAGGAGCATCGTTATTGCCAGGAGCAGGGCTGGCCACTGTTGTTCCAGCTCGGCTAAACCGGAAAGATAACCGGAAAGATAAATGCTAAAAAGGCAGCCACCTGGCTGCCTTTTGCATTTTCTGATTCTGGCTTACTGCAGCTCGGGTAGCAGCAGCTTGGCGATCTCGAAGTAGATGATAAGGCCGGTACCATCCACCAGCGTCGCAATAAAAGGAGCCGATACGACCGCCGGGTCGATACGGAAACGGCGCAGCACCATAGGGATCACCGACGCCACGGTGGCACTCCAAAGCACGATGGCGATGATGGTCAGAGTAACTACCATGCCAATCTGGGGCCCCACCCCCAGGCTCCAGGCCCGCACCCAGGCCGCCAGCGCAATGGCTGCCGAGATGAGCAGACCGGTGGAGAGCTCCTTTTTCAGCACAGTACCGAGATTACGCAGACTCACCTCCCCGACCGCCATGGCGCGCACTATTGTGGTGGTGATCTGGGTACCACTGTTACCACCAGTGCCGATCAAGAGCGGTATGAAGAATGCCAGCGCAATGGCCGCTTCCAGCTGCTCCTCGAATGCCCGCAACACAGTGCCGGTATAGGCTTCGGCCACGAACAGAATGAGCAGCCAGCCCACCCGCTTGCGCCACAGCTGCCAGGGTGTCGCCTGCAGATAGGGGGTATCCAGCGGCGATGAACCACCCTGCATCTCGGCATCCTCGGTGGATTCGAGCTCCAGAATATCGGCCGCGTCGTCGACGTGGAAAATACCGACCAATCGCCCCTGATCTTCGACCGGCAGGACCGAGAGGTCGCGGTCGATCAGCAGGCGCGCCGCCAGCTCCTGATCCGCACGGGCGTTGATCCGCACCGCCTCACGGTCCATCAGCGTCGCTACGCAAGCCAGCGGATCCGCGATCAGTAGCGTCTTGAGCGAGATGCTCCCCTGCAGGCGCCCATCTGCATTGACTACGTAGATGTGGCGGAACAGCTGGGCATTATCCCAGGCATCGTGGATCAGCTGTTTGGCCTTGCCCACGGTATCCTGTTCGCTCACGGCCAGATATTCATGGCGCATGTTGGCCCCGACCGACTCGGTAGGCCAGTCGAGCAGGGAGTAGTACATGGCCTGGGCCTGGGTCGGAAAACGCGCCAACAGCATGGTGCGGTCCTGACGACCGAGCTTGCGCAAGATAGCGACCATCTCGCGGCGGGGAATGACTTCCTGCAATACGCTGACAATGCTGCCATGCATGCGCTGCAACAGGCGTCCCGCACTCTCGGCCGAGAGTGAGGCAAGCAGTTCAGCCCCTTGCGGTACCGGCAGGGTGTCAAAGATACAGTTGAGCTCTTCCGGACGCAGGGTCAACAGTTGATCAGCGCGTTGAACCGGATCCAGATTATGTTCCAGCCAGCCCTGCAGGGCATCCAGATCGAGCAGTTGGTGACGGTTAAGAATGGTATGTGTTTTCTTCATCACAGATATCCTCATGTGATTTCAGGGCAAGCCTGAATGCCTCCGGTAATACCGGGTGCAACGACAAGAAAACAGCAATTTGATTGACGAGTAATAGGCAGGAAATGACGCCGTTCGGCGTGTCATCATCCCCACGTACCAGCTTTAGCACTATATAACGTATCCGGCATGCCGGAAGCCACTTGGGTTTACACCTTAATCCGATGAAAACTGTCCTGATCTTGGGCGTCTCTGGACGTCGTGAGATCAGTGGCCTGTGTTTATACAGGAGCCTCGCCTAACGAGATGCTGCAAATAATATGCACAACCCTCTGTTGTGCGGGCGGCATGATTATCTAATCAGGATGGGAGGTCAACCCTCTACACTTCAGAAAAAGGAGGTTGGCAACAGCTTGTTACAATTGTCAGTAAGCAGTAAAAAACAGCAGGCATAGTGCGATATATCAAAAAGGTCCCAAAGGGACCTTTCATTAACGAATGTAGTCAAACAGCGTCAAGCGGCTGATTTTACTGAAAGAGAGCTGTGAGGCACTCAGTGCTGCATCCTCTTTTGACAAGGTTGAAATCACCTCATAGAGATCCGTCTCTGACACTTTTGCCCTCGCCTCAGTGTTAAGGGTACTCAATCCCTCATTGGAACTCATCACCTGATCCAGGCTATTCATCCGGCCACCCAATTCACCTAATCCACTATCAATATTCAAGCGGGCATTTTTCATATGAACGGTGGCATCGGCTATTTTTTGCTCGAAGGTTTCGGCAGAAATAGCGGGATCGCGCAGAGCCGTAATAAAATCCGACATACCATTCAATATGTTGTCGTTCTTAGGTGGATTGAGGTCAAACTGCTGAGCTGTACCGCCAGCAGGTTGATCCAGTGTCAATTCGAGACCATTGAAGGGGATCTTGGTGCCAGGAGTATAGTTACCCGTTTGCAGCGAATTACCACCGCTATCCTTGATATCGTAGGTATCTGGTGGGCCTATTGTCGTTGATACGGTATAGGTGTTGCTGAGCAGTGCCGAGTTATAATTGGACTTATAGAAATTATCAAAGTTACCCTGATCACCGATCCCGACCTTGATATTTGCAGTGGTTGCACTGGCGGTTCTTCTGGTCGCCACGATTTCAAACAAGTCCTGCCCTGAATCATTGGCAGCAATTTGTACTGTAGGTGACACTTGAATATTTCGCTGACCGGGGTCTCCCTGATAAATATATTTTCCGTTGGCGTCTTTTATATAAGGCTGGGTCTTGCTCTGATTGCCGCCAAATATAAATTCACCTGAGGAATTTTTGCTATTCATCAAGTCGAACATCTGCTGCTGCAGCCCTTCCAGCTCGCTGGCAATCGCCTTGCGATCATCCTGACTGATGGAGCCATTATTGGATTTCTGGATCAGGGTCTGGGCACTCAGCATCGCCGTATTGAGAGAGTCCAATACCGTCTCTTCATGCCCCAGACTGTTTTCCAGCAAGCTGCCATTGACACCATACTGCTTGAACAGATCGATCTCCTTGGTCAGCGCCATCTTCTGACTCATGCCCGCAGGATCTTCACCGGCTGTCTGAAATTTATTGCCGGTTTGCAGTTGTTGATACGCTTTGTCCAGACGCTCATTCGCGTTGTTCAGGGAATAAATATTCCGGTCGTAGATCATGTTGGTGGTGATGCGCATGACGTTACCTCACGGAAGAGAGCAGTGTATCGAAAATGGTTTTGGCCGTACTGACCACCTGAGCAGAGGCGGCATAAGATTGCTGGAAGCGGATTAAATTGGCCGCCTCCTCTTCCAGATTGACCCCGGAGACACTCTCATACATACCGGTGCTCTGGAGCAACTTGGACTGATTGGCTTTGAGTAAGGTTTGTGCCTGGCTGGTATTGTTGCCCACCTCCATCACCAGCCCGGAATAAGCTTCGTTAAACGTCATCTTGTCATTGGTAGTCCCGCCATTGGTACTCTTGCGCACCAAATCTTTGTTCTGCAGTTCCGCCAATGCCAGACCATTGCTGTTATCAGCAAAGCCATTGGTGTTATAGCTGAGCGTAAAATTATCACCCGCCTTGGCCGTACCGGTAATACTGAACTCGTAGCCGGGGGTCTGCTTGGGATTGGCATAAACAGCCGCACCAGCGGGGAAGGGATTGACAATAGCAGACATCAAGTTTTGCCCCTTGCTGCTCGCAGGCGCTGTGCCGATCAAGGTAGTGCCATCACCCTGATAGACCTGATAATTACCATTGGCATCTATTTTGACAACCTGAGGCGCCGTTGGATTGAGTGTATTGGTGCCAAAAGCAGACCCCGTCCCGGTATTGAATACCCCGCCCAGTTTGATATCAGCGCTACCACTATTATCTGTGTTTTTCTGTGCCTTAAGCGGAGAGGCCAAGGCCAAATCCTCCGATCTGGTTATCAATTGCCCAATCCCGGCGGCTGCACTCTTGGTGGGTTGCAACAACAATTTGTCACCCGCCACAGGAGCGCCGGTGAGGTCGACTGAAATACCATGGCCCGGGATCTGGAAACTGGCGGGCGGTGTTGTCCCCGTCGCAACCGAGGTCGCTTTACCATCCTTATCCAAGGCAAACACTTCATACCCTGTGGCACTGCTAAAACGGATCTCATAATCAAAGGGAGTCACCTCGGTTCCCTTGCCCGGAACAAAACTGACTGTGGCCCCTGCCGTACCACCATTGCTGCCATAAGCTAAACCCTGGCTGGTTGGCAAAGAGAAGATATCGCTACCCAGTTCGTTATCAAGATCCATCCCCAGCCGGTTTTGCTGGTTCATGGCATCTGCCATCGCAATCGACAACTGCCCCAGCTCCCGCTTGGTTGGCTCCAAATCAGTGCGCGCCTGAAACAGCCCCCCCATGACGCCACCAAATGTATCGTGATCAATCTGTGCCTGATTGTCACCTAGCGTCAATTGCAACTCCTGATTGCGCGAATCGGGATCTCCTGCCACCAGTTTGAACTGAGCAACGCCACCATCCAAAACCAGAGAGTGACCTGTGCCCAGGTTCACCAGCAGACTGCCGTTGGGTTGAGCGACGGTACGAATATCCATCTTCTCGGCAAGCTTGCGAACCGCCTCATCACGCTGATCAAACAGCATCAGGTTCTCTTCGGGTGAACCTTGGGTGCGAATGATGGCCTGGTTCAGATCATTGATGCTGGTAAGCAGGCTGTTTACCTGCTTGGTTTCATCTTCAATGCGGGTGTTGATGGTATCGCTCTGCTTGTCAAACTGGGCTGAGAGGGTATGAAACCGGTTCACCATGCCACTCAGTTCCGTCATGCTGACCTTGCGACCACCGATATCGGCAGGTGACTCATTCGCCGAATGAAATGACTTGAAATAGGACGTAATGGCGGCGCCCACACTATTGCCAGTATCACCCAGCAAGCGATCCACGCTGGAGAGTTGGTCATAGTGGGTCATGGAGGCATAAAAAGCAGAGGTATCACGACGCATCTCGTCTTGCATATAGCCGTTGATCACCCGCTCGGTCAGAACATCTCCTGTACCGAAGCCAATGGAGTTGGTATAGACCAGCGTACGTTCACGCACATAGCCCTGGCTATTGACGTTCACGATATTGTTACTGGTACTTTGCAACAGACGCTGCTGTGCCAGCACGCCTGATGCACCTATTCCAAGCAGGTCGGTTGCCATATGTTACAGCTCCATATCGTTGTATTGGGCAATGGCATCACTGCGCAATACCTGTTTCAGTTTCCTGGCGTAATGTGGATCGGTGGCATATCCAGCCTGCTGCAGTGCCTCAAAGTAGTGATCCGGACTATCCGCCTTGGCCAATGCCCCCTTGTAACGGGATCCTGACGTGAGAAAATCCACATAGTCGTTGAAGCTATCTTCAAACGAATCATAAGAGCGGAAGGCTGCTTTCTGACGGGAAGCGACTCCCTTTTCATACTCCAGAGTACTGACCACCGCCTTGGAGCCTTCCCAACGAGGATCGGCCTTGATACCAAACAGGTTATGGGTCAGCTGCCCTTCACCATCCTTGATCACCCGCTTGCCCCAGCCACTCTCCAGGGCTGCCTGAGCCACCAGAACCGCCGGGCTCAGCCCCAGCTTGTCGGCCGCTTTCTTAGCAAGCGGCATCAAACGCTCCACAAACTCTTCCGGGCTATCAAACTCGGTACGCCCTTCTTTCGCATCATGCCCACTCTGAATGGAGGACCCCATCGGCGGCACAGTGCGATGCGGCCGTGTTGGCATGGTAAGACCATGTTTCTCCACTGCCATCTCTTTCTCAGCAAAATCTTTGCCAACTTTTGAAGCAGCAATCAAATCATTGGTTGCCGCAGTGGGTGGCTCATAAGGTTTATATGCCCGCTCCGTCCGCTGTGGCATCTTGAGCACCCGGCCATCCTTGTGGGTGAATGTCTCGGGGGAGAGTTGCTTAACCACCATTTGCGCCAATCCCATGCCACCTTTGCTGGACATATCCGAGACCCGCTGCTCATCCAGCATCCCTTCGTAAAACTGGGTGTAGCTGCTATTGAACGGACTGTCCTGGGTCAACACCTGATTGGCCTGACGCATGCTTTGAAACAGCATCTGGGTAAAGATTGACTCGAACTGGCGCGATGCACTCTGAAGTGCCGCAGCCTGCCCCTCTTTGCTTTGGCTCATCTGGCGTAGACGATCCAGGTTTTTGACATCCTGTACCATCCCCAGATTCAAACCGCTGTTAGTGTCAAACTCCGCCATTTTGCTTACCTCATTGCCACCCGTGGCAATCACTTGCCGCTTGTTACAATATGACCAGTTGCCCTTCGATAGCGCCCGCCTGCTGCAACGCCTCCAGAATGGCCATCAAATCACCGGGGGCGACCCCCACCTGATTCACTGCGCGAACCAGCTCATCGAGTGTTGCTCCGGTATCAAACTTGAACATCCGCCCCTGCTCCTGCTGAACGTTGATCGTCGAGCTATTGGTTGTTGTGGTCTGCCCGCCAGAGAGGGGATTAGGCTGGGAGACTTGCTGATTTTCAGCAATGGTGACGGTCAACCCACCATGGCTAATTGCCGCTGGTTTCAACTTGACCTGACTGCCGATAACAATGGTACCAGTCCGAGAGTTGACGATGATCTTGGCGGCCTCGTTGGCTGGATCCACCTCCAGATTCTCGATTGTCGCCAGATAAGAGACGCGCTGACCCGGGTCCCGCGGGGCGTAAACCTTGATCGACGTGGCATCCAGCGCCTGTGCAGTGTTGGGGCCGACCAGGTCATTAACGGCGTCAGCCAGACGACGAGCCGTAGTGAAATCTGGACGGTTGAGGTTGAAAGTGATGGTGTCACCCTGGCTAAAGGCATTGGGCACTTCCCGCTCAACCGTTGCACCATTGGCAATACGTCCCACAGTAGGGGTGTTGATGACCACCTTGGAGCCATCGGCACCCTCGGCCCCCAGACCACCTACGACCAGACTCCCCTGGGCAACGGCATAAACCCGCCCATCCAGCCCTTTGAGGAAGCTCTGCAGCAAGGTACCACCACGCAAACTCTTGGCCTCACCGATAGCCGAAACAGTCACGTCAATCGTCTGTCCCGGTTTGGAAAAGGGGGGCAAGTCGGCATGGATCGCCACCGGCGCAACATCCTTGATCTTGGGCTTGATGTTGTCCGGCACCTTGATGCCAAAGTTGTTCAGCATGGTGCGGAATGTCTGCTCGGTGAAGGCGTTGTTCTTCTCACCAGTACCGGGCAACCCCACCACCAGACCGTAACCAATCAGCTGGTTGTTGCGTACCCCTTCAACCGAGCTGAGGTCCTTGATGCGTGACGCATTCGCGACGCCCAAGGGCAACAGACAGCAGAGCAGCGTAACAAGACGGAGTGACTTCATAACATCTCCTAGAGCGGCCACCAGGGACCATTGAAAAAGCTGGTCAGCCATCCCTGTTCCTGGGTATTGGCCAAATCACCGGTGCCGCCGTAATAGATGCGAGCATTGGCTACTTTCTGGGATGAAACGCTGTTGTCAGATGTGACATCCTCTGGCCGGATCATGCCCGTAACCCGGATATATTCGTTACCATTGTTAAGCATGATCCACTTTTCACCACGCACCAGCAGGTTACCGTTGGGCAGTACCTTGGCTATGCTGACCGAGATATTCCCCTGCAGGCTGTTACTCTGATCCGCTTTGGCCTGTCCTTTGAAAGCACCATTTTGAGCAATAGAGGCCGACATATCATAAGGACCAGCTGTCACTGGCACCCCGCCCAAACTAACAGGACTTAAATTGAACTTGTTATCCTTGCCACTCTGGGTATTGGCTTTTTTGGACGCCGAGGTGGATTCAGACAACTCGATGGTGATGATGTCTCCCACCTTGTGCGCCTTGATATCCGAATAGATGCCATTGACCTGTTCCGGCTGAAATATCGCCCCTGTCGGTCTCACCGAGACCGGCTCCGACTCCCCGTATACGGGGGAAAACTCGGGATCATCGGGCTTGGGCGTATTGGGGGTGCTACTACACCCTCCCAGCACCAGCAATCCCAGCATCAATACGGCTTTCATCATGACACTCCTACTTAGGTTCGCTGGATCAGGAATGACATCATGCCATCCACCGCAGAGAGAACTTTGGAGTTCATCTCGTAGACCCGCTGAGCCTGGATCAGGTTAACCAGCTCTTCAGTGACGTTGACGTTGGAGGCCTCCAGCATGCCTTGCTTGACCACCCCCATGCCATCAGCACCGGCAGTCCCCTGGATTGCCGCACCGCTGGACTGGGTTTCAAGAAACATGTTCTCACCCATCGGCTGCAAACCACTGGCGTTAACGAAATCGGAAAGGGTGATCTGACCAACAACCTGAGAGGCGCCATCCCCTTTGAGCTGTACCGAGACCTGCCCATCCTCACCAATGGTCACACTCTGTGCATTCTCCGGGATCTGGATTTCAGGCTGCAGGGTATAACCACTGCCTGGGGTAACGATGGTGCCTTCACTGTTGAGCGTGAACTGACCGTTACGGGTATAGGCAGAGCTGCCATCCGGCAATTGAATTTCAAAGTAACCGCGGCCGCTGATCATCAGATCCAGTGAGTTGTCCGTGGTCTGTACGTTGCCCTGGCTATGGTTTTTCTGGGTCGCCACCACCTTGGCACCGGCCCCCAGCATCAAACCGGAAGGAAGCTCGGTATCGGCAGAGGAACGGCCACCAGGCTGGTTGATGTTCTGATAAAGCAGGTCTTCGAAGATCGCCCGTGATTTTTTGAAACCCACGGTGCTGGCGTTCGCCAGGTTGTTCGAAGTGACCGAAATATTGGTCTGCTGAGCATCCAACCCGGTCTTGCTGATCCAAAGTGCAGGATTCATGATGTAACTCCTTGGTTAGCTGATACGCAGCAACTGGGTTTGGGCCTCATCATTCTCTTCGGCCGTTTTCATTAATTTGATCTGGGTTTCGAACTGCCGTTGCAACCGGATCAAGTTGGTCATTTCATCGACCACATTGACGTTACTCCCCTCAAGGGAGCCAGCAATGAGGCCGACATTGGCAGAGGCGGGCTCATTCTGACCATCCTTGCGCCGAAACAGACCATCTTGCCCCTTCTCTACCGCACTGGCTGCCGGGTTGACCAATTTGATCCGTTGAAAATCTTCCGACAAGTTGGCCCCAGCCCCCTCCGGGCGGCCACTGATGGTGCCATCGCGATTGATCGCCATCTTCTCCATCGGCATCGGCAGCACGATAGGTTGACCCCCGTCATCCACCACATTGAGGCCGGTCGACGTTTGCAAATTGCCGGTCGCATTAACCTGCAAATTTCCCATCCGGGTATAAGCTTCTCCTCCCTTGGGATCTTGCACCGCGATCCAGCCAGGACCATCGACCGCCACATCAAGATCCCGCCCGGTGGTCATCAGCATGCCATGCTGCAAATTCTGACCCGGACGTTCCGTCATGGCGAACACCCGGCTAGGCAATCCCTCACCAAAGGCCTGCATGCTTCGGGCCTGCTCGAAATCGGATTTGAAGCCAGTCGTATTGGCATTGGCGAGGTTATTGCCACGCACAGCAAGGCTGTTCATGTTCTCTTTAGCCCCGGACATGGCGATGTAAAGCAGGTGATCCATGGGATTCTCCGTCAAACAGATGACTCTAAGTCAGAGAAATGCAATTAGGATGCCAATGCCAATTCAGGAAGTTCAGGGGCAACAAAACAGGAGGGATTACTCAGAAAGAAGGGCGCCGCAGCGCCCTTCTCAATAGGAGATGAATTAACGGATCTGCAGAATGGTTTGCTGCAGCGAACTGTTAACCTCCAAAGAACGTGAGTTGGCCTGGAAGTTACGCTGAGCAGTGATAAGGTCAACCAGCTCAGAGGTCAAGTCCACATTAGACTGCTCCAGCGAAGATGACTTGATGGTACCGAAAGTGCCAGAATTCGGAGTACCTGGCAACGCGTCACCAGAGAGCAGGGATTGCCGCCAGGAAGTATCACCTACCTGAGTCAGCCCTTGCGAGTTGGCAAATTTGGCCATCGCAACCATGGCGACCTTGATGGTCGTAGCATTGCTGTAAGTTGCGGACACAATACCATCTGGAGTGATCTCTACCTTGGTCAAACGACCAACAGTAGAACCATCTTGTGACAACTTGTTGACTTCAAACGGTGACGCATACTGGGTCACGGTACCAAACGTAATATCAACCTGCTGAGTCGGGTCTGCACCATTGGTAATGATGCCCGCTCCAGCCCCCAGTTGCTCCGTCTTGATGCTTGCCGGTATTGTCGGTGTAATCATTTTGCCATCAGCGCCAAATGTAATCTGGGCACCCAACGGGGCCGGGTTCAAACCAGCCGCCATTGTCGGCGCTGCGCCACCAACAATATCAATCGGTTTATCTCCTTGATAGAGATACATCCGCCAGGAAGTCGGGGTGGTCGGCTTGCCCGGGTTGGCAGGGTCGGCCTCTTTGATAAAATATTGAGTGATAGTATGGGGTTCCCCCAACGAGTCATAAATCACCACAGAAGTGGATGACGAATAGGTCTTTGAATCCTTTGGATCAAATGTTGACGCAGGTCCTGCACCAAAACCGGATGGTAGCGGATCGGTGTTAGAGGGAAGGTTAAAACTAGCGTCAATTTTGCTGGTTTTAACCGGTTCACCCGCTCGATCCGGAATCTGGATAGGCTTGGTTGCATTGATGCTGACCGCTTTCGGGGTACCATCTGTATTAATCTCATAGCCTTGCAGATAGTGGCCCTGATTATTGACCATATAGCTGCTTTCATTAAGCTTGAATGCACCGGCACGCGTATAGGTGCGATCCAGATTGGTCAACCCGTCAGAGGTCACAAAAAAACCGTTACCCTGGATCGCCAGATCCAGCGCGTTATTGGTAAATTGCAGCGCCCCTTGATGGAACTGCTGGGCAACAGCCCCGGTGGCGACACCATTACCGACCTGCGTCTTCGCATTGACAAAAATGGAGTTGGCATAAACATCCGCAAACTCGGCTCGGGACTCTTTAAATCCCATCGTGTTAACGTTAGCAATATTGTTTGCGGTGACGTTCAAGTCTTTTTGTGCCGCATTGACACCGCTCAAGGCATTGTTAAATGACATATCCAGCTCCTTAGATCGATGCTGTCGACGTGTTTGGTAACGGCTTGGCCGTCTGGTTGGAATTGGTTCCTGATATTTGCAGAATGGAACTCAGTTGTGTGCTGCCCAAACCTTTCAGATTAAGCAGTGTGGGGTTTGTGGCATTGCCCAAAGCTACGCTATCAACCTTGCCATAAGCATATGTGGGAATAGTTTCAGACTTGCCATCCACTGTGCCGCTGGCTTTGAGCACATATTTGCCGGGCTTGACCCGCTTATCGTTCTTGTCGGTTCCATCCCAAGCAACTTCCACGTTGCCTTTCTGGTCTCCTTCAAGGCTAAATTCCTTGATAACCTGACCAGCTTCATCCTCGACCGTGATTTTGACACTCGAGTATTTGTTGGCCGTACCAACCTGCACAACACCAGAGATAGGCCCTTCCTTATCCAAATAACCAATATTGCTTGGTAACAACACATTTTGGCCTACTAAAGAAGATGCTTGCAGGGCTTGACTGGAGATCATCTGCTCATTGAGCTTCCCCATCTGACTAGAGAGGCTACTGATCCCTTCCGACGTCGACATGGATGCCATTTGGGAAAGCATCTGGGAATTATCCACTGGCTTGAAAGGATCCTGATATGAAAGTTGCATTGTCAGCAATTTCATAAACGACGCCTGATCCAGCTCCTTCTTGGGCGTGGTAGTCGTGCCTGTCGTCTGGGTCGTGGTACGGCTGATGCCGTTCACACTGTTATTGGTGTCGACCATGCTGCATTCCCCCTATCAGGACTTGCCAAGCTGTAGCGTCTGCTGCAGCATCTTCTTGGCCGAGTCTGCAACCTGTACATTGGTCTGGTAGCTGCGCGAGGCATTAATCATATCCGCCATCTCTTCAACCATATTGACGTTCGGTTTGAAGATGAAACCGTCTTTATCCGCCATCGGGTGGTTGGGGTTGTACTCTTTGAGCAACGGAGCCTTGCTCTCTACTATGCCCTTTACCTCAACCCCTACCGAGCCCTGTTTATCGGACATTGCCTGGTCGAGCTGAGCGGCAAAAATTGGCCGCCTTGCATGGTAAGTGTTTTCCACACTGGAGCTGACACTGTCCGCGTTGGCCATATTGCTGGCAACCGTATTGAGTCGCACAGACTGTGCACTCATGGCTGAGCCTGCAATGTCAAAGACCTTGAACAAACTCATCACTGCTCTCCTTTCAGGGCTTTAAGCAGGCCACTGATCTTGCTATTCATAAACTCAAGGGAGGTCTGGTACTCAAGGCTATTACGCATAAACTCGCTACGTTCCTGTTGTACATCCACCGTATTGCCATCACCGGTATCCGGCTGTAACGGGTTACGGTATTGAACAGAACCGGGCGAATCCATATTCAAGGCAAAATGCTTTTCGCTGGTCGTCGCCAACCCAAAACCCTGTTGATGCTGGGCATCCTGCAAGGCTTGAGCAAAGTTGATATCCTTGGCCTTAAAGCCTGGGGTATCCGCATTGGCAATGTTGCTCGAAAGCACTTCTGCACGCTTGGCTCGAACTCCCAGCGTGTATTGATGAACACCAAATGCCTTGTCAAATGAAATAGCCATAGCACACCTCCTGCTTGGTATATTTTGTTTGCAAGAGGTGTGCCAAAAGAGAGCTGTTAAGAGACGCTGTGAAGATGGGTCAGAACTATACGGCCGTTCGTCTTTAGCGGACAGTGGTGGATGATGAACATACCGAGCAAGGTGATTACGTGTAACCTTGGTAAATAACAAGAGGGAAGCACTGTGCTTCCCTCTTACTGGACGGTGAGGAATCCAAAGATTCCATATAAATCAAGGCAGAAAAGCTATTTGACCTTGTAAACAATCCCTGGATTACAACGGATCATTTCAAACCGCTCGGTCAACCCTGCCAAAGACTCCGACGCCCCCAGCATCAGATATCCTCCAGGGTTGAGACTGGCAGCAAACTGGTTGAGGATCTTTGACTTCACTTCCGGCGCAAAGTAGATAAGCACGTTACGGCAAAAAATAATGTCAAATTTACCGAGTAAACTGTAACTCTCCAGCAGGTTGAGAGGCCGGAAAGTGGTCAATTTTCTGACTCGCTCCACTACACGCATTTTATTGTCACCGTAGGGCTCAAAGAACATCTTCTTGCGTTCAGGCGACAAACCCCGCGCAAGAGCAAGGCTGTCATACACTCCCTCTTTGCACTGGTTCAGCATGGTAGTCGATATATCCGTTCCCACAATCTGCACACCACCAGGCAAAGTGCCCGGTTTCTTCATCTGCTGTTCCAGTGCCGTCATCGCAATCGAATAGGGCTCCTGCCCGGACGATGATGCAGCAGACCAGATCTTGATTGGCCGACCACTTTTACCCAATTCAGGGAAAATCTTGTCAGTCAAAAGCTGAAACGGATAAGTATCACGAAACCACAGGGTCTCGTTGGTCGTCATGGCATCCACTACTGCCATTTTCAGGTCGCGCTCTCGTACACTCATTGCACGAGTAACCAGATCAGACAGACTCTCGATGCCAAACTGCGCCATCAAAGGTGAAAGGCGGCTCTTCACCAGATACTGTTTGTTATCACCCAGCACGATCCCACTCTGTACCGCGAGAAAGTTACTGAACTGTTTATATAAGTCGTCCGAAAGTGTCTTCATGCAGCGATTCTTCTTAATTAAAGTGCGTTTTGTACGGCTTTTGCCAATTCATCCGGCTGGAACTTGGCGATGAAGTTGTTCGCACCAACTTTCTGCACCATTGCCTGGTTGAATACTCCACTAAGGGATGTATGCAGAATAACATGCAAATCCTTGAGATTGGGATTATTCCGGATCTCGGCAGTGAAGGTATAACCATCCATTTCGGGCATTTCAATGTCCGAAATCACCAGTGCAATCTGATCCTTGATGGGGCCACTCTTGGTCATTTCCAGCAACATGTTCAATGCCTCGCGACCATCCTTGGCCAGCACACATTCAACCCCGATCGCTTCCAGCGCACGCTGCACCTGTTTGCGTGCCACAGAGGAGTCATCAGCAACCAACACTGGTCGACCCAGAGTCGGGTGTTCAACACTGGCCTCAACCAACTCTTTGCTTACCTCGGTGGAAACCGGTGATATTTCGTTGAGAATGCGCTCAACATCCAGGATCTCGACCAACTCACCATCAACCTCGGTAACGGCTGTCATGTAGTTGATTCGACCCGCCCCTTTTGGTGGGGGCAATATCGACTCCCAGTTCATGTTGATGATGCGTTCAACCGAGTGCACCAGAAACCCCTGTATGGAACGGTTGTACTCGGAGATAATAATGAAACATTTGCTCAAGTCTTCAATCGGCCGTTTGCCCATCGCCATGCTGAGATCGATGACAGAGATAGTCTGGCCACGAATGTGTGCAACACCGCGAATGCAGGAGTTCAGCTTGGGCATCACTGTCAAGGGGGGGCACTGCAACACTTCACGCACTTTAAATACGTTGATGCCAAATCTTTGACGTCCATTGAGACGAAACAACAACAACTCCAGCCGGTTTTGTCCCACTAGCTGGGTACGTTGGTTGACCGAGTCCAGGATACTGGCCATAAACACTCCCTAAAAACGCTTGGCATTAATCATGCATGCGTGATGGATTGCGTCAGACTATTGATGTGACAACGAACAGATTCTGAAGCAATCATAGTTAAATATGGTGATATGCGTGAACAACTTATCGACCAACGAGCAAAAATGATTAACCGACTTTTACTCATCAGCCTCTTTTTTGGCAGCATATCTTCCAGCTCCGCCTCGGAGGTCACCACCTATCTGCAAGAACAGGCACAAGAGTTCGTTTATGGTCAACTCGACATACCCTTGGATGCAAAGGCCGAGGTCACAACGGCAACCCTCGATGAACGACTCCCGCTTACCCGCTGCGAAGATCGGTTAACCATCAGCTTACCAGCAAAAATGGAAATTCGCCGTAATACAACCGTTTACCTGAAATGCGAAGAAGACAAGCCCTGGGATGTCTATCTGCCAGTTCGCGTCAGTATTCAAAAACCCTTTGTCACGGTAGCCAATCCCATTGCCAAAGGAGATGTGTTAACCGAAAGCCAACTGGTGCTTGCTTATCAAGATCAGACTCTGATCCGTGGCGACTATTTGACTGACCCCGCCCCCCTCATTGGCGTTCGCAGCAAACGGGAGATAAAGCCGGGGCAACCTATCCGTTTAAGCCAAGTCTGTGTGGTATGCAAAGGGGATCAGGTCACCTTGACGGCGGAAAACAGCAACTTCCAGATCAAAACAATGGCCCGAGCCTTGCAAGATGGCAGCTTCGGGGAGATCATCAAACTCGTTAATATTCGCTCTGGTAAAACAGTCGAGGGTAAAGTGAGTGCAGTGGGCTCTGTGTCGGTCACTTTTTAATGTCTGAGGCATTGACAATTTTTTTCTAAAGTTTTGACCTACCGTACCGATAAACAGGTAAGCAAACCTTAAAGCAGACGAAGGTAACTCAAATGGCCATCAACAATATCAACAACTTGGCGAACAATCGGTTGCAAAATACCGGTAGTAGCCAGGGGACAGGCAGCAAGTCAGTCACCTCATCGCCCGAAAATGAAAGCAAAGCGGCAACTGTCAAGCTGGACTCCGTCTCCTTGACTAATGAGGCTCAGCAATTGCAAAAGATGCAACAAAACCTCAATACCGCATCGACCGGTAACGAAAGCAAGGTAGAGCGACTGAAAAAGGCCGTTGCCAGTGGTGAATATCAGGTTAACAGTGATGCTGTGGCCAAAAAGATGTTCAACTTTGAGACCAATCTGGACAAAGTTCTCGGATGATGGACTTACCTTCGTTACTGCACACTCAGGATGATTACCTCACCCAGATGCAAGGCATTCTGGAAGAGGAGTTCAGCCTGCTCGAACAGCATCAGGCTCTGGCCCTGCCTGCACTGACCGAGCGCAAACAGCAATTACTTGCTGCGATAGAAACACTGGATAAAACACTGGCAGAGATGCCGGAGCTTGCGCAACAACTGGCAGCCTATCCGGACCAAATGGCTCAACTACGAGCCAAGCTAGATGCATGTCAGGCGCAAAATGACATCAATGGCCGACTGCTGGAGCTCAGTATCGTCTCCAACCGCCGTCTGGCTACCTTTTTGAGTAAGCTGCGCGATCGCAACAGCATGACATATGACGCCAAGGGCAATACGCGCTCTGGCACCCGCTCCTACGGTATCAAGGCCTGACACCCCATATCAGGCCTTGCTCTTTCTCAGTTCATACTCTAAAGCAACAAACGCAGAAGCTCGCGACCATCCGCACACGCCTTAACACTCAGTACACCAGCCTCATAGCAGCCATAGCTGGCGGGCAACTCGCCACGCGGGAAACAGATCGAGCCCGGATTCATCAACACCCGCTCGCCCTGCCACTCCAGTACCGGTACATGGGTATGACCACTCAGAAACAGGCTACCAGCAGGTAATTGCACCTCATCGGGGCGATACAGATGGCCGTGACTGACAAACCAGCGCCGCTCATCTATTAGCAGCTGGTTGTAGGGGGCTGTAATGGGGAAGCTCAACAACATCTGATCCACTTCAGAATCGCAATTGCCCCGCACGGCGATGATCTGTGCCGCCAATTCATTGAGCCGCTCGGCGACCGCTGCAGGGTTATATCCTTCTGGCAAAGGATTACGTGGCCCATGATTGAGCACATCACCAAGCAGCAGGTAGTGATCGGGCTGCCATGGCTGGAGCAGGCTCAACACCTGCTCCAGCGCACTGATACTGCCGTGAATATCGGAAATGATGGCAAGTTTCATGAAATGCTCCTCACTGCGGGCTGAAATAGAGATCCTTGGTGGCAATCGTTCCTTTCAAATTCTGGCTGGGCAACCCCCGCAACGTGGGATCGACCAATCTCATCTGATTGTAATGATACACGGGTATGATCGGTGCCTCTTCGAGCAGCAACTGCTCGGCATGGTGATAAAGCTCTGCCCTGCTCCCGTTATCAAGCGTATTGACCGCCTGCTCCAGCAGCAGATCAAAATCGGGATTACAGTAACCACTTTCATTACGCAGATCCTGACAGCGGAAACTGCTTAACATCGCTGATGGTTCCACGTAGTCACCAAACAAGAAGCTTCTGGCCACCAGAAAATCACCGCTATCCTTGGCAACCTGATAGGGCCCCCACTCCAGATCGTTGAACGAAACCTGCACGCCCAACCTCTGCCACATGGCCGCAATCGCTACCGCCATCTTTTTGTGGGTCTCCGCCTTGTTGTAGGTAATGCTGAGCTTGAGCGGACGCGCCGTGCTGTAGCCCGCTTCAACCAGTAGCGCCGCCGCCTTGACCTGCCGGGTCGACATATTTTCCAGTGCCACGGGTATCACCACGCGCGGATAACCGGGCATCTCCGGCAACAACGACCATGCAGCCTTCTCATCCTGGCCGCTTACCGACTCGGTCAGCTGCTGGCGGTCAATCGCCATGGAAAGTGCCTGACGCACCCGAATATCCTGTAATTCAGGTCGCCGCATGTTGAAGACATAGAGGTAAGTACCAAACAGTGACGAACCCCAGAGTCGTTCTGGCGCTTCACGCTTCATCTTCTGGTAGTAATCGAGTGACACCTTATTGGTCAGCTGTATTTCACCAGCCTCATAACGCAACCGCTCTGCGTGCTGAGAAGTAACAGGCAGATAGGTGACCCGCTCAATACGAGTGTGGAGATCATCCCAATAGTGGATATTGCGCTCGGCTTCGATCCGTTCGTTTGGCGTCCAGTTCGTCAACCGGTAAGCGCCATTGCTCACCAGCTTGCCTGGTTCCGTCCATTGTTTGCCAAACTTGGCTATTGCCCGCTGATTGACCGGCACGAAGGGACGCTGACTGATAAGTTGCAGAAAATAGGGGACTGGCCGCTCCAGCGTGATTTTCAGGATCTGATCGCCCTGTGCCTGAATACCCAGATTGTCGAGCTCCAGCGCCCCCGCATAGATAGACTGACCATTGTTGATCCCCGTAGCCAGCAGGAGTCCAGCAGAAGGAGAACCGATGGCCGGATCAAGCAGACGGCGCCAGGCATAGACAAAATCGCTGGCGACCAGTGGCTCGCCATTTGACCACTTCAGCTGGGGCCGCAGGAAGAAACGCCACTCCAGACCATCTTCGCTGACCTCCCAGCGTAGCGCCTGGGCCGGCACGATATTACCCTGGCCATCCTCGCTAACCAGCCCTTCAAACAGGTCCACCAATACGGCTTCTCCCGGGAACCCCGAGCGCACCAAGGCAGGATCCAGTGACTCCGGTTCGGCACCATTGCCCTTGATCAGGGTTTGCCGATCAGCCAAGGGGGGTTGCTGTTCGACGGTGGTCGCATGTGCCAATGGTCCAGCCAGTACAGCGATCAATAGCGGGGAGAGCCAGCGTTGCGCCAGCTTGGGGAAGAAACCATACCTCATGAAAAAACCTCGAATAAAACCACTTCTGGAGGGGGAAGGCCGACGGCGCGCCTGATGAATGCCTGATGCCGCCCTTGTTATCCCCGAAAACGCCCCGTATTGTATCGGGCTTGTCCCGGAGATGGAGTCTTTCGGGCGACTTTTTTCAGGAGTTTTTATGGGGTATGAGTGGCTGGCCGTAGCATCGGCCAGTTTATGGGCAATTGCAGCCCTGATTTCGGTCAAACCAGCCCGCCATCTGGGAGCATTTGCCTATAGCCGCTGGCGCATGTTCCTGGTTACCCTGATGCTCGGCAGCATGAGTCTGCTCACCGGTGGCTGGCAAACGCTCACAGCCAGTACCCTCCCCCAGCTCGCACTCTCGGGTCTTATCGGGATCTTCATCGGCGATACGGCACTCTATGCCTGCATGAACCGGCTGGGGCCCAGACGCAGTGGTCTGCTCTTCTCCTGCCATGCCCTGTTTTCCGCCCTGCTCGGACTCTGGTTGTTTAACGAACAGCTGACGGGGTGGCGACTGCTGGGCGCCATCCTGGTGTTTGCCGGCGTCCTGCTGGCCATCCTGTTTGGCAGGCGCAGTAGCAGCAACGAGTGGGAGCAGATCCGGGGCAGCTTGGGCATCGGGATTGGGCTTGGCCTGACGGCGGCCCTCTGTCAGAGCCTGGGTGTCATCATTGCCAAACCGGTGATGATGAGTGGCACCGTGGATGCGGTGAGTGGCTCGGGGATCAGAATGGCCAGCGCACTGCTGGCGCACTGCACCTTGCGAACGATAGGGATGCCGCTTGCACGACCAATCAATCCCATCAACCGTCAGATCTTCGCCTTGATCACCGCGAACGGTTTTTTGGCGATGGCGCTTGGCATGACCCTGATCCTGGTGGCTTTACGGCAAGGAGAGGTCGGGATGGTGGCCATTCTCTCCTCCACCACCCCCGTGATCTTGCTGCCACTATTGTGGTGGCACTCGGGCGAGCGGCCATCTCTTGCCGCCTGGGTCGGAGCCCTGATTGCCACCCTAGGTACAGCGCTAGTCCTGGGTTTTAGCGGCCACTGAACCCCGGCGGGAAGCTGACCATCAGAACAGGGCGATCTCCTCAGTCGTCAGCTCGCGATATTCGCCGGGAGCCAGCGCTTCGTCCAGCGTCAGGCCGCCCACCCGTTCACGATGCAGCCCCACCACCTTGTTGCCGATGGAGGCAAACATCCGCTTGACCTGATGGTATTTGCCTTCGTGAATGGTCAGGCGAGCCTCGCACTCGCCGAGAATTTCCAGCTGGGCAGGACGGGTTTTATCGGTCTCGTTGCGCAGATATACCCCTTCGGCGAACAGCTCGATCGCATCCGGGTTCACCGGATCGGCCAGCCAGACGTGATAAGTCTTGGCGCACTCGTGACGAGGCGACGTGATGCGGTGGGACCATTGACCATCGTCGGTCACCAACACCAGCCCCGTGGTATCGAGATCGAGGCGACCCACCACATGCAGCTTGCCCATTGCCGGCTCATCCATCAGGAAGAAGACGGTCGGGTGATCCGGATCCTCATTGGAACAGACGTAACCTTCCGGCTTGTGCAGCATGAAATAGCGGTTGCGCTGCTCCAGCGTCAACAACACACCGTCAAACTCGATCTGGCTCTGCTCATTGATATGAAAGGCGGGCTGCTTGACCACAATGCCATCCACCATGACCTCACCCTGACGGATCAGTTTGCCTGCCAGCGAGCGGGTCAAATCGGAACAATCGCACAGAAATTTATCAAGCCGCATTCACAACCTCGGGATCCAACAAGTAAAGGGGCGTCATTATATCGGGCGGGGGCGACAACGCCACTGTTAAGGGGTTGCCAATTATGACGAAGCAGTTATCCGATGTTAGACTTCTCCGGTATGCCCCATCCGAACGATACTCATAATAATAAAAGTCAGGAAGCCGCCATGAAGTCTCAAGCATCCTATCCCGTCATCCCTGTCAACCAGCTGAAACCCGGTATGTATGTCATTGCTATCGCCAGCCAGACCGGTGGGATGGAGATTGCCCAGATGGGCATGGTGACGAATGTGACACAAATAGCCAATCTGGTGCGTCAGGGGGTGCTCACGGTGCGCATCGATCTGGCTCGCAGCAAGCTGGGCAGTGCCGAGAGTGACGCTATTACCTCCCCCGAGCTCAATGCCAACAGTGCTCAGGTGGGGCGTCGAACCAGTGCCAACGGCGAAGGTCGGGAACTGAAGATCCGTCGCCTCTATCAGGAAGCACGCGAGCTGCAAGGCAAGTTCATTCGCCATCTCAAGGCAGGTGAACCCATCGACATCACCCCGCTGGCCGAAGTGGCCGAAGAGATGGTGGACACCATGTTCACCCACGGGGATGCCATGCTCTGCCTAGCCCGCATTCGCGCAAAGGATGCCTACCTGATGGAGCACTCCATGAACGTCGCCATTCTGCTCGCCAACTTTGGCCGCTATCTGGGGCTGGAGCGCAGCGTGCTCAAGGAGCTGACTCTGGGGGGATTGCTACACGATGTGGGCAAGATCATGACCCCCGACGAAGTGCTCAACAAACCTGGCAAACTGACAGACGAGGAGTTCGCCATCATGCGCCAGCATGTGGTACACAGCTACGAGATATTAAGCAACACCCCCGGCATCACCCCCACCATGCTGGAGGTGGCCGCCAACCACCACGAACGGCTTGATGGTACTGGCTATCCGCAACGTCTGAAAGGCGACCAGCTCTCGCTCTATACCCGCATGAGCGGTATCGTCGATGTGTATGATGCCATCACTGCAGATCGGGTCTACAAGGCTGGTATGCAGCCAACCCAGGCCTTCCGTATCCTGCTCAAAGGGATCAATCTGCACTTCGATGCCGAGTTGGTCACCAAGTTCATCAAGTGCATGGGGGTCTATCCGGTGGGAACACTGGTACAGCTCTCGAACCAGCGGTTAGCTATCGTGATGCAGCGTAACGAACAACAACCACTCAAACCGATGGTCAAGGTGATCTATCACGCCACCCAGCGTCACTATCTCGATGTGCAGTGGCTGGATCTGGCCAAAGCTGGCGTTCAGGAGAGCATCGAAAACACGGTCGACCCCAAAGAGTTTGGCATCAACCTCGCCAACTTCTTCTAACTCCTCACCTCACTTTACGATTGGCGCTGGCTGTCAAGCCAGTGCAGGATCAGAAACTCTTCATCCAGCGGCGAAAGATCGAAACGCAAACTGGCCTCTTCAATGGCAGCAATATCATGCAGGTGATGCTCACTGAGCCAGAGCACCGCACGACGCAGATCTTCACCATGGGGGAGCAGCAGATGGTCGCTCATGGAATACCTCCGGTAAACTGCAAGGTAGCCAACGCGTGGCTACCTATTTACAGTCTAGTCGGTCAATTCAATCCCCCTCTGCTCTCCCCCATGCTCACCTTAAATCAGCGGCCAAACGCACGCTGCCAATCCTGATCAAACTTCGCCAGCGCCGCATCTACTGCCGGCACGCTCAGCAACTGCTCGGCCACGTCGAGCGGCAGGGTAATGGACTGACAGCCCGCCAGCAGACAGTCGAGCGCCTGACGCGGCGTGCGGAACGATGCCGCCAGCACCTTGCTGTTCGGTGCATGCAGCTCAAGCAGCTGTTGCAACTCCTGTACGGTGGCAATGCCATCCCCCCCCTGCGCATCCAGCCGGTTGACGTAAGGCGCAACATACTCAGCGCCCGCTACCGCAGCCAGCCAGCCCTGCAGCGGGGTATAGACCGCCGTGCCCAAGGTCGGCACACCGTTGGCAGTCAGGGTCTTGATGGCCGCCAATCCCTCTTCACACACCGGGATCTTGATCACCAGGTCACGGTCCAGTTCCCGCAGGGCAAATGCCTCGCGCACCATCTCGGTCTCGGTTTTGGCCATCACCTGGGCAAACAGCCGCGCCTTGGGACCCAGCACCTCCCGCAGGGCGGGCAGCAGATCGGCCAGTGGCATACCGCCAGCGGCAGTAATGGACGGATTGGTGGTAACGCCAGCCAGCGGCAGGATCCGTGACCAGCGGCGCACCGCAGCCACATCGGCAGTATCGAGATACAACTCCATCTCTAGCTCCTTAACGGGATGTTCAATCTGTCGCCATTCTAACGAGATCACATCCACAAATTAGTTGATCGAAATCAAATCAACTTTCGAACGAAAGCAAATAAAATACAAAAACAAAAGGAGGCGGTATGATTTTCGACCTGCAACGATATTCAACTCACGATGGCCCCGGCATTCGCACCCTGGTATTTCTCAAGGGGTGCTCGCTGGCCTGTCGCTGGTGTCAAAACCCGGAAAGCCGCTCTCCCAAGCCGGACATACTACTCGACCGGCGCCAATGCATCGAGGGATGCAGGCTCTGCTGCGACGCCTGTCCGGCAATCTTGCGTGACAGCCAGGGAGTCCAGCTCACCCGCTCGGTCCTGAGCGCTCAGGATGTGGAACGGCTGCGCGGCCTCTGCCCAAGCGAAGCGTTGCTGGTGTGCGGCCGGGAGGAGAGACTGGACTCCCTGATGGCAACCCTTCTGCGGGATCGCCCCTTCTTCGAGCGCAGCGGCGGTGGCGTCACCCTCTCAGGCGGCGAACCCTTTATGCAGCCCGAATTTGCCGCCGACCTGCTGGCTCGCTGCAAGGCCGAGGGACTCCATACCGCAGTGGAAAGTTGCCTGCACGTGCCCTGGCACCAGATTGAGCCAAGCCTCCCCCACCTCGACCTGCTGCTGGCAGATCTCAAGCATGTGGATGAGAAGCGCTTCTTCGACTGGACCCGCGGCAAGGTTGCCCTGCCCCTGGCCAACCTCAAGCGTCTGGCCGAACGCGGCGTGGCGATGCAGATCCGGGTGCCGCTCATTCCCGGCTTCAATGCCGACCGAGAATCGATCCAGGCCATCACCGATGCCGCCGCCAGCCTCGGCACGGTGCAGGAGATCCATTTTCTCCCCTACCACACCCTGGGCGCGGGCAAATACGCTCTGCTCGATCTCCCCTATCTGGCGCCGGACAAACCACTCGACGACCCAGATTTACTCGCGTTTGCCCATGAATATGCCTATTCGCGAGGCCTAACCCCCATCACCCGTGGCTAACGATCAGCAACATGAGCCAACCACAAAACCAATAACTTGATGCAGAGGATAAGACCATGACCCAGCTCGACCTCACTACCCTGCCCCCGCGGATCCGTGCCCACAAGGAGAGCCTGATCCACATCGTCCAACCGCCGGTCTGCACCGAGCGGGCCCGTCACTACACCGAGGCCTATCAGGCCCATCTGGCCCGGCCGCTGCCGGTGCGCCGCGCCCTGGCGCTGGCCCACCACCTCAAGGAGCGCACCATCTGGATCAAGCATGAGGAGCTTATCGTCGGCAATCAGGCCAGTCAGGTACGGGCGGCGCCGCTCTTTCCCGAATACACGGTGAGCTGGATTGAGAAGGAGATCGATGAGCTGGCCGACCGCCCCGGCGCCGGTTTTGCGGTGAGCGAAGCAGACAAGCTGGCAATCCACGCCCTCACCCCCTTCTGGCGCGGCCAGACGGTACAGGATCGCTGCTATGGCCTCTTTACCGATGAGCAGAAGGGGCTGCTGGAGAGCGGCATCATCAAGGCCGAGGGCAACATGACCTCGGGGGATGCCCACCTCGCAGTCAATTACGAGCAGCTGCTCACGCTGGGGCTCGATGGCTTCAAAGCCAAGGTGGCCGAGCGGCGCAGCCGGCTGGATCTGGCGGATTGGGCCGACCTGCAGCGCGAACAGTTCCTGCAGGCCGTTGCCATCACCTTCGATGCAGTCAGCGATCACATCGAGCGCTACGCCACTCTCGCCAGCAATATGGCCCGTGACATGGCCGCGCAGGAGCCGCGTCCCGAGCGCCGAAGCGAGCTTGAGACCATCGCATTCAACTGCGCCCACATCGCCCACCGCCCCCCTGAAACCTTCTGGCAGGCGCTGCAGCTCTGCTACTTCATCCAGCTAATCCTGCAGATCGAATCCAACGGCCACTCGGTATCGTTTGGCCGGATGGACCAATACCTCTACCCCTGGTATCGCCGCGAAGTTGAGCTGTCAGAATCCCTGCCACGGACACGCGCCATCGAGCTGCTACAAGGGTGCTGGCTCAAGCTGTTGGAGGTGAACAAGATCCGCTCCGGCACCCACTCCAAGGCCTCTGCTGGCAGCCCGCTCTATCAAAACGTCACCATCGGTGGTCAAAACTGGCGGGATGGCAGTGCCCATGACGCGGTCAACGGCCTCTCCTACGCGATTCTGGAGTCCTGCGGCCAGCTACGCTCAACCCAGCCCAACCTCTCGGTACGCTACCACGCCGGCATGAGCGAAGATTTCCTCGATGCCTGCATTCAGGTGATCCGCTGCGGCTTTGGCATGCCCGCCTTCAACAACGATGAGGTGGTGATCCCCGAGTTCATCAAGCTCGGGGTGAACGAGGAGGATGCCCACCACTACGCCGCCATCGGCTGCATCGAAACCGCCGTGCCCGGCAAGTGGGGCTATCGCTGCACCGGCATGAGCTTTATCAACTTCGCCCGCATCCTGCTGGCGGCGCTCGATGGCGGCCGCGACGCCACTACTGGCAAGGTCTTTTTACCCCAGACCCAATCGCTGCGGGAAGGCACGTTCGGCCACTTCGACGAGGTGATGGCCCACTGGGACGAGCAGGTTCGCTACTTCACCCGCAAATCCATCGAGATCGACTGCGTGGTCGACAGCGTGCTGGAAGCACAAGCCCACGACATCCTCTGCAGCGCCCTGGTGGATGACTGCATCGAGCGCGGCAAGACCATCAAGCAGGGGGGCGCCGTCTATGACTGGGTCTCCGGCCTGCAGGTGGGGATCGCCAATCTGGGTAACAGTCTGGCAGCCCTGAAGAAACTGGTGTTCGAGCAGAGCGTGGTAGATCAACGCGAGCTGGCCGAGGCACTTGAGCAGGATTTTGCCGGACTGCAGGGCGAACAGCTGCGCCAGCGCCTCACCAACGCAGCCCCCAAATATGGCAACGATCTGGACGAGGTCGACCTGCTGCTGGTGCAGGCCTACCAGAGCTACATCGACGAGCTCAAGGGGTTGCACAACACCCGCTTCGGCCGTGGCCCCATCGGCGGAACCTACTATGCCGGCACCTCCTCCATCTCGGCCAACGTACCCTTTGGTGCCGCCACTATGGCCACCCCGGATGGCCGCCACGCCCGCACACCGCTGGCGGAAGGGGCCAGCCCCTCATCGGGTTCGGATCGTCTCGGCCCGACGGCCGTATTCAACTCCATCGGCAAGCTGCCCACGGCGGCAATCCTCGGCGGCGTGCTGCTCAACCAGAAGCTGAGCCCGGCCAGCCTGGAAAACGAGCGGGACAAGGCCAAGCTGATGAGCCTGCTGCGCACCTTCTTCGAGGTGCACAAGGGGTGGCACGTGCAGTACAACATCGTCTCGCGCGAAACCCTGCTGGCGGCCAAGGCCCACCCCGATCAATACCGGGATCTGGTGGTGCGGGTGGCGGGTTACTCGGCCTTCTTCACTGCCTTATCCCCCGATGCGCAAGATGATATCATCGCCCGAACCGAGCACACCCTCTGACGGTCCCCACCAGGGGCAGCTTGCCCCTTATGACCAGCAAGCCACCCGTGAGGTGGCTTGCCGCTATCCACTGCCAACCTGCGAGGCCCCATGAACCCACGCCACCAACTGATCCTTACTCTGGTCCATCAAGCTCGCAAGATGAGCGTGGCCGAGCTATCGCGGCACACTGGGGTATCGGAGGTAACGGTGCGCAACGACCTCACCGCGCTCGAAAAACAGGGGCTGCTCAAGCGGGTGCACGGCTCGGCCATGGCGCTGGAGAGCGACGATCCCGATGCCAGAATGAACATCAACTACCTGCTCAAAGAGCGCCTCGCCAAACGGGCGGCCCAACTGGTCGAGGATGGCGAGACGGTCTTTATCGAGGGAGGCAGCGCCAACGCCCTGCTGGCCCGTCATCTGGCCCAGCACAAACAGGTCACCATCATCACCATCAGCAGCTACATCGCCCACCTGCTGCGCGATACCCAGGCTCAGGTGGTACTGCTCGGCGGCCTGTTCCAGCACCAGAGCGAGAGCGTAGTGGGGCCGCTGACCCGCCTTTGCATCGAGCAGGTGCACTTCTCCAAGGCCTTCATCGGGGTGGACGGCTTTCATCCCGAGATAGGCTTCACCAGCCGCGACATGATGCGGGCCGACGTGGTCAACAGCGTGCTGGCCAAGGGGGTCACCAATGTGGTCATCACCGACAGCAGCAAATTCGGCGCCATCCACCCGAGCACCCTCGGCACGCCGGGACAGATCGGCGTACTGGTCACCGACGATGCCCTGCCCGCCCCCATGCGGGCCACCCTGGCGGCGCGCGGCATCACACTACACTGCGTCACAGCTTGAACATCCGAGCCGCAAAATAGCTCCACACAAATCCCATTCATAGCTTGACGCCGACCACCCTATCAAAGGTATGCTCGCCCTCTTGCCGATCCGCTTGCAGAACGCGGATCGCCATTCCTGCGATGACAAGGACTGAAAGATGCACACCAAGGATAAATGTTTGGCCGCCCTGGTCATCCTCTGCTGGGGGCTTAACTTCGTGGCGATCAAATGGGGGCTGGAGGGCATTCCACCACTGCTGCTGGGGGCGCTGCGCTTCATTGGCGTCGTTTTCCCCGCTATCTTGCTGGTCCCCAGGCCCGCCATGCCCTGGCGCTGGTTGCTGGCCTACGGTGGTGCCATCAGCCTGGGCCAGTTCTCCTTTCTGTTTTGTGCCATGAAATTCGGCATGCCAGCGGGAATGGCCTCGCTGGTACTGCAATCCCAGGTAGTCTTCACCCTGCTATTTGCCATGATCTGGCTGGGTGAGCGCTGGCAACCTCACCACTGGATAGCCCTGCCGCTAGCGGCGGTCGGGCTCTATCTCATCGCTACCCATGGCGAAGGCAACCTGACCCTGCTTGGTTTCGTGCTGACCCTCTGTGCAGCCGCCTGTTGGGGTCTTGGCAACGTCATCAATCGCCAGATCGGTCTACGTTATCAAACTTCATTACCAAGCCTTATCGCCTGGGGTGGCTTGGTGCCCATTCTTCCCTTCTTCGCCCTCTCCTGGCTGTTCGAGGGGCCCGAGCTGATGGTGAGCAGCCTGCTCAACTTCAGCTGGCAGGGATTGTTGTGCGTACTTTATCTCTCGTATGTCGCGACCTGGCTGGGTTACGGCCTGTGGGGACGGCTGCTGATGCGCTATCCGGTGGCGCAGGTGGCCCCGCTCTCTCTATTGATACCCTGTGTCGGCATGGTGGCGGCCGCCATTCTGCTTGATGAACACCCGACAGCCTTGCAGTGGCTAGGCTCTGGTCTGGTGCTGCTCGGCTTTGTGGTACATCTGCTGGGTGGCCGACTACGCTGGTCCAAACCGCAGACTGCCACCTGACCCCTTATTTACCTGCCACCATTGACCAGGGTGGGGAAAATTTTCATTATGAGCCAGCCCCCAACGGGGCTGTAGCCATCGTTCCATGGCCTGCAGGAAGACGCTATCAGGAGAGCAAGGATATGCCATCGACATTCACCGGGAGCCAGACCATCCCGCGCCTTATTCGTACCACGACTATCACTCTGGCCCTCTGTCTGAGTCACTACGGCTGGAGCGCCACCCTGCCAGCCGATTTAAAGTGGGAGAGCAACAACACGGATCCCGTCTACGCAGATCCTGCCGCCAAGCGGGGCGGTACTTTCCGTGACTTTGTCACCAGCTTTCCCCTCACCCTGCGCAAGTTCGGACCTGACTCCAACGGGTCATTTGCCGCCTATATAAGGGAGACCAACCTGCCCCTGCTGGCCACCCACCCCATCACCGGCAATCCGATACCGATGCTGGCGAGCGAATGGGCCTTCGGCGCCGACCACAAGACCCTCTATTTTCGCATCAACCCCAAAGCGCGCTGGTCGGACGGCCAGCCAGTCACCGCCGATGACTGGGTGTTTACCCTCAAGATGATGCGCAGCAAAGAGATCAATGATCCCTGGTACAACAACTACTACAGCACCCAGATCGTCGATGTGACCCGTTTCGACGATCACACCCTCTCCATCACCAGCGGCATCGCAAAGAGCCGCCAGGATCTGCTGGAGTCACTGCCCATCAGCCCGGAGCCAAGCCACGCGATCAAGCTCACCACCAACTGGGTCAAGGAGTACAACTGGAAAGTAATGCCGGTCACCGGCCCCTACCAGATCGACGAGGTGAAGAAGGGCAAATCGATCACCTTCAAACGGGTGAAAAATTGGTGGGGCGATGACGAACGCTATTTTCAGCATCGCTTCAATCCGGAACGGCTCGAGATCAAGGTACTCAGGGATCAGAACATCGCCTGGCAGCATTTCCTGCGCGGCGAGCTGGATACTTTCGCGCTGGTCATGCCCAACTGGTGGCATGACAAAACCAAGACCCAAGAGTTCGAGAAGGGCTATATCGAACGACTCTGGTTTTACAACCAGAGCCCTCAGCCCCCCATGGGGCTCTATCTCAATACCGACGACCCGCTGCTGAGCAATCTCGATGTGCGGCTCGGCATTCAGCACGCACTCAACCTCGACAAGGTGCTCACCACCCTGCTGCGCGGCGATTACCAACGTCTCAACAGCTACGGCGCGGGTCAGGGTGACTTCACCAACACCGAGCTCAAGGAACGGCCCTTCGATCCGAAACTGGCACGCACCTACTTTGCCAAGGCGGGTTTCACCTCCACCGGCCCAGACGGCATTTTGCTAAACGATCAGGGACAGTCACTGACCCTCTCCGTCACCTACACCACCGCAGAGCATGCCCAGCGGCTCACCCTGCTGCGGGAAGAGGCCAAGAAGGCAGGACTCAATCTCGAACTCAACCTGATGGATGCTTCGTCCGGTTTCAAATCAATGCTGGAGAAAAAACATCAGAGCGCCTGGATGGCATGGGGTGCCGGCCGCTACCCCGCCTATTGGGAGTTTTTCCACAAGGTCAACGCCCACAAGCCGCAAACCAATAACATCATGAACATCGACGATGAGGCGATAACCGCGTTGGTGGAGCAGTACGACAAGGCCTTTGATTTTGGCAAAAAGGCAGAGCTGTCGCGCCAGATTCAACAGCGGCTCTATGAGCTGGCCAGCTTCGTCCCAACCTATCAGGTCCCCTACACCCGTGGCGGGGCCTGGCGCTGGATCAAGCTGCCCAAAGTACCGGCTACCCCCAAGAGCGAGCTACTCTACTGGCCCCTCGATGGCGGCAGCAGTGGTTACAGCTATGGTGGTCTGTTCTGGATCGACGAACAGGTAAAAAGTGAAACGCGGGATGCCATCAATAGTGGCAAAACCTTCCCCCCCGTTACTCAGGTCGACACCCGCTTCAAACAGCCCTGAGTCAATCGCAGATAAAAAAAGACCCCGCACACTGGCGGGGTCTTTTTTTGCAACCTAGTTTTTGCAACCTGAGTTGCTCGCGTCAAGCTTGGGGGTAATTAGCCGCGCTTGGCCTGCTTCTGGGCGATAGCGTCGGCGATGTCGGCGGGCTCCAGCACAATGCCTTCCTGCTCCGGGGTCGGGAACACGGCCACACAGAGTTCGTCCTGCTCCATGCCATCGATCCAGCGCTCCAGCCACACCTTGAGGGTGATGGACTGCGGCTTGCACTCGGCCCATTCACCTTCGGCCCACGCCTGGGCGTATTCCGGGTGTGGCCATACCGGGATGCAATCTTCATCGTCGGTAGTCAGCATCATCACGCCGTGCTCGTCAGTCAGCACAAACAGCTCTTCATGCTCGACCAGCTTGCTGATGAAGTGATCGTAACGGTATTCAGCGTTCAGTTGCAGCGCGGCATTGCGCTCGGTGTCGCTCAGTTCATAGCTCATTGGCCAAGTCTCTCTCTCAATAAAGGGCGCCATGTTCACATCTTGTCGTCAGCTTGTCCAGCTTGTAGCCCCTTGGCACCAGATGGGGAGGACAATGACGCCCATAAGAATAGAGCAGCCTCCTCGATTGAGAGACCGCCAGCAGTAATCTTGCGCCTTTTACAACGCAGGCGTGATCAGCTCGACATCAGGCTGCTCGCTCAACTTCTGCCGCAGCCAGTAGGCGGACTCCACCTCGACAAAGCAGATCTGATCCCGGCCATTGGCCGCCATCGCCATCAACTGTTCGAAACGCAGCTGTTGCTGCTGCTCCCAGGCGGCAGCGAGTTTGACCCCGTGGGCCTCATCCACCACTTCGCGGCGCAGCTCAAACAGGTTATCGGTGATCGGGCTGTTGATCTTGGCCGCGCTATGCCAATACATCAGCAGGTTATCCATCATCTCGGTGTCGTAGTTAGCCAGCGCATCCAGCTCGGGCGTATCGCCGCTGTCGCTGGCGGCAAAATCACACCAGCCCGCATCGAGTGACGCCAGCTCATGCCCCCCTTTGGCACGCTTGCGCAGCAGCGCAATGTCGGCCCCCTTGCGAGCAGGCAACCACACCTCGCCCTGATGGGCATCAAGCAGTGACGTCAGCGAAGCAGCGGGGTAGACAGGAAAGCGGGCACAAAGTGAATGCAGCAGGGATACCAGAGTGATCTTGACCATGAGCGATACCTTGAACAGAGCGAACAGCCACCAATAGGCCGTCCGATATAAATAAGTGCCCTATCCTATCACGTTTGGTCCGGCTCGGCCCTTGGCTAAGCTGTCAGCCAACCCTCTGATTACGCCCAAAAAAACAGCACTCGGAAGGATATTGCACAGACAAAGGCCAATAGTTTGAACCAGCGCCCACTAAAGTGGATCCGGGAATGCTAGTTTGCATACATCTTTAGCGTAAGGAGTAGATCCATGATTGGTATCGATCAGATTTCTGATGACGTAATAAACCAGTTGAAGATACTGGCATGCTTTGATCCGGCCAACATGAGCCTGGGTATCAAATTACGCAGCGACATGTCTGAAGAGCTGTGCCAGGCAGCGGCCCGCCTGCATCAGCAGGGACTCATCAGTGCGGAAGATGGCGGCTACCTCACCCCGTTTGGCATGACCATGGTAGAGCATATGCAGCATCTTCTGGTCGCACTCAAACCGCTTTGACCGGCTGGGGAGCCCACAGCGAAAAATTAAGCAGCTCCCAACGCTCTCCCCGATGGAGATGACAGGCAAACAGCAAAGGACCTTCGGGTCCTTTTACTTTGCCATCGACCAGCCACTCCGACTCCCGATTGGGGATCAACCTGGCCTGGATCTCATCAGGTTGCCGCTCCTCTCCCAATCGGACATGAACAAACTGCTGGCAGACAACTTGAGCCTCCATTGCAGCTTGAACCGGCACTGGATCATCCACAACCAGGGTCAAAGCAGTCACAAGCAACAAGGTCTGGAACATGATTCACACACCGTATGAGTCAGGAGCAAAGGCCATATAAACAAAAAGCCGTGGTACCAGAGGCACCACGGCTTTCTTAAATTCTGTAAGAATTACAGAGCAGTTACGTTCTCAGCCTGCGGGCCTTTCTGACCTTGGGTCACAGAGAACTGTACGCGCTGACCTTCAGCCAGGGTGCGGAAACCGGCACCTTGAATAGCGCTGAAGTGAACGAAAACGTCCGGGCCGTTTTCTTGCTGGATGAAGCCAAAACCTTTGGTTTCGTTGAAAAACTTAACGGTACCGGTGATCATGTTAGACATATCTTTAAACCTGTATTCAAAATAATTACTTATGCTTTTCAGCGGGTAAAGCTCAAAAAACGGGATTAACTTATGAACAACAGGACAAGATGTAGAACATCGTATTCATTGACATAACTATCGCCCTTTCAAGCTGATTTGGATTATACGTGGCTTTGTAGATTACGCAAACAAATTTGTGCCCTGCTGATAACAGGGCACAACCGTTTATGGGCGATTTATGATGTGGGCGCTTCCAGTGCTTCGACCAAGGTCTTCAGGAAGCGCGCAGCTTCCCCGCCGGTGCAGGCGCGGTGGTCAAACGTCATCGACAGCGGCAGTGCTCTCACCGGGCGAGCCTCGCCATGGATGAACACCATTTTCTCGAACAATTTGCCTGCCCCTATGATGGCCACCTGCGGCGGCGTGACGATGGGGCTGGCGTAGCGACCCGCGATGGCGCCGAAGTTGGTGAGAGTGATGGTCGCCCCCTGCAACATTTCGCGTGGCACGGCGCGCGCCTTCACATCGGCGATCATCCGATCCAGTCCCTGCCGGATATCCGCCCCCTCCCGCTCGGCCACGTTCTCCATCACCGGCACATAGAGCCCATGCTTTGAATCCACCGCAATGGCCACATTGACCTCTTTGAATAACCGTCTCGACAGGGTTTCACCATCGAACCAGGCGTTCATCGAGGGCTCGGCACGGCACGCCACGCCAATGGCCTTGATCAGGCGCACCGTCACATCTTCATCTGTTCGCCAGTGGCGCAAGTCCACCTCGTCGGTGATGCTGACCGGCACTACCGTCTGATGGGAGAGCTCCATCGCCTTGGCCATGGCCCGCCGCGACCCTTTGAGGAACTCGTTGCCACTGCTCTGCTGAGCTTCGAATGCCTGCTGCACGTCCAGCTCGGTCACCATGCCGCCGCTACCACTTCCCTTGAGCCGGTCAATATCCAGACCCAACTTCTGCGCCAGCAGCCGCACGGCAGGCATGGCTTGCACCAGCGAACCACCCGGAGCAATGGCCCCCACCACAAAGTGATCCTCTATATGCTGCTGATGGGCGCTCACCTTGCCCACCACGGTACCATCATCTTCGCCCCCCTCGAACTCCACCAGCGGCGCACCGATATGGAGGATATCCCCCTCGGCGCCACAGAGACGGGCAATCACCCCGGCCACCGGAGAGGGCACATCCACCAGCGCCTTGGCGGTTTCCACCGACAACAGCACCTGATCGACCTCGACGGTATCACCGGCACTCACCTTCCACTCGACGATCTCGGCTTCGGCCAACCCTTCACCCAGATCCGGTAATTTGAAAAATTTCATAGCCACTGGTTCTCCATCAACTGGTAAGCGGCATCAGCGATATCCTGCTCGGTGATGAGGTAATACGCTTCATTGCGATAGTAAGGAACGGCGGCATCCACGCCAGTCAGCCGTCTGGGCGGCGCCTTGAGGCTGGGAAGTGCCTGCTCGGTCACCCGCGCCACAATTTCGGCTCCGACCCCGAAGCTGCCACACGCCTCGTGCACCACCAGCAAGCGGCCGGTCTTGCGCACCGAAGTGAGGATGGTCGCCATATCCAGCGGCTTGATAGTGGCCAGATCCAGCACTTCGCACTGGATATCCTGCTCGGCCAGCAGGTTCGCCGCCCGCATCACCTCCTGAATGCAGGCACCCCAGGCCACTACCGTGATATCCCGGCCCGGGCGCAGGGTGAAACAGACATCCAGCGGCAGGCCGACACCGTCATCTACTACCTCGGATTTCATCGAGCGATAGATGCGATCCGGTTCGAAAAACATCACGGGATCCGGATCGCGGATAGCCGACAGCAGCAAACCATAAGCGCGCCTCGGGCTGGAGGGGATCACCACCCGCAACCCCGGAATATGGGCAAACAGCGCCTCGACACTCTCGCTGTGGTGTTCCGGTGAGTGAATGCCAGCGCCATACGGGGAGCGATAGACAAGGGGACAAGAGAGGCGGCCACGGGTACGGTTTCGCATCCGCGCCGCCTGACAGATGATCTGCTCCATCCCGGGGAAGATGAAGCCCTGAAACTGAAACTCGGCCACCGGCTTGAGCCCCTGGGTGGCCATGCCGACCGCCACCCCGGCGATCAATCCTTCGGCCAGCGGCGTGTCGATCACCCGCTTGAAACCGAACTTGTCGCGCAGCCCCACGGTGGCGCGAAACACCCCGCCGTTGACTCCTACATCCTCGCCCAGTACCACCACATCCGGGTCGTGCTCCATCTCGTAGTGAAGGGCCATGTTGACCGCTTCCAGCAAACTGATCTCACTCATGGCCAACCTCCTGCTTCATCCCCTTGGCAATCACTCGCTCGCGCTGGGGCAAGAGTTCGGCGGGCAGGCTGGCATAGTGATAGTCGAGCATCGCCTCCGGCGGCTGGGGCGCCATCGCCTCATAACGGGCGACCGCCTGTTCTACCTCTCGGGCGGCCTCTGCCAACAAGCTCTGCTCCTGCTCTTCATCCCACCAGCCCTGGCTGTGCATGAACTGGCGCAGCCGCTTGATCGGCTCCTTGGCCCAGGCGGCCTCGACCTCGGCCCCGTCGCGATAGCGGGTAGCATCGTCGGCCGTGGTGTGATCGCCGAGGCGATAGCTGACCGCCTCGATCAGGGTCGGCCCCTTGCCGATGCGGGCCCGTTCGACGGCACTGCGGGCTGCATCGTAGACCGCCACCACATCGTTGCCATCCACCTGCAGACTGCGCACCCCGGCGCCAATCCCTTTCTGGGCCAGCGTAGGGGCGCTCGATTGCAGCTTGCGCGGCACCGAGATAGCCCACTGGTTGTTGTTTACGATGATAACCATCGGCAGGTGCCACACACCCGCGCAGTTAAGCCCCTCCAGAAAATCCCCTTTGGAGGTGCCGCCATCGCCAATGGTGACCACGGCAACCCTCGGTTGATTACGCAGTTTGAAGGCAGAGGCAATGCCGCAGGCGTGGGTGATCTGGGTGGCGATGGGGACACAGATGGGGAGATCTTCAGAGGGGGTCCCATCGGCTTTGAGAAAATAACTGCCCCGCTCGTCACCACCCCAATATTGCAGGTTTTTCTCCATCGGTACGCCCCGCACATAGAGGGTGGGCATGTCCCGATAGTAGGGGACGTAGACATCCTGCGGCTGCATGGCAAGACCGATGCCAATCCCCACAGCTTCAGCACCGAGATGAGAGGGGAAAGTACCGAGTTTGCCGGTTCGCTGCAGCGCGATCGCTTTTTTGTCATAGCTGCGCACCATCACCATGTTGTGGTAGAAGGTGTGCAGTATCGCCTTGTCCAGCCAGGTCGGTAAGGTGGCGACCGGGCACCCTTCCGCATCGAGATAACGAAGGAAAGGGATGTCGACATGGGTCATAACTGGCTCCTTGCCGTTGTGAGCGTCACCGATGCTGATGACACCTAGATGTAAATACCTTGTTAAATAAAAAGCAAAGGGATTTACTCAGGTAAGACCAGTAGAAACTTCTTTAAAGTGGCGAATGAGCTGAATTTTCGGCGTATTTACACATTTTGCACCGTAAAAGGTTCACATCGAGTGGGTGGGTAATGCAGTGCGCAATCAGCATGTCCAGAAGGAGTGACGACCCCTTCACTGCTTCAATCTGTTGCAGATTGAAATGGCTAGCATAAATAAACGTGGCCCCACTGGGGCCACACTGTTATTCGCTGTTTTACTCTCGTCAGGCAACTGACTCGCGTTCAACCAGTTGTGCTTCAAACTTGAGTGCCAGGCCGTCCACCGGCTTGTGATCGAGCAGGCGCAACGCCAGCTCGGCGGCACGGCTGCCCATCTCCTCGATGGGGTAGCGCACCGTGGTGAGCTTGGGATAGATGTAGCGGGCATAGGGGATATCGTCGAACCCCACCACCGACACCTGCTGCGGGATCTTGTAGCCTCGCTCCAGCAAGCATGAAATGGCTCCCGCCACCATACCGTCGTTGAAACCAAGCACCGCGGTGAAATCGACACCGCGAGCAAGCAGTTCACTCATCGCCACATAGCCGCCATTTTCGTCGGCAAAGGCGCGGCTGATGAGCGCAGGATCAAACGCGATCCCGGCCTTGCCCAGCGTCTGGGTATAGCCAGCCATCCGCTGCTGACCATCGACAAACTCTTCATCATCGGAGGTGATAAAAGCGATCTTGCGATGCCCCGCGTCCAGCAAATGCTGACAAGCAGTGGTGATACCCGCCTGGTTATCGAGCCAGACACAGCGATCTTCGGCACCGGGTACCTGACGATTGATAAAGACGATGGGAGTAGAGCCCGCCGCCAGCTCGCTCAACTCCTCGTCGGGCAGAGCCTTGCTGTGCAGGATCAGTGCATCGCACTGACGCTGCAGCAGCGCTTGAATAGCATGGCGCTCGCGGGTGATGTCATGGTTTCCGGACATGACGATGGTGAACTTGTTGGCCCGATCGACCATGGTTTCGATGCCCCGCATCATTTGGGCGAAGAAGGGACCACCGCAGAGATCGCCAACCAGTACACCGATACAGTTGGAACGCTTGCTGACCAGGGCCTGGGCAAAACTGTTGGGCCGAAAATTGAGTTCCTTCATGGCCGCCATTACAGCCTCGCGCTTTTCCGGGGCGACCTGCGCCGTGTTGTTGATCACGCGCGATACGGTGGAAATAGACACATTTGCCAGCTGAGAAACGTCTTTTATCGTTGCCACTATCCATTCCTTTATTGTGAGGGGAACCTGCTGGTGCCGACGGCCGAGTATATCCCGCTCCCTAGAACATTTCCCGGAGCCTGGTCACCACTCATGTTTCCTTTTGTAACAGAGCGTTGCCGATGATACCCGCTGCCTGCGGTATTTGAGAACGGGGCCGACTGGCGGCCCCTGGCTCAATAGGCGTGGTTGAGCTCCCGGTCCGACATGAAACGCAGCGGTTGCTGCAGCTTGTGCTGGTAGATGAGATCGAATGACAACACGTTTTGCACGTAGTTGCGCGTCTCCTTGTAGGGGATGCTCTCGACCCAGACATCCATCGGCTTGTTGTCACTCTGATCACGCCAGCGTTTCACCCGCCCCGGTCCGGCGTTGTAAGCCGCCGCAGCTAGGATCCGGTTGCCGTCGTAGAGATCGAGCAAGCGCTTGAGGTAGGCGCTGCCGAGCCGGACATTCATCGCTGGATCAAACAGCTGTTGTTCGCTGCGATAAGGGACGCCGAGCTTGCCCGCGGTCTCCTTGGCCGTCGCTGGCATCAGCTGCATCAAGCCACGCGCCCCCACCGGGGACTGGGCCATCGGATAGAGGGCGCTCTCCTGGCGGGAGATGGCATAGAGCAGGCTCATGTTAACTGCCCGCTCCCGCGCCACCTGACTGAAGGTCTGGGTGTAGGGTTTGGGGAAGCGCAGTTCCAACGCATCCCATGCTTCGGCACGGATGCTGGAGAGAATAGCCAGCTCATGCCAACCCTGATTGAGGGCGATATGGCCAAACTCGATGCGCTGGGCCACCGGGTTGCGATCCATGTTGTGGATCCACTCGGCCCGAGCCGCGTTAATCTCGTTCATCGACAACAGTTCACGCACCCGCAGCAGGAAGGGCCAACGCTGGCTGGCGGTGCGCCAGTCGGGCACATGCTTCACCCCCTGATTGACCATGCGGTAGGGCACGCCGGTACGCTGGGCCGCCATGAAACCGTAGAAACCGCGCAGATTGGCGGTCTCCAGATAGAGATCCTGAGCGGGTTTCTTCTGCCCCTGCACTTCGAGGGAACGTGCCATCCAGTAGCGCCAGCGATCCTCTTTCTGGCGCGCCATCGGCATCTTTCTCACCCAGCCGGAGAGACCGCGCCAATCCTGCTCCCAGATCGCCAACCGGGCCCGCAACTCGGTAATATCGGGGTCGGTCAGTCGCACCACGGTATTGTCGAGCCAGCTACGCTGCGCTACAGAGCGATCCAGCAGCAAGCGGCGAGCAATGGCGCGTTCAACCGGTTTTACCTCGGTTTGGGTCAGGCCAAAGCGGCTGCGAAAGAGCGCCAGCTGACGCAGCACTGCTTCCGGCTCCTGATTGGCATAACGGCTCAAGCCGAGCGAGAGCAGCTTCTTCGAATAGGAGTTGCTGCTGAAGTAGGCGGGATTCATCGCCTTGGCAGGCTGTTCGAACAGGGTCACCATCTGATCGCCATAGCTCTGCAGGTTACCCGACAGATTGGCCCCCAGATGGCGGATCAGGTTGGGGTTCTCCGCCTCGAAGGCGAGGGTCATCCGCTGCCAGATCTTATCCTGGGTACGCTGACCGGATGCCTGCCACAGCTTAAAGAGTGGCGAGCAGGCATCCGGGCGGGATTGACCACTCATCCAGAGTTTGCCCGCCCCCTGCAGCGCTTCACCCTGTTTGCCGGTGTTGTAGAGCGCCTGATAGTGCATGCAGAGCAGATCGGTGGAACTCGGCTTGACCGGATAGAAACGCAGGAATTGCGACCACTGTTCGCTCTGGGCCAGATAGGTGAGATAGCTGCGCTCCAGCCGGTTCGACTGGGGGGTATCGCCATGCTCACGGATAAAGCGGGTCACATCGTTGTAGTCGGCCGCCCCTGGACGAAAGGCAAGCTGGTAGTAATCGAGATAGGGCAGCAGGGGATAGTGAGTCAACCGGGCTCGAATTTGCTGGAAACGAGCCTGATCATCGGCTTTTACCGCATCATAAGCCTGACGGTACCACGACTGCTCCGCAGTCTGTGCCATCAGCGTCGGCGTCAACAGCGCCGACAAAACAATTCCCCATACAGCTTTCACTGAACATCTCCATTGAGAGGCAATAACACCGCCCGCAGGCGGTGCATCTACTGCTTCCCATTCTACCCGTTGCCAGCCAAGGCGACAGCGGGGAGAGGAGACTATTTTTCTACGCCGCTCGGCTGGAATTCGCGCTGGTAATCCTGCCTGGCGAGGCGCTGCACATATTTCTCCAGATAAGGCACCGGCAACGGCTTGGAAGCGAGGTAACCCTGATAGAAGCTGCACCCCTGTGCCTTGAGAAACTCCAGTTGCTGGCGTGACTCCACCCCTTCGGCAGTGACGTTGAACCCCATGTGACGCGCCATGGCGATCACCGCCTCGACGATGGCCATGTTGTCGCCATCCTTCGGGATGTCCTGAATGAAGGATCGGTCGATCTTGAGTTCGTCGGCAGGCAACCGCTTGAGGTAGCTCAGGGAGGAGTAACCGGCGCCGAAATCATCGATGGCAAAACTGATGCCAAGAGATTTGAGATCCGCCATCTTGCTGATGGTGTCCTCGGCATGGCCCAGCACCACGGATTCGGTGATCTCCAGATTGAGGCAAGCCGGATCCATGCCGGTTTGCGCCAACACATCGTGGATCCGCTCGACAAAGTCGGTGGCGTGGAACTGCTTGGCACTGACGTTGACCGAGATCTGCGGGATGCGAATGCCGCTCTCTTCCCACAGCACATACTGGGCACAAGCCTCATGAAGCACCCAGTTACCGATATCGACGATGAGATCGCTCTCCTCGGCGATAGGGATGAACTCGGCCGGCGAGACCAGCGAGCGCCCCGCCGGCTGCCAGCGGATCAGCGCCTCGACACCGATGATGTCGCCGCCATCCACCAGATGCTGGGGCTGATAATAGAGTGTCAACTCCTGCTGATTGAGGGCGTTGCGCAGCTCGTTGTGGATGAGCAGGCGGCGATCCGCCTGTTGCTGCATGGAAGCGTCAAAGAAGCGGCGGGTCTTGCGACCGGCCGACTTGGCCTGATACATGGCGGTATCCGCCTGTTTGAGCAGATCATCCACCCCCTGCTCCCGATCTGGAAACAGGGTGATGCCCACGCTGGCGCCGATGTGTAGCACCTGTCCACCATAGGTGTAGGGGGCGGCAATCTCGGTGATGAGCCGCTCGGCGATGATGTCGGCTTGCATCTCCGCCTGGGGCGGGCTGGCCGAGAGCGATGGCAGCAACAAGACGAATTCATCCCCGCCTAGACGCGCCAGACAGTCCCCTTGACGCACCAGCCGTTTGAGCCGGGTCGCCACCTCTTTCAGTAGCCAGTCGCCGGTGGCATGGCCAAGGGAGTCGTTGATGGTCTTGAAGTGATCGAGGTCGATAAAGAGCAACGCGCCGATCAGGCAGCTGCTGGTCGCCTCGTTGAAGGTCTGAACCAGAGTCTCATGCAGTTGACGACGGTTCGGCAGACCGGTCAGCTCGTCGTAATAGGCGAGATCCTGGATCCGTCGCTCGGCGGCCTTGCGCTCGGAGATATCCTCGAAGCAGATGACGAAGTGGCTGATCCCCCCCTTCTCATCCTGCACCGGCGTCACGATCTCCCACTGGGGATAGGTATGACCATCGGCGTGCAGACGCAGGGTCTCCCCCTGCCAACGGCTCATGGGATTTAGCTCGTAACCGAGCCCACCCAGATTGGGCCAGAGATCCTTTTCCAGCTGCAGGCCAAGCACAGCCTGGCTGTCAAACCCGGTGATCTGGCTAAAAGCATTGTTGACCCGCAGGATCTTGAACCCCGGATCGGTAATGATGATCCCCTCGTGAGTCTCGAAGGCTACCGCCGAGAGTCGCATCTGGGCGTCCGACTGCAACCGCTCCAGCTCGGCAACCATCCGCACCCTGAAGGTATCGAGCACAGAGTTGAGGTTCGCCATGTCCGCTGGCGCCGAACTGAGCAGCGCCAGATGACCCAGCAAGTGGCCCCTGTCATCAAACAGTGGCTGACCGTAATAGGTCTGACCAACGGCCAGCCACGACTGGATCTCCTCCTGCCCGGAGATCACCTCCATGCAGACGGCACCCTGCCGATAGAGCTGCTGACAGGGGGTGCCCGCCAGAGGGTAATCCTTGAGTGCCAGCCCGTCGGCGGCCAGTACCCGTACCCGATCCGCAGAGCTCAGCTCCCCGACCCAGACCGCATCGACCTGCAGAATGTGGGTGAGTTGCTTGACCAGGGTATTGAAGAAGTCGAGCCCGGTTCGGGCAGAGAGCGCCTGCGCCAACTGAGTGAGCAGACTGGTCTGCAGCAAAGGCAAAGAGGGCTTGAGAGAGGTCGCGGCAAGCGGGATCAACCAGCCACAGCAGACCGCCTTGTTGGGCTCAAACTGACCGCTCCACAGCACGTGATTGAGCGTTCCCTCTTGATCCCTGAGGTGACCGATAAACTGTTGTGGCAGGTGTGATTCATGAAGCCGGATGAGGAAGTCGGCAAAGCCGGCTTCATCTTCCGGCAGCAGCTGGTCAGCCCACGGATGGGCCTCCTTTCCTTGCCACTGCTGGTAGGCACCCTGATCAGAGAGACTCCATTGATCATGTTGCCGATCAAAAAACCACATGACCTGAGTGGCTTGATGCTTCATTTGTGACTCCAACACAACAACTGACCACGTTTGCGGTCCAGCAACAGGCAGCAGCAACCGACTCGGCTCCATTCATAAGGTCAAGAGACAGGAGGGGCAAAGTGCAAACATGCGATATCAAGCAGTGGGAACCGGATATGAGGTCGACACGAAGTGCTGCCAAGAGGGGACAGAAACGATCCTATTCCCGTCATACTGCCTGCCAGTTTCATGGAGCTCAAGCTGTTTTTGGCACGAAACCGGAAAAGATCACAATTTATAAGTTACTGAATAGCCAAGGGGAGATTATGTGACGTATATCACATTTCAAACTTCACCAATGAGTAATCTGAAGGTGAAGACACAAGCAAGACGACCCGAAGGGGGCCTATATGAAAATCGAAATTACCAGCAAAATCATCGACATTACCCCGGCTATTCGCGAGCGAATCGAATCCCGTTTTGAAAAGCTCGAACGTCTTCAGGTGCCTCTCATCACACCCCATGTGATTGTCTCCAAAGAGCGTCTGATGTTCATTGTCGAAGCCAGTGCTGGCATCCCCAACGGCAAACTGTTTGCCCAGGCAGAGCATGAGGATCTCTACGCCGCCATCAACGAACTGGGACAGAAACTGGAACGTCAGCTCAATCGCCACACCGAAAAACCGATTGCCCGTCGCGCCAATGCCGCGCTGAAAGAGCAGGTACAACCGGACGAAGCTGACGCATAAATCACTGCGGATCACAGAGAGCATAAAGGCGGGTTATCCCGCCTTTATGTTTGCCTTGTTTTCAGCAGAAAACGTCTCGGCAAACAACGCAAGAGACACACACCCCCTAGCTAAGCCAATGAAGGCGGGTATCGACTCCCTGTTGCAACCGCTCAAGCACGGGTAACAGTACCAGCGGATCCTCTTCGCGCGGCACACCGGCTACCTTGTGTTGCAACTTCTCGCGACCCAGCAAGGTCAGATTGTCAAATACCGCCTCATCAATCAGCGGCTGGCTGGCTACCAGTGGCGGCGTCTGCAATGCAAGCCAGAGCCGCACATCCACCATGCTTCCCCCCTGCTGCAACCGCTCATTGATGGCACTGCAGTCACTCCCCGCCCCTTCGGCCACCAGTACCGGCGCCTCTCGCAGCTCAAAGTGCGCTCGCCAGTCCCGCTTGTCCGGGCTTGCCGTCGGTTTGGCATCAAACCAGGGCTGCTCTTCGACCGCATCGGTCAGCAGCGCCAGATGCAATCGGAAATCCGCCCGATCGCCATGCTGAAGGTCCTGGTTGAGGCGTTGCCCCAACTGGCCTTCATCGACGAGCAGGTGGTTACGGATTGAACTGGGCAGCATGGGATAACTCTTGAAAATGGTGATTTCATCTCTTATCGGCCGCATATCCAATTCTTTTAATGGAAAAATCCGCTTCAGGGGTTCACAAAAGCGGAAGATCTGTTAGTATGCGCCTCGCACTTGGGGAGGGGTTCCCGAGCGGCCAAAGGGATCAGACTGTAAATCTGACGGCTCTGCCTTCGAAGGTTCGAATCCTTCTCCCTCCACCATTCAAGTGCAAAAATATGTGAAGTAATACCCCGTGGAGGGGTTCCCGAGCGGCCAAAGGGATCAGACTGTAAATCTGACGGCTCTGCCTTCGAAGGTTCGAATCCTTCTCCCTCCACCAT
>NZ_JBHFMW010000037.1:0-21868 GCF_041929505.1 Aeromonas sp. MdU4 | reverse complement strand
ATTCCTTCAGCTTGCCGCTCTAACATCAACTCTCGTTCGAATGTTGCGATAGCACCGATCATGGTGAGCATTAACTTGCCAGTAGGCGTTGAGGTATCGATCCCCAGATTCAATATCCGTAATGCAACTTGCTTATGTTGTAGATATTCTGATATCTCCAATAGGTGACGAGTATTACGAGCCAAACGATCCAGCTTGGTAACCATCACCACGTCTCCTTCCTTCACATAATCCAAGAGGAGAGTAAGTTGTGGCCTATCATCACTGGCGCCGCTAACCTTCTCCTGGAAAACTTTATTGCATTCAGCCAGTGCTCGAAGTTGAACTTCAAGGCTCTGACCTCCCGTACTAACACGTGCGTAACCTACCAGTGCCATGGTCTCCTCCCGGTCAATAGGGCAAGGTACACTGACCCCCATGGTCAAAAATCTCGAAGAGACCTTAATGACCAGAAAATGGAGGGAAATAGAGGAAATGAGTGCCGATTTCGAGAGTGTCACTAGGACTTGATCTATTGAATCAAACCAGTGGTTTAAAGACGTAATGTGTCATCTTGTGTCAGTGAGCGCGATGGCTTGCAGCAAGTACAGATATCCGATGAAATGTATGGATATCCATCTTGATGAGTTCAAAAGATAAGCACTTTAATTAGCATTGGTGAACGGGAGGACCGGTCTCATGTTGTGAGCCGGAATACCTTAAATGCTGCGCGTGATCAATCGCATGGTTTATAAAATTGCCCATGATTAGTCCTGAATGAAAAAGGGATGGCTCAGAGCCGTCCCTTGAGTAGGTTCAGGAATGTAATATATATTTAAAATAATTTAAAATGCACAATAAAATATGACAAACACAATTCCATACACAACACAAAAACCACCTTGATTTTTCAAAGAGTTGAGTTGATTGCTGCTACAGTTGCTATTAATAGCAACTGTAGCAGAAAAAGCTCGATGATGAAAATGAAGGGGCCACAACCAAGATCGTTATGAACCCCTCGGAGGTACATGGATGCTATCAACTAACCCCCTGACTATCGATAGCTCCAATCTATAGTCAGAATCCAATAACTCTAAGATCTTCGTTAAACTCTGAGAACGCAGGAATTAGTTTTTCATGGTTTCTTAATCTATGTAAGTTAATAAGTCTCTCATTGGGTCCACACAGATATTTAAGCAGGTTATCTATGTTACCAAGACAATAAAGCAAATGAGTTTTATTTATATTCGGGATGATATTTCTCTTGAAGTCAATAGCCTTTAACACTCGTCTTCTTTTTAAAATATCCAGGAGGTCACGTAATGAGTTTACCGAATCAATTAAGTCTAATGCTAATATAATGTCGCCAGCAATTTTATCAAAGTCATACAGTAAGCCATAAATGCCTTGTGGGTATTTGTTTTCACCATCAGAAACACAGCCTATTTTAGGGACAAGTCTGTTATAAGCATAAATGGAGTTTATGACTGTTGAATAATAAACTAAACCCTCATCTTTATAGGACAGGGCGGAGTGCTGCGTACTAATATAGCGGTGAAAAACACAAGTGTTCAAACCATCTAATCCATAATTGAAAAGGATGCCTTTGTGGTTAAGTATGTCATTTACTGGTGGGTTTAGTGAATAATGTGGAAGAGTTCTCTTAAACGATTCTCTAAGTCTAAAGATTAAACCAATTTTAAAGGTCGCAAATAAATATTTCAAGCTCCCTTGCAGTTGCAAGGGCGATTGTGGTATGTCGTCTAAGAGGTTGAGTGCAACGAGACATTCATTTGATCTTATTTTTTCGATAATCTTAGTTAAATGTTCATGGTGTTTGAAAAAATCTCCATATGGATGAGTACTGACTACCTGAGAGATATAATTATAAAACCTATCATCATAATGTAAGGGAGATTCAGGATCCAGTGCGTGATAGAGGAGATATTGTATATCATCCATAAGTTTTAACGGAGTAATGAAACAATCCAATCGAGACAGCGCGTTTCTATATAACGATCCCAGAGTGTCATCCAGTATGCGTGGCGAGTTAATTAATGATCGTCCATTAGCTAAATACTCTTCAGATAAAGATCTCAGAATGTCATTAACATTATGTGAATTTTTAACATCAAAATAGGCCGTTATTAGCGCTGTAACTAATGACGTCTTAATATCGAAATATGTTACCAAGCATGTTGCATAAAAAGCGGAGATGATTTTTGGACAGATACTCTTGGCTTTTCTGCAGTACGTAAGTTGCTCGGTCAACTCTTGGACTTTCTTTTTATTAAGTTCTGTCTGTTGGGAATTTTCTAAAGCTTTTATATCCTTCTCTAATCTCAGTAAATCTAGGTTTAACTGTTCATCTACAATACGAAATTTTAGTTTAATTGTTGTAGATCTTCTAAAGTGACTTGGCTTTTCTGAATTGGCATGCAATCTTAGCTCGTAAATCATTGACTTGATTGTGTCAATAGTTGGTTTGTGATTTACACCTAGCTGGTTGAAGTAATTCAATAGATAGTCATGAGCAAAGGATATTACGGCTCCACGCTTATACTTATCATCATTATTTTTAATAAACGACATGAACTTGTCTATATGATGATAGATAGACGTGGCGTTGGTGGTGACTTGGTTTATAAAAATATGGTTGGCAATAATTGGGATCAAAATTTCCTCTTGGGAAATTATCTGTATAACCTCAGGCTCTTTACATGTATAAAATGGTAATGATTGGAACTCGTTACATAAAAATTCCAATACTTGAAGTTGGCGAAATACCATTTCATGAGAAAAATCACTACCTTGACTTAATAGGCTAATTGTCTCTTTAATAGCGTTGCTAGATAAGTAACTCTGGTGTTTTTCAAAATTTGTACTATTACGTTGCTCGTTTTTGTTAGAGACGACAAATAATCCCAATGCATCTATGACGTCATAAGTTATACCAATGAATTTATTGATGTTCATCATGCCTCCATTAGTTTTTAGAAAAAATAAAAATAGGAGAAGTCCATTTCATTAACATTTCATTTACCTGCAAAGGTAGTGTTATCCACTGTACACCGAGTGACCACGCAATGTGAAGCTGACATGATGCAGTCCATCAACCCGCTCATCAAAAAAGAGGTGCATTATGGCAACACTACCAGTATCAGGCGCCCATACGCCGGTTCGAATTATTAGAATGCAGGAGCTAATCGGCATGATTGGATTGAGTAAAAGCACGATCTATAACCGCATGGACCCTCGCTCTAAGTGGTACGATAAAAATTTTCCACTCGCTATTAAACTTGGTAAGTCTGCGATCGGATGGCGTTCATCCGATATAGAAATGTGGATTCTAACGCTGTCCCAAAGCGTTGAAGGTTAATTAAATTCTTGAATTTACATCTGCATCTCAAGTCAAGCAAAAACAGCTATATTAGGAGTTATTGATGACAGATAGACAACCATGTGTAAGTATCAATAGTCCATGTGAGTTTCCTTATCACCTTCTCTCTGATGAATATAAAAATACTTATCATTGTGTAAAGAGAGTAAGTCAAGCATCAGATGGCCTTATCTACTCAGTAATGTTAAGTATTATGGGGTTAGCATGTCAAGATTTAATAGAAATTCAAGTTCATGAACAGTTACGTATAAAACCTATGTTGTATATAATTGTTTCATCGCCTTCAGGATCTGGAAAAACTTTCGTATTCAACATGCTGACATCATCTATTCGTCTTATTCAGGAGTCGTTAGATAGAGATGATGCTGAAGCGCTCTGCACATTTGATGGTGAAATGAAAATATGGGAAATCCAAATAAAAGCTGCAGAGAAAGGACTAGTAAAAGCAATCCGTGACAACATGAATATTGATCACTATAAGGAAACCATTCGTCAACTTCATCAGACAAAACCTTTACAGCCGTCAGCTAGACAATTGATACTTAATGATGTGACCAATGCAGCAATAATGCAGCAGCTAGGAAATGGAAATCCTTCTTTTGCCATCATGTCTGATGAGGCTGGAGGGTTATTTAAAAAAGACTTTTTAAAGGAGACATCAAACATTAATACGTTGTGGTCTGGGGGCGGGATTTCAATGAGAAGAGGTTCTGGATCTGGGGTGACAGTAAATGACATCAGTCTTAGTATCATGTTGATGGTTCAGCCAAAGTTATTTAGGAAATTTCTTGCCGAAAATGGTGACATTGTTCGAGATAGTGGTTTTTTGGCTAGGGCTTTGATTTGTGAACCTCAGTCTACACAAGGAAGTCGGGTTGATCTGGATGAAGTGTTATTGAACGACGATGATCTAACATGGTTTCATTCACGTGTTACGAGCTTGGTAAAACAAGGGATAGAACGTAGGTACAAAGGTAGGAAGCATCACATTGTGACGTTATCGAGTGAGGCTCTCGAATTTTGGAAGAAGAACCGATTTAAGTTCGAACCTTACATGGCAGAAGGAAAACCTTTAGAACAGTACCATGATTACTGTTCAAAGTTCATGGAACACGCAACCAGACTGGCTGCAGTAATAGAGGTGTTTTCTAATGGCTACGAAACAGAAATATCACTTGCTTCAATGGAGGCTGGATATTGCATCGCCAATTGGTATTTTGATCACTTCATTGAGATAATGAGTGGTAACAATGGAAATAGTGGCGTAACTGATGCAGAAATATTAGATAATTGGTTGAAAGAAAATGTATTGTTAAAGGGCGATGTTGCGATTGAAAAAAATAGGATCAGGCAATATGGCCCTAATCGTTTAAGAGATAGCATACGACTCAATGAAATATTATCTCAATTAGAATCAGAAGGGAGAGTTAAACTATATAAGAAAAAAAATACTTATATGGTTTTATACGTAGAAGCAGAGATTTTCCATCAGATTGGAAAATCTGATATTGTTGCTAGCGGATATCGACCATATGAATTTGCCCCCTATGGTTCCAAAAGAGATCCAGCATTTGGGTTCATTATTCACAAGTGAAAACACTCGACTAATTTTAAATAACTTCAGAGTCAATATTTATAACTATATTTAAATGTAATTTATTGTGAGTCATATGTGGCAAGGGTTTAGCTTATTACATTATTTAATTGATAGGGAGAATATGTCCTGTATATGTATTATATATCAATAAAGTATGTTTACTGCATATCAACAAAGCATATCTGATATATATCGATAAACCATATGTAATCATACGCGTTATACGCCCTGTAACAGGGGCTACATTATAGTCTATATATCCCCTCTCTCTTGAGAGGGGAGGATTACATTTTATTTAAAACACTAACGCACGTTATTGTGTTAGGCACAACACTTTATCAAACACTTAGCATTTGGGAGTGAACATTATGTATGACAAAATATTATTAACCAAGATGGAGTTTGAAGCACTGTTGCAGGAATGCATATCTGGATATGGGCCAATGAACCAGGCTTATCTGGCGCGCAGTGTAGAGTTTACAGCTCAAGTATTAGCAGAGACTCCTCGAGTCTTTGCTATTCGATGCGATTTAAGGTTCGCAGTGGATACCACTGAATACGATCCGGATCAACTTATCTTCATGCAGCGCACTGACCCAGCGGTTATCACACGCGTCATGGAATCCCTTAAAAGCCAGATCAAAGCAAACCATAAACGTAACAACCGACGAGGGGAGCCTCGTCTACCTGCTTACATCTGGTGCAGAGAAAAGGACTCATCAGCACACCACCATTACCACGTCATGCTATTCTTCCACAGAGACGATTACGCCTATCTGGGTAACTATTTAGAACGTGATGGTGATAACATGGGGGTGAGGATACAGAAAGCGTGGTGTAGTGCACTAAGCTTACCGTATCCAGAGCATGCTCACTTGGTTCATTTTCCTACTAAAGGGACTTATGGACTACCTCGCAATGCGGCAATTAATCGAGATAAAATCTATCACGACTTTCTATTTCGACTAGCTTACCTGAGTAAACAGAGTACGAAGGTTATGGATGGGCAACGCAACTTCGGTTGCAGTCAAATACGATAAGACGCTTGAGCACGTCAGTGCTCATTAGTATGCTATAGAACAATCCCTGCGTATTTAATTGAAGGATATCTATGAGTGAATTTCTAAAAGTGCTGCTGAACATCCGTAGTCTGCGGGCAGCACTGCGCGAGTTGTCACTGGAGCAAGTCAAAGAAGCCCACGAGAAAATCGAAATGATTTATCTGGAACGGTTAGAGGTAGCTGAGAAAGAACAAGCCGCCCAAGCTGAACGTCAGCAAAAGCTGGCTGAGTTCCAAGCGATGTTGGCTCAAGCGGGTATCGACCCCACTGAGTTGGTTGGCAGTACTCCGACAGCAGCTGCTGCGACTAAAACCAAACGAGCACCGCGTCCCCCGAAATACCGTTACGTTGAAAATGGTGTAGAGAAAACCTGGACCGGTCAGGGCCGTACACCCAAGTTCTTGGTGCAACAATTGGAACAAGGCCGTCAGCTGGATGATTTTCTCATCTAAATAGACAAGGCCATGCCCTCACGGCATGGCCCTTTTGTTTACACGCTCCGCGACCCAATGAATGCCAGCCCTCGTCACTACGAACTAGGCATATTCGGTAATGATTTGTCGCATGGCTGCGGTCAGCACTAATGACATTATTCAAAACACCCATTAGCATGCGCATGATTCTGGCTTAGCTCAGTAGGTAGAGCAACTGACTTGTAATCAGTAGGTCACCGGTTCGATTCCGGTAGCCAGCACCACGATCACCACCAAATTCCTCATAGCCGATCCCGATGCCAGCCATAAAAGACTTAGACGCAGAACGTACCGATTTGGATACCCGATTACGTGAAGCCATTGATAGTTGGGATCCACGTCGCCCCAGACGTTGGCTAGCGAAATATGGCGGTTGGCGTGTCGAGAAGCGTTCTGTGCTCACACAACGATACTGCGCCTTGCGAGACGAGGCCCAAGCCTTGCTGACGAGAGCTTGAATCGGGAAGGTGGCTGTCATTACCAAATCGGGCAAATTACTCATTGGTCGCATCGGGACTATTCGTTTCACCTTCTCTCATCCATCGAGGTAATGATGGAGTCGTATGTCTTTCACGCCTTGCCCTACTTTGCCACGTTACTTGCAAGTGGCACACTGGCTCTATGACCAGCAGCGAGCAATCAGTGCGCGTGAAACTGCGGACGAGTTCGGCGTGTCGTCTTGGTTCATAGAACGTGATTTTGCCAAGATCTGGGCATTGCCCTATGTCGTCGTGTTCGATGAGGAGCAGGTGCTAGGTCAAGATGGGCGGCAATATCGATTGTGGGGGTTGCGTGTTTATCCCTATTGGCTTGACGAACACAGGTGCCCTCATCGTCATTGCGCTGGGTGTTTGGATTGCAATGTCCCTCTCATGGCGGGGTCCTGGTGCCAATTGGTGCATATTCCGGCCGATCATGAACACCGATTCCGGACCAATGTGAACGCTCATTCCGGCTCAACCTGAACACTTTGCCCCTCCTTTCCGGAAACAGTGTTCAACATCCCGGAATCACTGTTCACATTCACCAGAATCATCCTTAACGCATTGATTTAACAACCTTTGATACGCTCTCCCTTTTGCCAGGGAAGAGCCTATGTCTGCCAAGAGGATTGCAATGCGTAAAATTCGTGAAGTGCTGCGACTGCGGCTGGAGGCTCAGCTCTCTTTTCGCCAGATCAGTATCTGTACCAAGGTCAGTGTCTGCTCCATCCAGAAACTCCTCAAAAGTGCCCAGGCGCTCGGCCTTAGCTGGCCCTTGCCCACCGAGCTTGATGATGACCGACTGGCTGCCCTGTTTTATCCGCGGGCCGATACCACTATATCGGCCCGCCATGTCGTGCCGGATTGGCCCTCTGTCCATCAGGAGCTCAAGCGCAAGGGGGTCTCCAAACAGCTGCTCTGGGAGGAGTACACCCAGCGCTATCCCAACAGCTGTTACAGCTACTCCCAGTTCTGCGGCCGTTACAAGTCCTGGTGTCAGTTGCAAAAGCGCTCCATGCGCCAGATCCACAAGGCGGGGGGAAAAGCTCTTTATCGACTACTGCGGGCCCACGGTGCCCATCGTGTCGCCGACTACGGGTGAGGTCCGTCAGGCACAAGTCTTTGTCGCCGTGCTCGGTGCGTCCAACTACACCGTTGCCGAGGCTACCTGGTCACAGTCACTGCCAGACTGGCTGCAAAGCCATGTCCGTGCCTTTGAGTTTTTCGGCGGGACACCGGCACTGCTGATCCCCGACAACCTCAAGAGCGGTGTCAGCAAGGCTTGCCGATACGATCCCGAGCTCAACCCTAGCTACCAGCAGTTGGCCGAGCACTATCAGGTGGCGGTGATGCCAGCTCGTCCTTACAAGCCCAAGGACAAAGCCAAGGCCGAGGTGGGGGTACAGATCGTCGAGCGCTAGATCCTGGCTCGCCTGCGCCACCAGACCTTTTTCTCGCTGGCCGAGCTCAACCAGGGCATCCGGGCTTTGTTAAATGAGCTCAACGAGCGCCCCTTCAAGCAACTGCCCGGTAACCGACGTGAAGCGTTTGAGCAGTTGGACCGCCCTGCACTGGGACCACTGCCGGTGCATCCCTATCGCTATGTCGCCATCAAAACGGTCAAGGTCAACATCGACTATCACGTCAGCTATGAGCAGCACCATTACTCGGTGCCACACCAGTATGTGGGCCAGCAACTGGAGCTCCATGCGGGCGACACTTTGCTTCAGGTCTATCACCAGCAACAGCTGGTCGCGAGCCATCCGCGTAAAACCATCCCGGGGATGAGCACGCGCCCGGAACACATGCCAGAACGTCACAGCAAACAGCAACGTTGGACGCCAGGGCGTCTTAAGCAGTGGGCTGCTGACATCGGACCGGGCACCTTGTGCTGGGTTAGCGAACGATTGGAAGAGAAAGCCCATGCGGAGCAGGCATACCGACTCTGCCTGGGGCTACTGAGTCTTAGCCGGGAGTATCCGCCATCACGGGTCGAAGCCTGTTGCCAGTTGGCCAACCGGGAAGGACTGGTGCGACTCAAACAGCTTAAGTCGGTGCTGGCCAGTGGCCGCGACCAACTGCCCGCAAGCCCGCTGAGCTACCCAGAGTTACCGCAAGAGTACGAGAACATCCGCGGCCCCCAGAGCTTCCACTAAAGAGGATACGCCCCATGACCCAACAAACCCTGACCCGCCTGAGAAACCTGAAACTGACCGGCATGGCGGATGCCGTGCAACAACAACTGGAACAGGCGAGTACTTACGAAGGGCTGCCCTTCATCGAACGGCCAAGCCTGCTGGTCTAACACCAACCAGGAGAGTGGCTACGCCGGGGGCTGAAACTGCTCATCACCGCCCACTGTGGCAAGATCTCCCTGGCCCGGGCGACACCACGGGTAATGTTTACTGACTAATGGCCACAGCTCGGTCAACCACTCTTGCAGTGGCTGAGGTTTGCCAAACAGATAGCCCTGTAATTGGTCTACGCCACGTCTAGTCAGGTAATCAGCCTGAAACTCGTTCTCCACTCCCTCGGCGACAATGTCCAGACCCAGCTTGTGCCCCAAGTCAATCACATGGTTCACCACGTGTTGAGACACATCCTCTACCCCGATCTTGCGCACAAACATCTGGTCGAGTTTGATGATGTCGACAGGGAACTGCTTGAGATAGGCCAGACTCGAATGGCCAGTACCAAAGTCATCCAGCGCCAGATAGATGCCCATACTGCGCAGCTCGTGGAGCAGGGTTAAGGTCTGGGGGTTGTTACACAGCCACTCTCGTTCGGTCAGCTCCAGCGTCAGTTGCACCTTGCCCGATGGAAAGTAACTGAGAAACTCACGGCAATCGCTCAGCAGTGTATTGGACCTGAAGTGGGCTGCGCTGATATTGACCGCCAGATGAAAGGGAGTGGGAAGCCGGGATGCCATCGGGGCAAGCTGTGCGACAACTTGCGTCATCATTTGTCTGGTCATAGGGACGATTAAGCCAGAGGCCTCTGCCTGCGGGATAAACTGCATCGGCTCGACCAGACCGACATGCTGGCGTTGCCAGCGCATCAGCACCTCCAGACCACACAGTTGCCGATTATGGGCACAGATAACAGGTTGAACATACGGGATGAACTCTTTTCGTTCGACCCCTTGTTCCAATGCTGCCTCCAGGGGGGAGGTCTGGCCCAGCCAGCGCCATAGTGCGATGGCACAAGATAATGAGAACGCAAGCCATAACAACCAGGTCAAGCGCCACTGGTTAGCCCATCCCAGCCAGGTAGTAAAGCTGGTTGTGTAATAGAGAGAGAGACCAAGTGGGTAGGTGGCTGACGCATGGTAGATCTGGGCATCCTGTGCCTGAGGGGGGGACTCGTCATGCAACTGACCAGAGCTATCTAGCCAGAATTCACCGACCTGCAGCCAGATCAAGGTGGTTGGGAGGTTGAGTGAGAGCAATGTAGCCAGGTGGGCACTGTCAATAGTGCTAATCACGGCGCCTTCGCTGGTGGCGGTCAAGATTGACAGGAGGGGGTAGTATGGACGGGAGGCATTACCCGGTTGCAGAATCAGCGATCTCGTTGTGTCGTTGTGAGCGAAGGCGGAAGGGATGGGTTCATTCACATCTGCTCGCAACGAGGAGCAGTAAACTCTTTGCTGCTGGACCAGCTTGAGGGTATAGACAAAGGCCGCTTGGGTGGCGGCGTTGCGCAAGGCAGGCAAAACGCGCTGGCAGGGTTGACCAACCAGACCTGCGACTTGAATGCCGGTGCGCTGGGCAGAGGTCAACAGTTGCTCAATACGCGTAAGCGTAAGTTGGCCAGCCTGCCAAGCATGCTCGTAGCGTTGTTGCTGACCAATCACTGTCGTAGCGATACCTCCCACAGCAATGAGCATGAGCCACATCAATAGTGCAGTGATGCTGCGGAATTGACTCATAAATGAGAGTGATTTACGAGATACCAACATGCTCTGTCCTTGTCGATATAAGAGAAGAGCAGATGGCAATCAGGGCCTTGAGGAGTGGCGACATCGTTTCAGGACTCCTGTTGATCGCTAACCAGTGACCAGCGGGAGGCGCTACCACGGCGCTCACGGTCCCGTAGGACAAGACGCTGTTTTTGCAAGTGAAGAAGCCGGTAACGAGCGGAATAGGCCGAGATACCGAGCGCATCGGCGACCTGCCGGGTTTTGACGGGTTCAACATCGGCGTGTTCATGACGCAGAAAGGTTAATACTGCCTGATACCTGTCCATATTCTCACTCTCTTAAAATATTGAGGTTGGCATTCCATTGGTGGTGATATATGCCCCCCATCGTCCCTGGCAGAGTGCGAAACGCAGTGAATATGTAGTTGATTCTGTGTGTGATACAGAGACCGCGTCAGCTACTCCTGGGTTACAATTTATTTTTCGTAGTTTTATAGCTACAACGTGTATTACATATGTGCCGTTTTATTTTTGCTTATTGAATGTGAAACACCATGAAAATAGTCATTTAAAAATGCATAATGAGAATATTTTTTGTTTGCTCCAAAGCGTTTTAAAGGTTGTACATGAGATCTTGTAATGCGGTTTATGACCTGATCAAACGCGACATTAATTTACGCTACCAGCTTTTTTTAGTTGTTGTCAACTGCAGGTGAAAATGAAATACCAGCCGATGATGACCATATCCTGATTCGTTTTTCATTATGTTCCCTATTCCAAGTGTCCTCGTTTACGAATTCCCACCCCACAGACATCTACACCATCACCTAATTGTCATCATCGTGGTTCAGCACGGATAAATTTAAGGCAATGCTTGCAGGTAATATTGTTGTCATTTGTGAGTATTTAATGGCTCGACTGGGGCTAATTGGCTGTTGCTGGGGCATTAACTGGGCCCATCGTTTGAGTTTCAATTATGTGACACCTAGTGTGATGGTTGTCACAAAATAGGCCATTTGTCGCTGATGCATGAAATTCCACCAAAACACCATTTAGCAGCTTTAAAGATCGCCTAAATGATGCGCATTAGCATAAAAAGTTGTGATGGCGTTGTTTGACTGCGCTTGGCTCTGAGTCAAACGCAATTTGCAGCATAAAAGATCGTCAGGCATCCATTCGCAGTGCGTTTGTTCTTTGGTATAAGATTGCCTGGTCAGTGATTAATTTGGTTTTTCACGCATCAGGCCGTAGATGGAAAGCGGCTCAATGGGGGACTGTGTACATGTTGATTTTGGAAGGGTAAGGATATATGTGAATGCGAAAATGTATCTGCACTGGGCTTCTGTTGTCGTTATTGACCTTGGCTCCATTGTGGGTAGCGAGACAAACAACTTCCTTGTTAGCTTGACTGGGGCTTGCCCAAGCCCTCTTTTAATGAGGGGGATAATTTAACCGTGCAATCGAGCGTAATGCTCATTGCCTTTGTGGGTGTTCCAGCCACCTTCCGCAGGTGAGATGACCGCTTGGTAATCTTTTCTGTGGCAACAGCTTTGCTGGTATTGCTTAATCAACTATTTACGGAGTGAAAATGGAAATGAAAAATAGGTTCAAGCAAGTGGCTTTATTTGTAAGTGTGGCAGTGCTGGGTATGGGTAGTGCGCTGGCGGCTCCGGTGGTCAGCACCCAGTCGATGAATATTCAGTGGGCAGGGACTGTGCCGAACTCGCCAATTAGCACGGGCGCATGGAAATTTGTGGAGCTAAACGACCCTACCAAGGATTTTGTGCCAAGAGTGGGGACTATAATCGTTCAGGACGATTCGCTAGTCCCAGGGGGGAAAACACTGGAAACCTCTCTGATTCAGTTTGCGCTGCAAACTGGCACTGATTATTTCAGTGATAACACACCGGTGAGCGCTTATTTGGCGGCTGATGTGGCATTTTCTGGTCTGACTAACGTCCAGGCCCAGCCAGCTATGACAATTAGCGCTGGTACCGGCAAGGACTTGAAAGTGGGGAGTGCCAATGCGGTTGAGCTGCAGAAGATTACAGGCGCGACAACCAATAACATTCCGGTTGTTTTGCGTGGCAAGGGTACCCTGCCACCTAGCTCCTTCAATGAAGGAGATAACTTTACCGCGCAAGCAACGATCATGTTTACTGCATCGGTTGGTGTGTAAGTTAACCTGAACTCAGGATAAAAACGGCGAAAAAATGAACTTGATGCCCGTTCCAGGATCTGATCCTGCAGTAACAAAAACGCTGACCACAAAGGAACGGGCATGGACAAGTTATTGGAACTCTTCTGTGATGTTGATGATTTTTGTGCCGTATTTATGCCTCCATGGCACCAGCAATTGTTGGCTAGTGGTCAGCGCCAACGCCAGCGTATCGGGAGCATGAGCGCGAGTGAGATGATGTGCATCATCATTCTCCTCCACATGTCCCACCACCGGGATTTCAAAAACTTCTACAACGGTTTGCTCCGGAGCTATCACATGCAGGATTTTCCTCAATTGCTCAGTTACACCCGGTTCCTCGAGATGATGCCATCCGTGTTTGTCCCGCTCTGTGCCTATTTCACCCAACTTAAGGCAACGCCCACCGGGATAGAATTTATCGATTCGACCAGCATCAAGGTCTGTCATAACCTGCGTATTCCCCGGCACAAGGTATTCGATGGGGTCGCAAAGCGAGGCAAGGGAACAATGGGTTGGCTTTATGGATTCAAATTACGCCTCATCGTGAATCACATAGGGGGACTGGTGGCCGCCAAACTGACGCCAGCAAATGTTGATGACCGGGCTCCGGTCAGGGAATTAGCAGCCTGTTTACCGGACCGGTTATACGGCGATAAAGGATATATCAGTCAAACGTTATCAGATGAGCTTGCAGCCAAGGGAGTGACATTGATAGCGGGGCACCGTAAGAATATGAAACCAAAGGTCCATTCGCTTTTTGACAGGGCAATGCTATCCAAAAGGTTCATCATCGAAACAATCAAGACCAACTGAAAAACATCTCGCAGATAGAGCATTCTCGGCACAGGAGCATGCACGGATTTGTGTTAAATCTGCTTGGAGGGCTGAGCGCATACTGCAACAAAGACAACAAGCCAGCCTTGAATCTTACATCCGAAGAACAATCTGTGATGATGCTGGCTTAAACCGATCTCAGGTTAAGTTAGGTAACGAATTGTGAGGGGTTTTATGAAGTTGTTCTTAATTGGCTGTGCGTTACTTGGTTGCTCCCTTGCGATTGATGCAGCCGATTTATCGCTCCATAAGCCCCTTACAATTAAGGCCAATGTGGATGTATCAAAAACCAACAAGACGGCGATACACCTCAAAACTTATCGAAACTGGTACACGCTGGACTGGCGCCCCAAGAGCGAGACTCATGGGGGAACTTTTAGGGACCTGAAGGTTCATTTTAATGTCGAAATAGATTCTGTGGCAGCAGTAGCGCCAAGAGTAATAGTTAATTTGAGTCAATTATCGATGGTGTGTACCACTGCGAAATCGCGCTACTACTACGACAGGATGGCCCCCGTTACTGGTGGAAGCCAGGGGCGTTCGGATACTGAGTTTGGGGTCCTAACTGTGTTTTCAAAGATCCCCAATGGCGGCTGGGGGCCTGATGACGCGAATATAAAAACCGTCCCTGGGAGGGTTCACATTCCTAGCAGATTCAAGTCTTACAGTGAGGTTTTCGATAAGGAGGTGTGGGGGCTTAATGGGACTCTTTTATTTCGTTTTCCTTGGCATACCAGAGAAGTAAATGACGGTGGTGCGGACTGTCAGGGTCGTGCAAGTCTTGTTATTGAAAGTGAAATTTAATTAACCTCATTTTTGTGTTGCCTTGAAATTTGAGTGTCATTCTCGGCTTGGTTATCGCTTGTTGGTGGGTAAATGAAATATCTTCACTTTTGTGTAGCGGTCGCTTTGTTGCCTGTGAATACCTTCGCCAACACTGCCGGTGGAGAAGTTTCGCTTGCCAGCACTGCCAGAGCTGCTGCGCCAGATGAATTCAAAGCACTATTTGAAGCAAAGCCTGCCAGTGTCGAATTATTGCTGGTGAATGGTAATCGCTTAAAAGTGACTGGCTTGCTGAGTTATTACCATTTCAAGCTGGGCGAGCAGGCAGATACTTCGGAGCTGGAAGCCTTCTTGCTAGACAATGATGTCAGCGAGCGCGGCGCGGTGCAGGTTGTAGCTATGCTGGTTGAGGGTGTTGAGAGTGACCCCAGCTGTCGCGGTGATAAAGATAGCTGTGTGGTAACCCCTACCGGGCCACTGACTGCTGTGGTTGATTCTGCTCATGAGCGGGTGCGACTCATTCTGGATAAATCCCTTTATGCGACCGAGTCTGGGCAACCCGAGTACGTTGCCAGTTATAACGACAGCCCGGCATTTATTAATCACGCTGCGCTCTACACCAGCTACTTCAGTGACCAGATCAACGTCACCCTGAATGATGATAGTGTGCTGGGGTTGCCATATGGTTATATTCGTAGTCGTGTCACATCCAACGGTTATGATAGCAATATTGAGCCAGCTATTGAGCGTCTGGATTATAACTATGAGTTTGATCAGTATATTGTGAGCGCCGGGCGCAGCCGGGATTTCAATAACATCAATAGCAGCTCGCTGTTGAGCTTGAGTTCCATTGAGAAGGAAGGGGTCTTTTTCGGCTCGTCGCGCAATTTGGCGAGAAAACCCATGGACGCCTATCAGCGCCTCTACTTTTATATGCCAGAAAACGGGGTGGCTGAGGTATATCGAGATGGCAAACTGCTATTTTCCACCCCCATGGACGCAGGGCAGCAGTTTTTGTCGTATGACCAGTTGCCTGCAGGGAACTACAGCATCACGTTGACGCTTAAGGCGGGGGAGCGGGTGTTGATGGAGCAGGAGCATGCGATTGTCAACACCCAGGATTTCAAGCTGACCAAAGGGGGCGTGGATTTTCTGGTGGGGGCATCGAATGCCACTCATGCGGATGGGCGTCAGTTACTTGTCGGCGAGGCGGACCTGGTTTATCGGCCATGGGATTCGTTCCTGTTTGGTGCCGGGGCGGCGTTCGGCGGGGGGGGTGGTTTGTTCAAACTGGCGGCAAAGTGGATCCCCTCCTCCGATTTTTATGTGCAAGGGATGCTGGGGGGGGCGACGGATGACGCCCTTTACGGCACCCTGACGGCCACCTACGGCAGCATCTCCCTGTCGTATCAAGGTAATCGCAGTGTTTCCGGCTCCAGTTCGAACAGCTGGGACGGGGGTGGTAATGCGCCAGAGCGCGAATCGACGCTCTCCGAATTGTTGATGGGCGGGTATGGCAGTAATCGAAGTCTGAGCCTGTCAGGTAGCTATGCGATGGGGGCCGGTAGTGGCTATGCCAGTGCGTTTTATTATGAAAATGGTAACACGAGTAGCCTGTACAGCAAGAGTATGAGCGCCAACATCGGTTATCATATGCCGATTGGTTCATCGTCGCTGGGGGTCAACCTGGGCTGGAGTCAGCCGTTGGGTGGTGAGCGAAATGACCGCAATCTGACGGTGGGACTGAACTGGAGTATGTCGCTGGGTGACAACACCTCCGTGGTTGTCACTAACCAGTGGGATAAGCAGGGCGGTAGCTCAACCCTGGGCTCGCTGCGCCGTAATTACGCTCTATCTGAGCGCGGGTCGGCCAGTCTGGAAGTGGGTAGCGGTTACCGTAATCAGCAAGTGGAGGGAACTGCATCGGGCTCGCTGACTTACCGCGGTGAGATGGCAGACATTTCAGGCAGTGCCTCGACCTCCATTCGGGGTGAGAACAACCTGTTTGCATCTATCAGTGGTTCTCAGGTGATTTCCGGGCAGGGCGTTCATTTCACCACAAAGCAAAGCGACAGCTATCTGGTGCTTCGTGACGAGACCCCTGAGGCCAGCCAACTGGCGGAGTCAGAGAGCAACCTGGCCTCGCTGCAACTGGGCAGCCGCGGGCAGTACGAGACCTCGCTGGAGTACCGCGCCGATGGGAGCGAGCAGCTGGTCCCGTTGACCAACTACCTCCCTTATCAGGTCAAGCTGACGACCGAAGAGGGGCGTTTCTATAACCGGGGGGAAGATGATACGCGCGGTTTTACCCATCCGGGCTCAGTGCTCTCCCTTGTGACCGAGTTTGGGCGCGAACGCCAATTGCTGGGGGCGTTCTACAACGCCAGCGGCTCTGCCGTGACACAATTGCGCTGTGAGGGCGAAGGGTGCTTGCAGGTCGACAAGCTTGAAGATGGCCTGTTCAAGGTTCGCTTGCGCGAAAGTGGCGAGTTCCGCCTGATGGCTGAGCGTCAGGAATGCTTGGCCAGCGAGGATGTGCCCACGCCTGTGCGCGCTCGTGGCGATGCAGGTGCAGCCGGAGCTACCGGACCAGAGCCATTACAACGCCTGTCCCGGGTTGAGTGTCGCCTGCCAACAGAGAATGGTAAGGAAAAAGGGCCGCTGCTCTGGAGTCAGCAACCACATAAATTGCAAAAAGATACCGTGGTGCGGGCACCGGATGTGCTGGATGGCCAGCCGCAAGCAGCAGTCTCTTATCGTGAGTGCAAGCAGTCTCCCTCGTCAGCGCGCGATGCCTCGGCGTGTCGCAGCTAATGCCGACGCGCTGCAATTGTGATGCTGGTCGTAAATAACACGTGGTGATGGCATGAAAAGATTTGTGTCATCGCTATTGGGTATCACTATTTGTTGACCATCGTCACTCTTGGTCGTCGGGTGAAGTCAGCAATATAGGGCGCGTGCAGCAGTGAGTACTGTGCGAATGTAAGTCGCCCTGCTGTTCATGGCTTTGCTCTACGGTGATTTAATTTAGCTTGGTGAAGAGAAATATGATGCAAGTTCGAGCCCGTTTTTTGATGTCCGCCCTGTGTGCCGCCTTGTCTGTGTGGCATGAGCCAGCCAGCGCCCTCTCAATCGATAATATGATTTTGGTGAGCGGTCAAAATAGTAAAGGGGACTTTCTCACCCTCAACAATAACAGCGAAAGTCCGGTATTTGTTAAAACGGAATTGTCGTCATTAACGACCGACAACGGCAAATCTCACGAGACCCGGTATACCAAAGATAACCTGATGCAGTGGGGGATTACGCTGGACCCCAGCCTGTTCATTCTTGACCCCGGTGAATCGCGACAGGTGGCATTAAGGGTATTGACCGACCCCGGCCGTCTGCGCGATGAGGTCTACGGGGTGAGTTTTATTCCACAGGCGAACCAGCCGGATGCCAGCAAGGGCGAGCAGCAGATGAACATCCAGGTGGGCTTCAAGGCTTACTATATTGTGCCCGCCAAGGAGAGCAAGATGGATTATCGCGTTCGCTACAACCCGCAAAATGGTGAGTTGACCCTGACCAATCTGGGTAACACCCTGCTGCAAGCTCAGCTGAACCAGTGTCGCGCCGGGGTGAAAAAGGACCCGGAAAAGCCGTGCAGCACCATGTTTTTGGTGATTGCGGGCAAGGAGCGAACATTTACCGTGCCCGAGTGGCTGCGTGGCGAAAAAATGCCGCTTGAGGTCATGAACCACAGCAAGCGTTATCGCCAGCCTGTGACCTTGACGGCGCAGCAATCGACCTACTCCTACAGCGCTCAGTTGGAGAAAAAGTGATGGCTGTGGGCATGAAAGAGGCCGTCAATGCAATGTGGATGCCTTTGGGGCGGGGGGGGGAAAGAATGATGAGAGCGCTATGGTTGGTATTTTCGCTGTTGTGCATTTTTAATGTCAGGGCGGAAACGCTGGATGTCACCTTTACGGTAAAGCCAGATGGCTCGGTTGTTCTTGAGAACAGCTGGGGGGCGCGATTCACTGTGGACTGTACTCCTGCTTGCAATCAGGCGGCGTGGCTCTATGCTCCGACTTCGCAGCTGCCAGCCTCGATGAGGGATACAACACCGATTGATGCTCTATCGTGGGCAAACCGTATCTGGCCAGTAAGTCATCGTTTAAGTGCTATGAATAATAATAGCTTAGAGGTATTGATACGCCCGTATAATATAGCATTGACTATTCCAACGGATACTACGGGGGCTTGGACGATAGATAGTTCACCTCATCAATGCCGCGACTGGGGTACTCCTGGGCACTCAGTAAGTTCGGGATATATCCAAGCGTGGGTTTTGGGAGAACCCGACGGAAAGGCAGCATGTGATTCGCCGGGAGTTATTTACTCATCCTCACGACAAGGATTTAATAATCATTATCGCATTCAGTCTTACACATTTTTCTCGAACCTGTCAGGCGGTGTTAATGGGCTCGGTAAGTTGGGGTTGCGTGCGGGTACATATAAATTCCCACCCGCTACCTTTACTCTTTCGAGGCTATCCCCTGAAGACAATTATGCCCCAAAAACAACATCAACTGTTGTCATGAACGTAACTGTCGTGGTCGAGCCTGTCCCCAGTCGTGTTGATATGCCCAGCTCGGTGGATTTGGTGATAGATAATAACACCGCTGGCGACCTGGTGGGCAAGGGGGTGGTGATTGCTCAGGTGCATGGTAACCTAGGGCGCAATTTGCGGGTGCAACTGCGCTCCCCTTCGGGCGGCAAGCTGGTCAAGGGTGGCGAAACCATCCCCTACACCATGGATGTGACTGCGCTGGCGGGGGATTTAAAAACCCGCCCGCTGCTGGACAGCAAGGGGGGCTTTACCGAGGCGGTTATCCCCTTGCATGAAGGTATTCGTGATGAGTTCCCTCTGCGCTTTGATATCAATTTCCTGGTGCCCAAGAGTGAGATAACGGCTGGCAAGGTTTCTAGTGGGTTGTTTGTTGACACCGCTACCTTGATTTTTGCTTCGGATATTTGATATTCGGATAGCATGTTTGTAGGGGGGAGATATGCCCCTCTGCGCAATCTGAAGTAAGCCTTATGGGGCGATTACTGAGTTAATCAGTATCGGCGAGATTGTGGGTATATGAGCGCAAAACTAACTAATGTACTGAATATCAAAAACCTCATCGTGTTTCATGCAGTCGTGCAACATGGCAGTTTAACGCGCGCCGCCAAGTTGATGAACCGCTCACAAGGGCAATTAAGTTCTATCGTGAAGGATATTGAAACGGCGTGTGGCACCAGTTTGCTAAATAACTGATCCCAATAGTGCTACACCTTCGCTGTGCCATAGCCATTCCCCGGGAAAGGAGACACGGTATCCATGAAGTGTTTCACTCGGGCCAGCAGGCTGGCCATTCCTCTACATTGATGATTGCGCGTGATGGTTTCATGTAACTTGTGCCACAGCCGTTCTATGTGATTAACCCAAGGGCTGTACACTGGCTGGAACACCAGACAGAACTTCGGATTCTTCTTCAACCATCGCTCGGTCTGTTTGCTTTTGTGAATGATGTAGTTATCGAGGATCAGCGTGATGGTTTTGGCTCGCCGGTAGTGGCGACGCAGCTTTTCCAGCATGGCGATAAACAGGGATGAGTTTTTCTTGATCCCACTGACGTAAAGCACTCTTCCGTTGCCTGCATGGAGAACGCCTGCCAGGTAATGTTTCGCGTTCTGCCCAGGTGTGACAACCCGCTTTTGTTGCGCTCTGGACATCCAGTCGGCCCCTAATTTGGGATTGAGGTCTATATCGACTTCATCCTCATAAAACACTGGATTATCGGCATCGCAACGGGCCAGCGCGGCGTCGATATTCGCCATTTTCTTCTGATAGGCTGGGTCTTTTATCCGCAGTCGGTACGGGCCTGCGCCAGACAATACCCATACGAAGTAACCATCGGCGGAGCGTGGAGGCGGCCACATTGAGTCCTGTTAACCGATTGATTTTGATAGCCAATAGTTCGGTACACCAACGGCTGCGCTGATAACCAAAATCTTGCGGAGAAAACTGCATGAGCAGCACCAGTAAGGTGACCATCTTGGTGATAGGTAAAACTGGGGCACGGCCAGCCGGTAAGGCTTCTAGCGCATCGATGCCTTCATCTCGATACCACCGAAGCCAACGACCGATGGTCGAGCGCGCAGCGCCGGTAAGGTGATGAACATCAGTGATCGTGCATCCTTCATGTAACAGCAAGATGGCCATCAAACGACGTGCATGCCCTTTATCACGGGTGGCATGGATGATTTTGTGAATGCGGCGCCGTTGTGGTCGTGGCAGGGGTGGTAGGATAGGCATCAACTCAGTCCTTTGGGTGTGGCTTGTTTTGTTTGGCGACTAATGAGATCGCACAAACTGGACTGAGTTCCCTACCTCCAGTGATCTACTATTCGGAACGGCTATTTAGTCTTGTCCATGTTCAGCCTGAGTTTCAGACTGCCTTCGAGCACGCCCCTACACTCCTCCCTGATGGCTTCTGCCTGTGTTTTGGTGCCTTTAACGATAAGCACGAAGTCATCGGCATACCGGCAGTACGCTACAGCGGGTTTCCATTGCCAGTTTTCTCTGACTGCGGTACTTCGGCCTCGCTGGATACTGTTATTCCAGTACCAGCGATCCTTCCTGGCTTTCCCGCTCAGGTAGCGTTTATGCAGATACTGATCGAACTCATTGAGCATGATATTCGACAGCAACGGCGATATTACGCCTCCCTGCGGCACGCCTTCACTGGCCGCCCGAAAGAGACCGACATCGATATGTCCCGCCTTGATGGTTTTCTACAGCAGGGCCATGAAACTTGCGTCACTAACCCTGCGACGTACGGCCTTCATCAGCAATCGATGATGTACGGTGTCAAAGTAGCTGGACAGGTCGCCTTCAATCACCCAGCGCCCCCGTGTTTCCCCACCGTCGGTGAGCTGTAATTTCACCGTGCGGATCGCGTGGTGGACACTGCGCTCAGGCCGAAATCCATACGATAGTGTATGAAAATCACTCTCCCATATCGGCTCCATCGCCATCAGCATTGCCCGCTGAACAATACGATCCCGCAACGCGGGGATACCCAGTGGTCGCAGTTTGCCGTTGCTT
>NZ_JBHFMW010000036.1:0-2909 GCF_041929505.1 Aeromonas sp. MdU4 | reverse complement strand
GTGCCTGTGCCTTCAACGCCTGCTCTCTTCAAGCACCCGAAAGAGTTTGCCCAGGTTACGAGTCTCTCATATCCGCTGATATTGGTCGTGACCATCAAGCATCCCAACTGGTGTCCTTGTGCATTAAGCAAAACCCCAACATGGGTATCCAGATGGGTGTCTACACCAAGGATAACTTCAGCTTTGTTTCTGGAATTGTTCATGGCTCATTCCTCCAAGGAATATGCACTACCAACCCCATACGCAGGACAGGACACTCAAGATGCAGCACAAGGCTCCTATTAGGTCACAGACGCTGGGCCCAGCAATGCCAGGGAACATCAGCATCCAATCGACAGGTCAACGCAAAGGCATTATGTTCGCCAATCCCAGCACGGGTCAGATTGGGCTGATGTTCTTGAGCATAATGAACTGAGTATCCCAGCAGTTGCCACGACGACTCATGCTCTGGGTTATGCGATAACGCCACAGTCGTTGCCGAAATGCCCTACTGCCATATTGGCTGCCCTGGTCAGAGTGAAATAGCACACCGGATGGGCAACCCCGCTGCTGATAGGCCATCTCCAGTGCTTTGATTGCCAATTCTGCATCAGGTTTATCAGACATCGCCCATCCCACGACCCGCCGGGTATGCAGGTCAAGAACCGCTGCCAGGTAATACCAACGACCACCTGCCCAGAGTAGAGTAAGAGGCAGGGCGTAGTCGGACTATTTCCCGGCCTCTCCTCCCCGAACCGGACGTGCACCTTTCAGCGCATCCGGCTCTCCATTTAAACGCTGGCGAACGCCATTGCCACATCAGTGTAGCGCGATGTATACGTATTTCTGGCTTCCATCCTCAGATAGGGATTACCTTCAGGCAGACGCCAGCGGAACAGCTTCTTGCCTTGCCCGACCAGTCGGTACAGCACTTCACCGCTGAGCTTACCGTGATTGGTTTTACCAAATAAAACCCACGTTTTGCTCTGACCCGGTTTCGGCGATTTACACCACCACCTCATCAGGGAAGCGATACCTGTACGGTATTTGCGGGCCAGCCAGTGAGCCAGCTTCCAGAACACCACTCGGTCGATATAACAGAAGACTTTGGCCTTAAAATCCACGAACTGGTAGAACGCGGCCCAGCCTTTCAATTTCCGGTTGAGTATCTCAACCATGTCGACTTTGCTTTCACTGTAATTGCCTGATAATAGTGCTGCCAGCGATGCGGCGAAGTTTCTGGCCTTGTCTATCGGGATCGTCGAGACCACCCGCATATCGCCATAACGACTGCGTTTGCGGATGAGCCGGTGACCCAGAAAGATAAAGCCGTCATTAACATGGGTGATCCTAGTCTTGTCCATGTTCAGCCTGAGTTTCAGACTGCCTTCGAGCACGCCCCTACACTCCTCCCTGATGGCTTCTGCCTGTGTTTTGGTGCCTTTAACGATAAGCACGAAGTCATCGGCATACCGGCAGTACGCTACAGCGGGTTTCCATTGCCAGTTTTCTCTGACTGCGGTACTTCGGCCTCGCTGGATACTGTTATTCCAGTACCAGCGATCCTTTCTGGCTTTCCCGCTCAGGTAGCGTTTATGCAGATACTGATCGAACTCATTGAGCATGATATTCGACAGCAACGGCGATATTACGCCTCCCTGCGGCACGCCTTCACTGGCCGCCCGAAAGAGACCGACATCGATATGTCCCGCCTTGATGGTTTTCCACAGCAGGGCCATGAAACTTGCGTCACTAACCCTGCGACGTACGGCCTTCATCAGCAATCGATGATGTACGGTGTCAAAGTAGCTGGACAGGTCGCCTTCAATCACCCAGCGCCCCCGTGTTTCCCCACAGTCGGTGAGCTGTAATTTCAACGTGCGGATCGCGTGGTGGACACTGCGCTCAGGCCGAAATCCATACGATAGTGTATGAAAATCACTCTCCCATATCGGCTCCATCGCCATCAGCATTGCCCGCTGAACAATACGATCCCGCAACGCGGGGATACCCAGTGGTCGCAGTTTGCCGTTGCTTTTAGGGATGTAAACCCGTCTGGCGGGTAGGGGCTGGTAGTGACCGGAGAGGAGTTCATCCCTAAGGATTTGCAGCTCAACAGCCAGTCTGGCCTGTAGCGTTGTTTTGTTCACACCATCAACGCCGGGGGTATGCGCCCCCTTTGATGAAAGCGTGATCCGCGCGGCTTCAGCCAGCCATTCTGGTTGTGTTATCAGACGTAGCAGCCGTTCAATCCGTCGGGACGGTTCGGTGGCTGCCCATGTGGCAAGCTTGCGTTGCATTTCGCTGATTATCAAAGGTCTTCACCTCGTTAGGTCAGTTAATTCACGTCGCAAACACATTCAAACTACTTCCCTTCGCCATGTAATGGGCTTTCCCCATCGCGGACTACTATGGAAGCTCCGCCAACCAGCGCGTCATCAGGGCCATGCCCCCTTAACATCCGTCGCTGATCTTCCCCGGTTTACCTGCCTGGACTCAGACATACTGAGGAGGCTGCCCGTCGCACTCTTTATCCTTGCTTGCCGCAAGTTGGCAGAAGCCAGCAACGCAAGCGTGATAAACGCTGCTGCCCCGGTGTTTCGCATACATATCAAAACACCTTAGACCGGCAGTGCATACGTATCACTGCCAGTTACTTCTGCACGGCCTGTGAGATCACGTAGGCCGTGGTGACATTTTCAACCCACAGAGGCGGATTAACGGGTTCATGTTCTTCAGCCTTTCAATACTCAACCTTGAGGATCATCTTGGCTTAGTGATCTCGCCTCAATCCCCGTTGTCAGCGGGTTACATCACCCTGCGGGCATGCCGCAGGTCACTGCCGCTCAGGTTCTCCACCGTCACACTCGGTGGGATTGTTGGGTTTCTCATCGTGAGTTACCGTTTCAATATTCCAGACAGACTCGTGG
>NZ_JBHFMW010000035.1:0-46728 GCF_041929505.1 Aeromonas sp. MdU4 | reverse complement strand
GGCAGTGCAAATCACCATAGTCATAAATGGCTTCATGTTGGCTTCTGTTGCCAACTAACGGGGCGGCAGTGTAACACGTCCCCCTTGGCAGTCGACTCTCCCTGGTGCAAGCTGAAGTGACGGCAAGAATGGACTCAAAAAGGAGAAAAAGATGCCGAAGGACAAGAGCAAGAAGCGGCCGCGCCTGGACAAGAAATGCTATGAACACCACCTAGCCCATCTGCAAGAGGAGCTGGTCAAGCTGCAGGAGTGGGTCAAGCAGGAAGGGCTGAAAGTAGTCGTGCTGTTCGAGGGGCGCGACGCCGCCGGCAAGGGGGGCGTCATCAAGGCAATCACCGAGCCGCTCAATCCCCGGGTCTGCCGGATCACCGCGCTGCCCGCGCCATCAGACCGAGAGCGCTCCCAATGGTACTTTCAGCGCTACGTGGCTCACCTGCCCGCTGCTGGCGAGATGGTGCTGTTTGACCGCTCCTGGTACAACCGTGCTGGCGTCGAGCGGGTGATGGGCTTTTGCAGCGACGCCGAGTATCGCGAGTTTCTGCGTGCCTGCCCCGAGTTTGAACGGATGCTGATCCGCTCCGGCATCACGGTGATCAAATACTGGTTCTCCGTCTCTGACGAGGAGCAGGAGAAGCGCTTCAAGGAGCGGATCAACACACCCATCAAGCGCTGGAAGTTCAGCCCGATGGATTTGCAGTCCCGCTCGCGCTGGGTGGAGTACTCCCGCGCCAAGGATGACATGTTCACCTACACGGATACCGAGGATTGCCCCTGGTTCGTGGTGGAGGCGGACGACAAACGCCGTGCCCGTCTCAACTGTATCGCCCACCTGCTGGGCAAGGTGCCCTACCAGGCGATCCACTACGAGCCCATCAAGCTCCCCCCCATCAAGACCGAAGGGTATGAGCGCCCGCCGCTGACCAGCCAGACCTTTGTCCCCGATATTACCGCCGATCTCGATGGCTGATCCCTGCTACCGCGCCTGCCGTTTTCACCAAACGGCAGGCAATAAAAAGCCGGTCTGACGACCGGCAAAAAAGGCATTGAATAGTAAGGAAAACCAGCGCAATAACACTATCAGGTACGGATATATTTGGCAGTCCGGGGGAATGCCTGCTCCTTGGCATCAAACAGATAACAGGCCTCGGCCGGGATCCCGACGCTATATGTCTGACCGGTTGCCACATCCACATCCGAGGTAGCCTTGACGGTAAAGTCGTGACCATCCACATCCATATAGACGAAGGACTCGGCACCCAGGTGTTCTGCCACCTGCACAATCCCGCTCACCTTGCTGTGCGCATGAGGGTGATCCAGCGGCATCAGGTGCTCGGGGCGAATGCCCAGCTCAACCTTGTCACCCACAGCCCCACTGCGCGCATCAACCCGGGCACGCACGGTATCGCCAGAGCTCAGCTTGACCACACACTCCTGCTCACCAATCTCCAGCAACTCACCGGCCAGGAAGTTCATCTTGGGCGAGCCGATGAAACCAGCGACGAACTTGTTATCCGGGTTGTGGTAGAGATCCAGCGGTGATCCGAACTGTTCCAGGTTGGTTTCCGCCTCAGCCTTGAGCGGGCTCAGTACCACAATCTTGTCGGCCAGGGTCATCGCTTCCACCTGATCGTGAGTCACGTAGATGATGGTGGAGTTGAGCTCCTTGTGCAGCTTGGCGATCTCGATACGCATCTTGACCCTCAGGGCGGCGTCGAGGTTGGAGAGCGGTTCATCAAACAGAAACACCTGCGGCTGCTGCACTATGCTGCGACCGATGGCGACCCGCTGACGCTGGCCACCGGAGAGCGCCTTGGGCTTTCTGTCCAGCAGCGGTTCAAGGCCCAGGATATCTGCGGCACGCATCACCCGCTTATGGATGTTCTCCTTGTCCATCTTCTTGAGCTTGAGACCAAAGGCCATGTTCTCGTAGATGTTCATGTGGGGATAAAGGGCGTAGGACTGGAACACCATGCCGACGTTGCGCTCAACCGGCGGCACATCGTTCATGTAACGACCACCGATGGTCAGCTCACCGCTGGTGATGTCCTCGAGACCCGCGATCATTCGCAGCAGAGTGGATTTACCGCAGCCGGACGGGCCGACGAAGACGATAAACTCCCCCTCCTTGATGGAGAGGTTGATGCTGCGCAGGGTGTCCTTGTGAACAGCCGGATCGTAATTTTTGCGAACGTTGTTGAGTACTACTTCAGCCATGACGAGCTCCGCTCTTGAATCTTTGCAAATCGTGATAGCGGGGGGAGTCAGCTCCCCCGGCCATTAACTTAACCTTTCACGCCACCGGCGGTCAGACCGCCCACCAGCCAGCGCTGTGCCAACAGGAACACCACTGTGATGGGGAAGCCGGAGAGCACTGCTGCCGCCGCGAAATCACCCCACAGGTAGTTCTGTGGATAGAGGTACTGCTGGGCCCCGACCGCCAGGGTCAGATTGTTCACATCCTGCAGCAGGATGGAGGCCATGGGCACCTCGGTAATGGAACCGATGAAGGCCAGAATAAACACTACCGCCAGAATGGGCACCGACAGGGGTAACAGGATCAGACGGAATGCTTGCCACGGGGTCGCACCATCGATGGCCGCAGCCTCCTCCAGCGAGGAGTCGATGGTCTCGAAGTAGCCCTTGATGGTCCAGACGTGCAGGGCGATACCGCCCATGTAGGCGAGGATCAAACCACCGTGGGTGTTGAGACCGAGCCACGGGATGTAGTCACCAATCTTGTTAAAGAGTGCGTAGATAGCCACCAGCGCCAGTACCGCCGGGAACATCTGGAAAATCAGCATGCCCTGCAGGATGGTGGACTTGCCACGAAAACGCAGGCGGGCAAAGGCGTAGGCACAGGTGGTGGAGAGCGTCACGATCATCAGGGCTGTGATGCCAGCGATCTTGATGGAGTTCCACAACCAGGTCAGCACCGGGAACGGCGGTGGCGTAATGCTGCCGTCGGCGTTGGTGATGGACATACCCAGCGCCAGCTTCCAGTGATCCAGAGTCGGATTGGAGGGGATAATCTCCCCTACCGCGAAGTTACCGTTACGGAACGAGATGGCGATAACCATGATCAACGGGAAAATGATCAGCGCCAGGAAGCCCCACATGACCAGGTGGGTTGCCCACACCCGGTATTTGACTGATTTGGGTTGTACGATTGCCATGTTGAAGCCTCCTTACAGTTGCTTGTCGGCTTTGGACAATTTCAGGTTGAGCAACGCCAGCGCACCTACGATGAGGAAGATAGCTGTGGCGATGGCACTGGCCAGACCGTAGTCCTGACCACCCGATCCCTGGAACGCAATCCGGTAGGTATAACTCACCAGCAAGTCGGTGGTACCGGCCGGGGTGCTGGCGCCGATGATGTCGGGCGCACCGTTGGTCAACAACTGGATAAGCACGAAGTTGTTGAAGTTGAAAGCAAACGAGGCAATCAACAGGGGTGTCAGCGGCTTCATCAGCAGCGGCACGGTGATCTTGAAGAAGTTCTGTACCGGGCCGGCACCGTCCATGGCGGACGCTTCATAGAGATCTTCCGGAATGGCTTTGAGCAGGCCCATGCAGAGGATCATCATGTACGGGTAGCCAAGCCAGGTGTTAACGATAAGGATCATCACCTTGGCCAGGAAGGGGTTGGTATACCAGTCCGGCTTGATGCCAAACGTCGCTTCCAGGAACATGTTGATCTCACCGAAGTTCTGGTTGAACAACCCCTTGAACACCAGGATGGAGATAAACGCCGGAATTGCGTAGGGCAGGATCAGCATGACCCGATAAAAACCGCGCCCCTTGAGAGACTCCCACTGCACCAGACAGGCCAGCACCATGCCGATAGCCAGGGTGAAGGCAACTGAGCAGGTAGAGAAGATCACGGTCCAGATGAAAATCTGCAGGAACGGTGACTGGATGCCCGGATCGGTGACGATGCGCGCGAAGTTCTTCCAGCCCACGCTGACCACGAAACCGGGGGCCACGCCCTTGCCGACAAACTGACCCTGTTCGTCGATGTATTGATAGAAGCCGGTGTCACCGTTGGGCAGCATCAGCTCGCCATTCTGGGTATCACGCAGCAGGTTGCTGTCTTTGATAACCACACCGGACTTGAGCACAGCGCCATCCATCAGGCGAGTGTACTGCTGCTTCTGGGCGGCAAACTTGCGCAGGCTGCTCAGGGTCAGGTGGGTACCGCCATCCGGCAACACCAGATCAAGGTCACTCAGGTGAGTACGATGCTCAACAATGGCGCGGATCGGCGCGGCCTTGCTGGCGACGTCGCCAGTCACGGGCTGCAACTCGACCACTTGCTGGGTGCTCTGCACTCGGCCCTCACGGGACGCCAGCTCACGGGCCTTGTTGTTCATCAGAGAAACAGGTTGGCTGATAAAGGAGTGATCATCCTGTGTCAGCAGCAGCTGGAACTGGCCATTGTCGCCACCCAGCAGGGTAAAATCGAATTCACCACCCGCCACCTTGTAGGTTTTCTTCAGGTGGTAGTCCCGCGCCTGCTCCACGGAGAGCAAGTTGGACCCCGAATAGTTGGTGAAGGCGATGCCAATCGTGTAGGCAAGAGGGAAGATGATAAACACAACCATGCCCGCAACACCCGGGAAGATGTAGCGATGGGCATAGGTCTTCTTGTTCATGAAGACATACAGACCGACGGAAACCACCACCAGATCCAGCAGCGCGAATACCCACTCGCCACTGGCGTACATCATCACGGCTGCATAGCCGTTGAGGATGGCGACCAGGGCCGCTATGGTCCACTTAAGCCAGGTGTGCTTATCCTTCGGACCGGCATAGGACTCAACAGAAGGTACTACTTCCATGCCAATTAACCTTTATAACGCCAAGAGAGATTTGAGAGAGCGGGAGGCCATGACAGCCTCCCGGGGAGTACGAGCTTACTGAACGATACGCTTGGCAGCGGTATCCAGTGCTTCGTCAACACCCTGACGACCGGAGGTCACGTTCTTAAGTGCGGTTTCGAAGGAAGCCCAGAAACGGCTCATCTCGGGCACGGATGGCATCGGTTCACCGCCCAACGCGTTTTGTGCAGTGACCTTGAGGCGCGGATCGGATTCCAGGGTCTTCTGGAAGGATTTCAGCGCAACGGCACCCAGCGGCTTGTCGGCGTTAACCGGTGCCAGACCGGCATCGGTCAGCAGGTAGTTTTCCAGGAACTCGATAGCCAGATCCTTGTTCGGGCTGGCGGCATTGATGGTGGCACCCAGTACGCCAACGAAGGCTTTGGCTGGCTTGCCGTTCAGGGTCGGCAGCGGCGCTACGCCGTACTTGATGCCGCTCTTGTCCAAGTTGCTCCAGGCCCAGGGACCGTTGATCATCATGGCCACTTCGCCCTTGTTGAACTTGGCATCCATTACGCCGTAGTCGATACCTTTTTCCAGGTGACCAGATTTGATCATCTCGGAGATGTAGCCCACGCCCATCTTGGCGCCCGCGTTGTTCACGCCGGTATCTTTTACGTCATAACCGGTAGCGGTTTTCTTGAAGGCGTAACCACCGTTGGCAGCCAACAACGGGTAGCTGAAATAGGGGGTATCATAGGCCCACATGATGGCGCGCTTGCCATTCTTCTTCAGGGTCTCGTCAATCTTGGCGATCTCTTCGAAGGTTTTCGGCGGCTCAGGCAGCAGATCCTTGTTATAGATCATGCTGACTGCTTCCATGGCCACCGGATAGCCATAGGTTTTGCCATCAACAGTCATGGCATCCCATGCCAGCGGTTCGAATTTGGCTTTGGTAGCCGCGTTCGGCGTCACCGGAACCAGCAGACCGGCTTTGACCCACTCACCGTAACGGTCATGAGCCCAGAAGAAGATGTCCGGGCCGTTGCCAGTGGCGGCGGCTTGCTGGAATTTCACTTCAACCTGATCCGGGTGAGCAACAGTAACCTTGATGCCGGTTTCTGCTTCAAACTTCTTACCCACTTCGGCCAGGCCGTTGTATCCCTTGTCACCGTTGATCCAGATGGTCAGCTGGCCTTCATCGATGGCAGCAGTGGCAGAGCAAGCGACGCCAAGAGTGGCCAGACCGATCAGGGATGACAGCAATTTCTTTTTCATGAGCCTTTCCTTGTATTAGTTCCGCGCTGTAAGAGCATTGTGTGCGGGATGAATATTATCCCAAGCGGCAAACGGCTCACATGACGCAACTCGCATTTTTGAAATGCAATTACGTATTTCCTTCCAGAAAGTTTTGAAAACATTTTCTTAAATCGGGGAAATAGGCCTGTTTATCGGCTTATTTCAATACAACCAAGGAAATATAATTACCAAAATGAAATTTTATTACTCGATTGAAAGGGTTTTCACCTGAATGAAAACCCTTTCAGGTGATTTATTTTGTTTGATTTGTTAACAAAGTACCGCGTCAGTTTCGGTCAATGCCCTGTGCCAATAAAAAAAGAGACTCCGCCAAGGCGAAGTCTCTTTTTGCAAGAAATGACGACGTGATCACATTACGACTGACGCAGCAGCTGATCCTTGAGGTTGGGCGGTACCCCCTTGATGGTCAGGGTGTCGGTCTGAGGGTCATAAAAAATCCGGCTGTTCAACAGCTTCTGCTCAAAGCTCAACGTGAGCCCACCACCGGAGCCAACAAACTTGGTCAAGCCGCGCAGGGTGGAACGGTCGGCCGGGAAGCGATCTTCCAGCTCATACTCTTGACCGATAAAGCTGTAAAAATCGAGATCGCCGTCGCCTGCATCTTTTGCGGAGAGTTCTGCAGATAGCTCCTTGATTTCGATCTCTTCACCGGCACTCGCCTGCTCGGTGCAATATTTGAAGACCTGCTTTTTGTAATCGTTGCGCTCGGTCGGTTCGAGCTGGCGACTGTCGCAATAATCTTCCACCGCCTGCAGCAGCCCTTTATTTTGCACCTTGGCATCCATGCCCTCACGGGCACCCAGCAGGTCCATAAAAAAGTCACCCAATTTGCGGCCGATCCGTCCTTTGCTGAAGGTAATATAACGGCGTGATTCGGGTTGGGTTTTCCATTCGGTCAAATCGATGCGGGCCACCAGATTGAGTTTGCCAATATCGAGATACTGAATATGGCGCAGTTCCAGCGCCTCGCTGACGGTGACGCTCTCCTTGCCCTCCAGCAGGGCAATCAACAGATAATCGACCCCGACATAATTGTATTTGGCAAACAGCAGCACCCCTTGCTCGTCGAGGGCGTGCTCCACCAGCTGTTTGACCAGCATCTGGGTCACATTGACCGAGAAAGGCACAAATTCGGTCTGCTCGCTGAGCAGTTGCTCAAGGGCGATACGAAACGCGGGCGAGGGCTGCTTGGGGGCATCGATGCCGTCAGCCAGCTCGGCGACGGCCGTTTCAGGGTCGGCAAAGAAGCCAAAACCCTTGCCACCTTTACCGTTGTAGATCCGATGCAGTTCCGCCATCAGCCCCTGTACCGCCTCGTCAGGAGGCAGGGTCTGGCTGCGGGTATCGGCGTGGGGTTGACCATCGCCGCCCTGGCGCAAGGAGTGAAGAATGATCTTGTCGATATCGAGACTCATGTCACAAAGCCATAGTGTTAGCCGAAAGGGTGAAGTATTATAAGGCGCTTTGAACCGAGATGAACTGAAGATTATGCCCATCGTATCAAAGTACAATAACGAGCAATTTGACGCCCTGATGAACGACCTGATCACTGCGCTGGAAAAGCATAAGGCGCCGGTGGATCTCAGCCTGATGGTGCTCGGCAACCTGACCACCAATATCATCAACGGTATGGCACCGGCCCAGCGTCAGGCCATCACTGAAAAGTTTGTCCAGGCCCTGACCGCATCGGTCGATAACCGCCACGACGCACACTGAGTCCCCGACTCTGTTGATTTGACGTTTCTCAACGCAGATGGATCACTATGGTCGAAACCGGTAACCCCTATCGTGATAATGTCTCTCGCCTGATCACCTGGGGGCATTGGTTCTCCTTCTTCAACATTATTCTGGCCATGCTGATCGCCACCCGCTATCTGGGTGCCATCAGTTGGCCATCGACCACGCTCGGCGTGATCTACCTCGTTGTAAGCTGGATTGGCCACTTCTCGTTCCTGAGTTTTGTCACCTACCTGTTGACGGTCTTTCCGCTCAGCTTCGTGCTGCCCAAAGAGAAGTCACTACGGTTCATCTCAGCCATCATAGCCACCCTGGCGCTGGTGCTGCTGCTGATCGACACCCAGGTATTCCGGCTGTTCAAGTTCCACCTCAATGCCCAGGTGTGGCAATTGCTGCTGGATCAGGCGCAGACCGAAGAGGGCTCAATCTGGAGCATCATCTTCGTCGCCGTGCCCACCATCTTTCTGCTGCAGTTGCTGCTGTCGGCCTATGTCTGGCGCAAGATCAACAAGCGCAAGCGCCGCCAGTACGGCAATCAGGTAGGGCTTGCCCTGCTGGTCTGCTTTATCCTGACCCACGTGGTCAACAGCTGGGCAGATGCCACCCTGTATCAGCCCATCACCATGCAGCGCGCCAACTTCCCCCTCTCCTACCCCATGACGGCCCGCTCCTTCCTGGCCAAACATGGCTGGCTGGATCTGGATCAGTACGAGAAGCAGGCGGCCTCCCAGGGGGATGACAGCGACAGCCGGATGCACTATCCGCTACGTCCGCTCAACGTCAACGCACCGCTGACCCACAACAATCTGCTGATTGTGGTGGTCGACTCGCTGCGCTTTGACATGCTCAACAACATCAATATGCCCAATCTGCAACGCTATGCGGATCAGCACCTGACGTTCCGCAACCATCTCAGTGGCGGCAACGACGATTTGATGGGCATGTTCAGCCTCTTCTACGGGTTGCCCGGCCACTATTACAAGGACATCAGCAGCGATAAACGCCCGCCGGTGCTGTTCGACGAAATGCTGCGTCAGGATTACCAGTTCGGGCTGTTCGGTGCGATGGAAGATGCCCAGAAGTATCGCAAGAGCATCCTCTCTGGCCTGCGCAAACAGGTGTTTGTCTCCGAACAGGGTGACGATGGCAAACTGCTGACCGACTGGCAGCAGTGGCTCGACAAGCGCACGCCAGAACGCCCCTGGTTCTCGCTGGTCTACCTCTCTAGTCCCGGTGACTACCAGCTGCCTGCTACCATGAAGGGGCCGTTCCAGCCGGAACTCGCCAACTTCAACCCGGCAACCGCCTATCGGGCAGAAAACCTGCAAAAGCTGGAGAACCGCTACAAGAACTCGGTCTTCTATACCGACCAGCTACTCGAGCAGATGCTCAACGAGCTGCAGCTGCAAGGCATAGATAACAATACGATTGTCGTTATCACGGCCAACCATGGTCAGGAGTTCAACGATACCCACAGCAACAGCTGGGGTGCCGGCAGCAACTACTCACCCTATCAGGTACAAGTGCCCATGGTGATTGCCTGGCCGGGCCGTGACAGCCAGATATTGGAGCAGCCAAGTAGCCACCTCGATCTGGCGCCCACCCTGATGCAGGGGATGCTGGGGGTGCGCAACCCGCCACGGGATTACAGCATCGGCCGCAATCTGTTCGACACCAGCCCGCGAACCTGGGTGCTGGCAGGGGATCAGAACGACTTTGCCATCTACCAGGGTGATACCATCACCCACTTCAACAAGCAGGGTGATTTCGAACTGCTGGAGCGCAATAGCTATCGCCCGATCAAGCACGGCACCCCGGATATGGGCGCCATGATCCAGGTGATGAACGAGCTGAACCGCTTCTATCGCAATCAATGAGCCCGCGCTGATGGCTTGATACCATGAAAAACGCCCCACATTCGGGGCGTTTTTCATGCCATAACGGAATAATTTAACCCTGATGGGGCGTTAGCCACCCCACCCTTGCGGGTACTTGTAGCCGACAAAATGCTTGGCCGCATAGGCCTTGAAGGCCGCCGAGTTGTAAGCCGCTGCCACATCTTTGGCAAACGGCTGCTCCGCATCCGCGCTTTTCACCACCACCCAGTTGATGAAGTCATAGCTGCGCTCCAGAAACAACCCTTCACTGAACGGGATACCGCTGGAGGCAGCAAAGTTACCGTTGATCACCGAGAAATCCACATCCTCCCGCGAACGGGGCAACTGTGCAGCTTCCAGCAATACCAGCTTGAGATTGTGCGGATTATTCACCACATCAAACTCGCTCGCCTTGAGCGGGTTTATCCCCTCCTTGAGGGTGAGCCAACCGAGATCCTGCAACATCAACAGCGCCCGCGCCTGATTGGTGGGATCGTTGGGGATGGCAACCGTACTCCCCTCTTGCACCTTGTCGAGTGCCGCCAGTTTGCCAGAATAGAGACCCATCGGGCCGGTGGGTACCTGGGTAATGGGCGCCAACGACAGCCCCCGATCCTTGGCAAAACTCTCAAGATAGGGTTTGTGCTGGAAACAGTTCACATCCAGTGACCCGTCGGCCAAAGCAATGTTGGGGGTCACATAGTCGGTAAACTCCACCAGCTTGACCTTGTACCCCTTGGCCTCCAGCTGCGGCTTGATGGAGTCGGTCACCATATCGGCAAAATCTCCCACAGTGGTGCCAATCACAATCTCTTTTTTAACTGGCTGTATGGCCGTGGCATCCGCTGCAATGGCAGAACAAGCGACACTTCCGGCAGCGATTCCGGCAATGAAGGTACTGGCGATCACCCCGGGGCAGAGGGAAAAGGTAAAGAAAGAACGAAACGGCATAGGGACTCCCTGTCAGGTACGCATCGAGATATAGGCCTGCGGCGGGCTTGTTTTCAGAAGCAACACACCTCACACATCAGCAGTCTGGCCATCCAAACGGCTATTGCAGTTACCATAACAGAGCCATCCACCACCGCCAAGCAATAAACCGGTGGCCCAAGGCTCAACCCCACACTTCATCGCCCTTGTACTCACTACTACCTGCTCCAAACACTGCCATGCTGTTCACTTTACCCGGTGCGCGACTTCTCCTGGGATTGCCCCTATATCCAGATTGATGCACCAAAGAAGAGTGACGACAAAGTGAGTTACAAACAAAAAGATCAGTAATGGAAGATAAGATCCATTACTAATAAATCATATAGGCAGTGTCATTAGAATACCAACCACACACTGGATCGGTTTTCTTTGAACCTCATTGAGCTTTTTGCAAAAGGCTCTTTTTGAATCTCCATCGCCCGTGTATAGGTTTCAGTCGCACCCAGGATGGTGCCATTCAAAATGGAGTTTAAAAATAATGAAGCAAACATCGTTAGCACTGGCGATCACAGCGTTGCTGTCGACCCAGCCCAGTGCGCTCGTTCAGGCAAGTGAAGGTTGTGCACCACTCACCGGCAAGGAGAGTGGCATAGATATCGGACGCAGCAGCACGGAGCGCTGTCTGCCAGGTACGAATTCGTTTCAGTATCAACAATGGGGTCTGCTCAACAGCGGACAGGATGCGTTCAGCCACCATGGTGGAGTAGCAGGCAATGATCTCAACCTCTGGTGGGCCCACCGACTCGGCGTACTCGGTCAGGGTATCAATGTGGCGGTCGTCGACGATGGACTGGCCATCAGGCATCCTGATCTAGAGGACAATATCCACCCTGGGTCGAGAAACGTGGTGACTGGCAGCGAGGATCCCACGCCAGCCGAGCCTAAAGATGGCCACGGCACCGCGGTCGCAGGCATCATTGCTGCTGTCGATAACGCAATCGGAACCAAAGGGGTTGCCCCCAGCGCGCAGTTGCAAGGCTTCAATCTGCTCGCTAAAGCTAGCCGCCAGTTACAACTTGACTGGCTCTATGCCCTTGGTAACAGCTATGCCAGCCGCAACATCCGGGTCTTCAACCAGAGCTATGGCCAGAGTATCACCCGACCGATTCCGGTCAGTCCCAACCAGAATCAACTCGACGGTTTGTTTGGACAGCAAACCCTGACTGCTGGCGCGGCATATATCAAAGCAGCGGGCAATGGTTTCAACTCTATTTCCCGTGGCGATTATTCTTACATGCGGCGCAATAACCCCTTCGCCCTGCCGTTTGAAAACAGCAACCTGGATCCCGCCAACAGCAACTTCTGGAACCTGGTGGTCAGCGCCATCAATGCCAACGGGGTGCGAGCCTCCTACTCCAGCGTGGGGAGCAGCGTCTTTCTGAGTGCCCCGGGTGGTGAGGACGGCATAGATGCACCGGCGATTGTCACTACGGACTTGCCTGGCTGTGAGAGGGGTTATCACCATGATCTTGAACTGCCACTTGGTGACCGCACCCGTGAGAACCGGCTACACGCTCTGAACGGGAAACTGGACCCACATTGCGACTACAACGCCATCATGAATGGCACCTCTGCTGCGACCCCCCACGTTTCCGGGGCCATGGCACTGCTGATGTCAGCCTATCCGAACATGTCGGTGCGCGACCTGCGAGACGTACTGGCGCGCAGCGCCACTCGGATTGATGCCGCGCAAGCACCGGTGATGATCAGATATACCAGCAGCACTGGCCAGAGGCGGAACGTGAAAGGCCTCGAAGGGTGGGAACGCAATTTTGCTGGCATGTGGTACAGCCCGACTTACGGCTTCGGTCTGGTGGATGTCAACAAGGCACTCAGCCTAGCGGCTGACCATATTCCCCTGCCGCCATTGGTGCAGTTACCCTGGCAAGAGGTCGTAGTGAAAGACCCCGCAGACCCCGAAATTGGGGCCATTCCGAATGCTGGTGCCCACCCAACCAGCTCGACCACGCTGATTGACGAGCCGTTGACGGTGGAAGCTGTCCAGGTGATGGTGAGTCTGGATCATCAGCGCCTGCCCGACTTGCTGATCGAGCTGGTCTCCCCCTCCGGCACCCGTAGCATACTGCTCAACCCCTTCAACAGCCTGATCGGCCAAACCCTCGACCGGGAGGAATTTGGCTATACCCTCACCACAGGGATCCGCGATATGCGCATGCTCTCACACAAGTTCTATGGTGAATCGGCTCAGGGAGAGTGGCGACTGGAGGTGACTGACGTGGCCAAGGATGACCGCCAAGTATACAAGTTCGATGAAACGACCGAGGAACTCACCGTTGTAACCGAGATCAACAGTCGTCAACCCGGCCAACTGATCTCATGGTCCCTGCGGGTTCTGGGTCACGATGCCAACCGCAGCTAACACGCTAGGAGTATTACCATGAAAAAACCTGTTACCTTGCTTCTGGCAACCCTGCTGGTCCCCCTCTCGGGACAGCTCTGCGCCGAAGAGTCCATCACTATGGATGGCAAGCCGTACAACACCATAGAGGTGAACGGCCAGACCTATCTCATTCCCGACAACGGCAGCAAAAAACGGGTCGCCCGCAACCTTGACAGCAAAGCCCCGCAGCAAACCCTGCGCCCCGGCGATGTACTGCTGCAAGGGGCCGACAGTCCCGAGCTCACCGTCAGTGGCACCCTGCTGGTGGAGGCTGATGACGCCAGCGCCACCGCACTGGCAACCCGTTATGGTCTTAGTTTCACGCTGAGCAGCAGCGGTATCGCCCTGCTGGAGGCCAAACCGGGCACAGATCTCAACGCTATCGCTACCAAACTCAAGCAGGAGGGGGTTAAGGTGCAAATTGAACTCTCGGGGGCAAAGCAACAACCCAAATAGGGGCATAGTGGAAAACACTCAGCCACTGTGTAGCTGCATATCTATCCAATATATCGAGGGGGCCATCATGGCCCCCTTTCTATTCTGCTCGCCAAGGCAGCGACTTACTTGCGGCCATGCTGCTCCGCCAGATAGAGCCAGGTATCGACCACGGTATCCGGGTTAAGCGACACCGAGTCGATCCCCTGCTCCACCAGCCAGGCGGCGAAGTCCGGGTGATCGGATGGACCCTGACCACAGATCCCCACGTACTTGCCCGCCTTGCGGGCGGCGGCAATGGCCATAGCCAGCAGCGCCTTGACCGCCTCGTTACGCTCGTCGAACAGGTGGGCAATCAGCCCGGAATCCCGATCCAGTCCAAGGGTGAGCTGGGTCATGTCGTTGGAGCCGATGGAGAAGCCGTCCACGTGCTCGAGGAACTGGTCTGCCAGCAGGGCGTTGCTCGGGATCTCGCACATCATGATCACCTTGAGCCCCCGCTCGCCGCGGCGCAGGCCGTTTTCGGCCAGGATGTCGATCACCTGCTCCGCCTCGCTCACGGTGCGCACAAAGGGGATCATCACCTCGACGTTGGTCAGCCCCATCACATCGCGCACCCGCTTGATCGCCTCGCACTCGAGGGCAAAGCAGGGGCGGAAGCTGTCGGCGATGTAGCGGGACGCGCCACGAAAACCGATCATCGGGTTCTCTTCGTGAGGCTCGTAGCCACGACCGCCCACCAGATTGGCGTACTCGTTGGACTTGAAGTCCGACATCCGTACTATCACCCGCTCCGGCCAGAACGCAGCCCCCAGGGTGGCGATCCCCTCGGTCAGCTTGGCCACGTAGAACTCCCGTGGGCTGTCGTAACCGGCGATCATCTTGGCGATGGTGGCCTGCAGTTCTGGTGTTTGCTGGTCAAACTCCAGCAGCGCCTTGGGGTGAACCCCGATCATCCGGTTGATGATAAATTCGAGGCGTGCCAGCCCCACCCCGGCATTGGGCAACTGGGCAAAGTCGAAGGCTCTGTCCGGGTTACCGACGTTCATCATGATCTTGATCGGCAGCCGTGGCATGTTGCCCACCTCGGTCACCGCCACGTCAAAGTCCAGCTCGCCGTCATAGATAAAACCGGTATCCCCTTCCGCGCAGGAGACGGTGATCCGCTGACCCGGCTCGATACGGTCGGTGGCGTTGCCACAGCCGACCACCGCCGGAATGCCCAGCTCGCGGGCGATGATAGCCGCGTGACAGGTGCGCCCGCCACGGTTGGTGACGATGGCGGAGGCCCGCTTCATGATGGGCTCCCAGTCCGGGTCGGTCATATCGGTCACCAGCACATCGCCGGGCTGCACCTCGTCCATCTGGCTGATGGAGGAGATAACCCGTGCCGGGCCTGAGCCAATCTTGTGGCCGATGGCCCGCCCCTCGATCAGCACCTTACCCGCTTGCTTGAGGGCAAACCGCTCGAGGGTGTTGGCCTCCTGCCGGCTGCGCACGGTTTCCGGGCGCGCCTGCACGATGTAGAGCTGGCCATCCTGACCATCCTTGGCCCACTCGATGTCCATCGGGCGGCCATAGTGCTGCTCGATGATGAGGGCCTGTTTCGCCAGCGCCATCACCTCTGCATCCGTGATGCAGAAGCGGCTGCGCTCGGCCTCATCGGTGTCGACAATCTTCACCTGACGACCGTGACCGGCATCGTCCGAGTAGGTCATCTTGATAAGCTTGGAGCCGAGGGTCTTGCGCACCACCGCCGGGCGGCCCCCCTTGAGGGTTGGTTTGTGCACATAGAACTCATCCGGGTTGACGGCCCCCTGCACCACCATCTCCCCCAGCCCCTGACTGCCGGTGATAAAGACCACGTCGTTGAAGCCGGACTCGGTATCCAGGGTAAACATCACGCCGGAGGCGGCGAGATCCGAGCGCACCATCCGCTGCACCCCGGCCGACAGGGCCACGCCCTTGTGGTCATAGCCCTGATGCACCCGATAGGAGATGGCGCGATCGTTGAACAGTGACGCAAACACATGCTTGACCGCCGTCATGACGGCATCGATGCCACGTACGTTGAGGAAGGTCTCCTGCTGACCGGCAAAGGAGGCGTCCGGCATATCCTCGGCGGTGGCGGAGGAGCGCACAGCAAACGAGGCACTCATGCCATCACCCAGGCCTGCACTCAACTTCTCATAGGCAACCCGGATCGCCTGCTCCAGCTCGGGCTGGAACGGGGCTTCGATCACCCAGTCGCGGATCTGCTGACCGGCTCGGTTGAGGGCGGCGATATCGTCCACGTCCAGATTGTCGAGCAGATGATGGATCTTGCCGTTGAGGCCGCTTGACTCCAGAAACTCGTTAAACGCAAAGGCGGTGGTGGCAAAGCCCCCCGGCACGGATACACCGGCGCCAGAGAGGTTGCTGATCATCTCGCCAAGGGATGCGTTCTTGCCGCCAACGCGTTCTACGTCCTGCATTCCGAGTTGTTCGTACCAGAGCACGTACTGTTGCACTTGGATGTCTCCAGGTTGGTGGGCACCGATGCCATAGCACCTCGTGCGCCCGATTTAATCGATGAGGTTATGGGTAAGTCAGGTGCGTTATTGTCTGTTTCTTTTGTTGCCAACGGCCATGAAAACGTTTTCCACTGGTTTTCAAAAAAATCCCCGAGCAAGAGTTGGGGATGGTCGAATGACCGGAACATTCTACAATGGCGACACAAAAAGATAACGATTCAGGTTTGCAAGCCACTTCACAACTTGGGCACAGCAGACCGGTTGACAAAACTGGTATGGTTTCGAGAGATACTTCTCACCCTTTACCCCATGTAGCCCTATACGCCGGTATCACAGGAGCCCCACGTGCACACCGTATTTTATGTTTCAGACGGCACCGCTATCACCGCCGAAGTGTTCGGCCACGCGGTACTGAGCCAGTTTCCGCTGGCCTTCGAGCAGATCACTATCCCCTTTGTGGAGACCCAGGAGAAAGCCCGTCAGGTGCGGATGCGGATCGACGAACAGTTCCGCCAGACCGGGGTGCGCCCCATCCTGTTTCACACCATCGTCGACATTAAGGTGCGGGAAGAGGTGCTCAAATCGGAAGCGTGCGCTCACGACTTTCTCAACACCTTCGTCAGCCCGCTGGAGCAAGAGCTGGGGGTGAAAGCCGAGCCCCGCCTCCACCGCACTCACGGCATGGAGAACCGCAAGCTCTATGACGATCGCATTGAGGCGGTCAACTTCGCGCTGGCCAACGACGATGGCATCACCACCAGGGAGTACGACGAGGCGGATATCATCCTGATCGGAGTCTCCCGCTGCGGCAAGACCCCCACCAGCCTCTATCTGGCGCTGCAGTTCGGCATTCGTGCCGCCAACTACCCCTTTATCGAGCAGGACATGGGGATGCTGGAGCTGCCCGCCCCGCTCAAGGCCAACCGTCATAAGCTGTTTGGCCTCACCATCGCGCCGCAGCGGCTGCAGGAGATCCGCAACCAGCGCCGCGCCAACAGCCGCTACTCCTCCATCGAGCAGTGCGAGCAGGAGTTAGCCTGCGTGGAACGGCTGTTTCGCCAGGAGGCGATCCGCTTCCTCGATACCAGCTCCCACTCGGTGGAGGAGATCAGCGCCAAAGTCCTCGAGGCGACCGGTCTACGCCGCCAGCTCTGTTAAGCCAGCTTGACAGCTGTCGGCATCAACAAAAGATAAAAATCACAGCTCATCGGTAAAAGTCAGCTGTTGTGAGCTGTGGTTTGCATAGATGACAGTGAAAAGCGTGGATAAAAAAGGGATAAGCACCACAAATGCTTATCCCTTCTCTTGCCAACCTTGTCATTGCGCGCTTGTCACCAGCGCCCGTTAGCCGCCGTGCCGCTGTTCTGTGCCGCTCTGCAAACAGCCAGACTTGATTATCGATTGAGCTCCGGGTTGTTCATCAACCGGGCATAGAAGGCCAGCAAGCCGTGGCGTATCCGCACCCGCTCTGCCAACCAGCCGCCAGCAAGCGCCCCTGTCACCCCGCCAACCAGCAGCAGCGACTGCCAGTAGTGCAGCAAGCCCTGATCACCGAGCAACAGCCAGCCCAGCAGCATGGTCGCGGCCACCAGCAACAACAGCGGACTGGCGGCAATCCCTAGCCAGAGCGCCACCAGCAGGCTCCGGGCAACTCCTTGCTGTAAGGCACTCCCGCTCTCTACGCGCTCCACATCCCTGCCCCCCAGCTTACTTGGCATCATTTGCATCCTCTTTAGTCAAAAAAACATAAACAACCAAACAAAGGCAGATGTCAACAAAATTGAATTCGATTGCGCAAATTTCAACCAAAAACTACAAGGAAGCCTCTCGGGATCATAAAAACGCTGCTTTTGGCACAAAATACGGCCATCCAGCATGGAAAACAGGTGCATTCATGGCGAATTATCACTATTCTGCTTCGGTTGCCAGCCAACACTAAAAATTAAAAATGGCGCAGCGTAACGAAATAAATACGGCTTTCGTCAGGTTTTGGCTACGCACTGCGTGCCTGCTCAGGATGAGCCCAACACCGGCAAGAGACAACAGAGACGTAAGGACAGACCCATGGATTTGAAACAAGACGGTGAGGAGCTGAAGCGCGGCCTTAAAAACCGCCACATTCAGTTGATTGCTTTAGGCGGCGCCATCGGCACCGGCCTCTTTCTGGGCATTGCCCAAACCATCAAGATGGCCGGCCCCTCGGTACTGCTGGGTTACGCCATCGGCGGCTTTATCGCCTTCCTGATCATGCGCCAACTCGGTGAAATGGTGGTGGAAGAGCCGGTAGCCGGTTCATTCAGCCACTTTGCCTACAAATACTGGGGCGAGTTTGCCGGTTTTGCGTCTGGCTGGAACTACTGGGTGCTCTACGTGCTGGTGAGCATGGCCGAGTTAACCGCAGTGGGCATCTATGTCCAATACTGGTGGCCCGACATTCCGACCTGGATGTCGGCAGCCTTCTTCTTCGTGCTGATCAACACAATCAACCTCTCCAACGTCAAAGCATTTGGCGAGATGGAGTTCTGGTTCGCCATCATCAAGGTAGTCGCCATCATCGGCATGATCGGCTTTGGTGGCTATCTGCTCCTCTCCGGTGCCGGCGGCCCCGAAGCGAGCGTCACCAACCTGTGGGCACAGGGCGGCTTCTTCCCCAACGGCATCAGCGGTCTGGTGATGGCGATGGCGGTGATCATGTTCTCCTTTGGCGGTCTGGAGCTGGTCGGTATTACCGCTGCGGAAGCGGACAATCCCGAGAAGAGCATTCCCAAGGCCACCAATCAGGTGATCTATCGCATCCTGCTCTTCTACATCGGCGCCCTGGCCATCCTGATGTCCCTCTACCCCTGGGGTAAAGTGGTGGAAGGCGGCAGCCCGTTCGTGATGATCTTCCACGCACTGGACAGCAATCTGGTCGCGACCGTGCTCAACATCGTGGTGCTGACGGCAGCACTGTCGGTCTACAACAGCTGCGTCTACTGCAACAGCCGGATGCTGTTCGGTCTGGCCAAACAGGGCAATGGCCCGAGAGTACTGCTCAAGACCAACAAGAGCGGCGTACCGTTGATCGCCCTCTCGGTCTCGGCCATCGCCACCCTGCTCTGCGTGCTGATCAACTACCTGATGCCGGGTAAGGCCTTCGGCCTGCTGATGGCGCTGGTGGTCTCCGCGCTGGTGATCAACTGGGCGATGATCAGCCTGGCGCACCTGAAGTTCCGCAAGGCCAAGATCGCAGAAGGCGTCCAGCCCAAGTTCAAGGCATTCTGGTACCCCTTCGGCAACTACCTCTGCCTTGCCTTTATGGCTGGTATCCTGGTGATCATGTATATGACCCCCGATTTCCGGATCTCGGTCGAACTGATCCCCGCCTGGCTGGTGGTACTGGGCATCGGCTTCGTCATCAAGCGCAAAGGGCAAGCCCAGAGCAAGGTCGCAGCCAATCTGGGTTAATTCCCGCAGTTAGCGACATCAATACAAAACGCCGATCGGATGATCGGCGTTTTTTATTGCGCGCAGTCCAACTGACGGAGCTGCCAACAATCACGGTACTCAGGAAGGCATCTCTTGCCTGTGATCTTGCCAATGATCCGGACTGTTGACGCAACACTCATCGCGGAAAAAGGCGATGATCTCCTCCAGCACCGCGTATTGAGAGACGCAAAGCAGGGTGCGACTCTCCCGGTTCTGCTTCACCAGCCCGACCGAGACCAGCGCCGCGATATGGTGACTGAGAGTGGAGGCGGGGATTGCCAACTGCTTTTGCAGCTCGCCCACCGGCAACCCCTGCTCTCCCGCCTTGACCAGATGCTTAAAGATAAACAGGCGGGTCGGATGACCCAGCTCTTTCAATGCCTTGGCGACCTCTTCCAGTTGCATCTCAGCTCCCTCCACGAATTTGATATTTCGATAATACCAGAAATATCTTGACCGAACATTCATTTCGACTATTTTGGAAATATAGAAACCAAGTGAGGATACGATGATGAATGAGTGGTTAACCATGCTGACCGATGCAGCGCAGATGTTCCTGTTTCTGGCTGTTGAACTGTCGGTGCTGTTTCTGGTCATCAGCGCCGGGGTCAGCCTGATCCGCCAGAAGATCCCCGACGAAAAGATCCAGCGGATGCTGGGGGCGCGCCATGGCAAGGGTTATCTGCTCTCTGCCCTGCTCGGCGCCGTCACCCCCTTTTGCAGTTGCTCCACCATCCCCATGCTGAGAGGCCTGCTCTCGGCCAAGGCTGGCTTTGGCCCCACCCTCACCTTCCTGTTTATCTCCCCACTGCTGAACCCCATCATCGTCGGCTTGATGTGGGCCACCTTCGGCTGGAAAGTGACCCTGCTCTACGCCGTGATCGCGGCCAGCGTCTCCGTCATGGCGAGCATGCTGCTCGACAGGTTCGGGTTCGAGCGTTATGTCATCGACGCCAAAGAGGCCACCCCCTCCTGCAGCAGCGGCTGTGGCCCGGCGACCCGCAGCAAAACTGAGGCAAATTGCAGTGACAACCAAGGTGGCACCATTCGCGCAATCAAACCGTTCAACGGGGCGGCGTGCTGCCCGGTACCGCAACCAGAGATGACAGAACAGGCCACCCTCTCCTGCTGCAGCGATGGCACTGCAACCCTGACCAATGCGCCACAGCTCCCCACCGCCTGGCTCAAGGCTCGCATCGATGCCTGGCAGCAGTTCAAAGCGGTATTGCCCTTCCTGCTGCTGGGGGTGCTCATCGGCTCGTTTATCTACGGCTTTATTCCGGCCTAGTGGATCGCCACCCATGCCAGCGCCGACAACCCGCTGGCCATCCCCTTCAGCTCCATCGTCGGGATCCCGCTCTATATCCGTGCCGAAGCAGTGATCCCGCTCGCGTCGGTACTGCTGGGCAAAGGGATGGGTATGGGCGCCGTTATGGCGCTGATCATCGGCAGTGCCGGAGCCAGCCTGACCGAGGTGATCCTGCTCAAATCGATGTTCAGAACCCCGATGATTGTGGCCTTCCTTACCGTGATCCTCGGCATGGCGATCCTGATGGGCTACCTGACGCAACTGCTGTTTTAAGCCACCATCTTTAAACAGGCAAAGTGCTAAACCAGCCGGGGGTGAAACCATCAGGCTCCGCATAGACAAAACGCCGATCAACTTATCGGCGTTTTGTCTATTCCGTACGGCAATCTGCGGCTGGCTTTACAGATATTGCCCGATGATGGGGAGCAGATCCTCGACGTCACGGGCGATATAGTCTGGTTGGTGTTGCCATGTCTCCGGTTCTGCTCGGCTATAAGCCACGGCAACCGAAATGACCCGGGTCTGCTCACCCAAGGCAGCTTGCAAATTGCGGGCAAACTGCACATCCGCCTCATGATCGCCGATATAGAGCAGTGACTCGCAGCGGGACGTACCAAAGATACTTTCCAGACATTTGATACCGCCGAAGGGGTGGGGTTTTTGCTGCAGTCCTGGCACGTCATCGTAGCCAACCACGGCCTTGAACTGGCTATTCACCCCATGCTGCTCCAGCACCCGGCGAATATTTTTTTGGGAATTTTGCGAACAGATCCCGTGGGGAATGGCCGAAAAACGGCCAATCACCGCCTCCAGCCCCGCAAAAAAACGCACCTCTGTCTTGTTCATCTCCTGATGCTTGGCCCACAGACTGCCAGCCTGCACCATCTCGTCCTGCGACAGGCCGTAGTAATCCATATAGAGCGCCTGCCAGTTCCTGGCGGCGTGATTGGCATGGTGATAGTCCGCTTCGCTACGCAGATAGCGCGGCAAATGCTCGCCGGTCAAATGGGGGGCGACCTCGGCCAGGATCTGCTTGGTGATGTCGATATTCTTCGGCACCGAATTGACCAAAGTGCCGTCATAATCCCACAAAATTGCATTCAACTTCATTCCGATACCTCTGCCATGTTCACTTCCAACACGTGCAATTCCCCGTTGGCCACGATTCTACGTCTCATCTCTCGCGCATAGCCAAACAACCCCAAGTGACAACAGGGCGCGCAGTTTCACGTTGTCATAAAAAAGGCCTTGTCCCAGACAAGGCCTTTGGTCATGGATTCAACATCCAGCTGTTTACTTGGCGTAATCCTCAGTCGGGATACAAGCGCAGAACAGGTTGCGATCGCCGTAGACGTCATCGATGCGGTTGACCGACGGCCACAGTTTGGCGGCGCGCACAGCCTCGGATGGGAAGACCGCTTCGGCACGGCTGTAGCCACGGGACCACTCTGCATCCATCACATCATCCTGAGTGTGCGGCGCATGCACCAGCGGGTTGTCGGTGAGGCTCCACTGCCCCTCCTGCACCTTGGCAATCTCGGCGCGGATGGAAGTCATCGCCTCGACGAAGCGATCCAGCTCACGCTTGGATTCCGATTCGGTCGGTTCGACCATCAGGGTGCCCGCTACCGGGAAGCTCATGGTCGGCGCGTGGAAGCCGTAGTCCATCAGGCGCTTGGCCACATCCATCTCGCTGATGCCGGACGCCTCTTTGAGCGGGCGGATATCCAGGATGCACTCGTGGGCCACCCGACCGTTACGACCGGAGTAGAGCACCGGGAAGGAGTCACCGAGCTTCTTGGCCAGATAGTTGGCGTTGAGGATGGCCACCTGAGTGGATTTCTTCAGCCCCTCGTCACCCAGCATGGCGATATACATCCAACTGATGGGCAGGATGCTGGCCGAGCCGAACGGTGCGGCCGACACGGCGCCGTTGTTGCGGCTCTCCTTGTCAGTCTTGACCACGGCATGACCGGCCACGAACGGCGCCAGATGCTTCTTCACGCCGATGGGGCCCATGCCCGGGCCGCCACCGCCGTGAGGAATGGCGAAGGTTTTGTGCAGGTTGAGGTGGGAAACGTCCGCCCCGATAAAGCCCGGTGATGTGAGGCCCACTTGGGCGTTCATGTTGGCGCCGTCCAGATAGACCTGACCACCGTGCTGGTGAACGATGTCGCACACCTCCTTGATGGTCTCCTCATACACCCCGTGGGTGGAGGGGTAGGTCACCATCAGACAGGAGAGCTGATCCCCCGCCTCGGCGGCCTTGGCGCGCAGGTCCTCGAGATCCACGTTGCCGGACTTGTCACAGGCGGTGACGATCACCTTGAGCCCCGCCATCTGGGCGGAGGCCGGGTTGGTGCCGTGAGCAGAAGCCGGAATGAGGCAGATATCGCGATGCCCCTCACCGCGGGATTCGTGGTACTTCTTGATGGCCAAGAGACCAGCGTACTCGCCCTGCGCCCCGGAGTTGGGCTGCATGCAGACCGCATCGTAACCGGTCACTTTTACCAGCCAGTTCTCAAGGTCGGCCAGCAGCAGCTGATAGCCCTTGGCCTGGGCCAGCGGGGCAAACGGGTGCAACTTGCCGAACTCGGGCCAGGTCACCGGGATCATCTCGGCGGTGGCATTGAGCTTCATGGTGCAGGAGCCCAAGGAGATCATGGCGTAGTTGAGCGCCAGATCTTTGGCTTCGAGACGGTGTATGTAGCGCAGCATCTCGGTTTCGGAGTGGTACTTGTTGAACACCTCGTGGGTCAGCACGGCGTCGGTGCGCAGCAGATCCTGCGGGATGGCGTGATGGGCCTGCGCCGCCTTGTCGAGTGCCTCGATATCCAGTCCATGGCCTTGACCGAGGAAGAGATCAAACAGCTCGGCCACATCAGCGCGGGTGGTGGTTTCAGAGAGCGACACCCCTACCGCGCCATCCAAATCGGCGCGCAGGTTGATGCCGAGCCCTTCGGCTTTGGCAATCAGCGCCGCCTTGTCAGCAGTTTGCACGGTCAGGGTATCGAACCAGCTGGCGTGCTTGAGGGCCACGCCCTTAGCCTTGAGGCCGAGCGCCAGAATGGTGGTGAGACGGTGCACGCGGGAGGCGATGGTTTTCAGTCCTACCGGGCCGTGGTAAACGGCGTAGAAGCTCGCCATGTTGGCTAGCAGCACCTGAGCGGTACAGATGTTAGAGTTGGCCTTCTCACGGCGGATATGCTGCTCGCGGGTCTGCATCGCCATGCGCAGCGCGGCCTTGCCGCGGGCATCCTTGGAGACACCGATGATGCGGCCCGGCATGGAGCGCTTATAGGCATCGCGGGTGGCAAAGAAAGCGGCATGGGGACCACCGTAGCCCATGGGCACGCCGAAGCGCTGGGCCGAGCCCAGCACCACGTCGGCCCCCAGCTCGCCAGGGGATTTGAGCAGCATCAGCGAGAGCAGGTCGGCGCTGACGCAGGCCAGCCCTTTCTGGGCCTGTACGGCGGCAATCAGGGCACGCAGATCTTTCACCTCACCTGTGGTGGTGGGGTACTGGAACAGGGCACCGAACACCTCTTCGCTCACCGCATCGCTCGCGGCGCCAACCGCCACGTCGAAACCAAAGTGAACTGCGCGCTCCTTGACCACGTCAATCACCTGCGGGTGCACATCATCGGCCACGAAGAAAAGGTTGGATTTGGACTTGGCCATCCGTTTGGCCAGCGCCATCGCCTCGGCGGCGGCGGTCGCTTCATCCAGCAGGGAGGCACTGGCCAGATCCATGCCGGTGAGATCCAGCGTCAGCTGCTGGAAGTTGAGCAGGGCTTCGAGACGGCCCTGCGCCAGCTCGGGCTGGTACGGGGTGTAGGCGGTATACCAACCCGGGTTTTCCAGCACGTTGCGCAAAATGACGTGGGGCACATGGGTATCGTGATAACCCATGCCGATATAGCTCTTGGCAATCTTGTTCTGAGCGGCGTAGCCCCTGAGCTTGGCCAGAGCCTCCACTTCGGTCATGCCCGCACCGATCCCCAGCGGGCCCGGCAGGCGAATGGCGGCGGGCACGGTCTGGGCAATCAGATCGTCCAGACTTTCGGCCCCGACGGTCGCCAGCAGCTGGCGCAGCTCTTCCTCACCCGGGCCGATATGGCGGCGGACAAAATCGGTTTTTTGTTCGAGTTCAAACAGTGACTGGGTCATTTCCCTATTTCCTGCTAAATAAGCCCTGGTATGAAATCCTGATAACCAAGACCTGATGTTCCTGATCGTCGGCTGATACCGACTCCACTCATGTTCTGGGTCCCGCAGACAGGGCGCGGCACCGGATGCTGCGGCAGCATCGACAGGGGATCGCCTTGTTGCGTACCGGCCCGCTTACCCCTGGCAAGACCAGGCAGGCAAACGGCAGGCGCGGGCAATTTCACCCTTCCACCGGCTGGCACTTGCCCGGCTGGCGGTCATACAAAAGGGCCCCGCACGTTGGTGCAGGGCCCGGGGTATTACTCTTCGTCCACCACGTTCTGGTAGCCTTCGGCATCCAGCAGGTTGGCCAGCTCGCTCTCGTCATCAAGCTTGATGCGGAACAGCCAGCCAGCGCTGTAAGGATCGGAGTTGACCAGCTCGGGGCTCCCTTCCAGCTCTTCGTTGACGGCAATGATCTCGCCGCTCACCGGGCTGTAGATGTCGGAGGCCGCCTTGACCGACTCGGCCACGGCGCAGTCATCACCGGCACTGACCTGCTTGCCCACTTCCGGCAGCTCGACAAACACCATGTCACCCAGCAGCTCCTGGGCGTGCTCGGTGATACCGACCACGGCCTCGCCGTTGGCTTCAACACGGATCCACTCGTGGGAAGTGGCATATTTCAGTTCGCTCGGGATATGGCTCATTTGTGCTTCCTTTGATCTTTGAGTCGCGTTTAAAAACGAATATGAAAACCAGCAGGGAGGGCGCGGCCCTCCCCTACATTCTCTTAAACCAGCTTCTGGCCGTTACGGACGAAAGCGGGCTTGGTGACTTTCACGGTGACCAGCTTCTTGCGGATCTCCACCTCGGCCAGTTCACCGATATCACGGGGCACCCGCGCCAGGGCAATACTGTACCCCAGAGTGGGAGAGAAAGAGCCGGAGGTGATCACACCTTCCCGCTTCTCACCGTTTGCCGCAGTGAAAGTGACCGGCATACCGGCACGCAGCACCCCTCTCTCTTCCATCACCAGACCCACCAGCTTGGGCTGATTGCCCGCTGCTTTCTGTGCTTCCAGCACAGCGCGGCCGATGAAGTTGCGAGCGGCAGGCTCCCAGGCGATGGTCCAGGCCATATTGGCGGCGAGCGGAGAGACTGACTCGTCCATGTCCTGACCGTAGAGGTTCATCCCCGCTTCGAGGCGCAGAGTATCGCGGGCACCGAGACCACAGGGGGCCACACCGTTGTCCAGCAACGCCTGCCACAGATCGCAGGCTTTCTCTTGCGGCACCACGATTTCATAACCATCCTCGCCGGTGTAGCCGGTGGTGGCGATAAAGAGATCGCCAGCCTGCACGCCGAAGAAAGGCTTCATCCCCACCACGGCAGTGCGCTGGGCCGCGCTCAGCACGGCGGCTGCCTTGATCTTGGCGTTGGGGCCCTGCACCGCGATCATCGCCAGCTCCGGACGCTCGGTGACGGTGACATCGAAATCGATGGCGTGATGGCGGATCCAGGCCAGATCCTTCTCGCGAGTGGCAGAGTTGACCACCAGCCGATAGAAGGTATCGGTCAGGTAATAGGTGATGAGGTCATCGATCACGCCGCCTTCCGGGTTGAGCATACCGCTATAGAGGGCCTTGCCGGAAACGGTGAGTTTGGCCACGTCGTTGGCCAGCAGGTGTTGCAGAAAGGCGTTGACCCGTTCGCCGGTCAAATCGACGATGGTCATGTGGGAGACATCGAACATACCGGCATCGCTGCGCACCGCGTGGTGCTCTTCCAGCTGGGAACCGTAGTTGATGGGCATTTCCCAACCGTGGAAGTCCACCATCTTGGCGCCAGCTTCCAGGTGTTTGGGATGCAGTACAGTAGTCTGGATCATCGCATTCTTTCCTTAGCAAAAAGCCTTTTCGCTTTAGCGACCACCCTTGCGACCCGCGCCACCGCTCTGACTGCACTGCGCGCAGCAAAAAGCGACCGGATCCCAGAGTGTGTGCTCGCTCCTGCCCTTGCCAGGCAAGAGGGATTCCTTGAACGGAGCGGATTATATGACAAGCAGGCGAGCACGCCGCTCAAAAAAAACTAATCCCCTCCCGTAAAACTGACTCCAGACACTAAGATAAATGCAGTGATAAAAACAGCCATAAGCCAACCAAAGCGAGATTAAATGTTGATTTTTACCGTTTCGTCACAATTTGCGGAAAAACGTTTCGCTCCAGAACAAAATTAAAGGCTGACACCCAAAACGGGTCATCAGCCTTGTCGGATTACTTTTGTTACCAAAAACAGCGAGTAATATTAGTTTTTTTCACCCTTGGCCTGAGTGGCACTGCCCTTGGTCGCCGCAACAGCCCAGTCAGGACGGGCCAGCGCGGGCAACTCACCCTCCAGCCCCATGGCGGCGCGGATCACCCCCTCCTTGAATGGGGTCAGCAGGTTGGCCGCCCGCAATCCCACGCCCCGTACCAGCTTCTTGAGCGGGTTGGCACCGCTGAACAGCCGCTTGAGCCCCTCCATTGCCGCCAGCATGCGGGCCGCTTCGCTCTTGCGCCAGCGCTCGTAGCTGCGCAGGTTGGCAAGCAGGCCGATATCCTCACCCGCGGCATGATTCTGCAAAATCTGCTCGGCCAGCGCGGCGGCATCCAGCAGGCCGAGGTTGACCCCCTGCCCCGCCAACGGGTGGATGGTATGGGCAGCATCTCCCACCAGCACCAGCCGCTCACGGGCAAAGTCGCGGGCATAGCGGGCGGTGAGCGGAATGGCGCTGCGCGCCCCTTCCACCTTGCACAGACCGAGCCGAACATCGAAGGCGGCGGTGAGCTGGCGATTGAACTGCTCGTCATCGCAAGCACAGAGCGCCTCAGCGCGGGCAGCGGGCAGCGACCAGACGATGGAGCAGAGGTTCTCTTGCCACAGCGGCAAAAAGGCGAGCGGGCCATCCGGGGTGAAGATCTGACGTGCCACCGCCTCGTGGGGCTCGGCACAGCGCACCGTCGCCACCAATGCGTGGTGACCGTAATCCCAGCTGGTGAGCGGAATATCGGCCTGACGGCGCACCCAGGAGTGGGCGCCATCGGCAGCCACCACCAGCTTGGCCGAGATGGCCTGACCATCTTCAAGGAGCAGCAAGGCGCCCGCCGGGCCGCTCTGCAGACTCTTGGCTCTGGCGGGGGTCAGCAACTGGATATTGCTGGCACCCTCAATCGCGTCGAGCAGCGCCAGCTGGATCACCCGATTCTCGACGATATGGCCGAGGTTGGCCTGACGCAGGCTGGCGGCATCGAAGTCGATATGGCCGAAGCTATCCAGCTCCCACACAGCCATCTTGTCGTAGGGCTGCAGGCGGCGCGCTGCAATACCCTCCCAGGCGCCAACATGGCGCAGGATCTGCTGGCTGGCCAGGCTCAGGGCGCTGACCCGGTTGTCGGCCACCTCCCCCAGCTGCGGATCGGGCAATTGCCCCTCGACCACCAGCACCTTGAGGGCGCTATGTTTAAGGGCCGCAGCGAGCCCCAGCCCCACCATGCCGCCACCGACAATCACCACATCCACATTTTGCATCTGCATCATCTCATCCTTTCAGGGCTGACCGGCTGGCCAGCGAGGGGACGCCCGCGGGCATCGCCTCTTTGTTCAACACGTTTTGAGCAACGAATGGCGGTCAACAGATCCCGCTCAACAAACGCTGGCTAGTTGCCGCACACATCGGCGACAAAGCCCAGAGTGCGCGAGGCGAGCGGCGCCTTGAGGCACGGGAGCCGCCCCATCAGGGTGAGTGCCAGATTGCGCCCCGCCACCAGCGGATCGTGACCATTGGAAAAGAGCTGGGCCAGCGAGGAGGTAAGCCAGACGGTCTGCGCCTGATCGCGCTGGCGCTGCTGCCAGTAGCCACTCAGCACCTTGAAGCTGCCGATATCCTCCCCCTCTGCCAGCGCCTTGGCCACCGCCCCGGTGAGCAGGTCGAGATCCCGCATGCCGAGGTTGAAGCCCTGCCCGGCGATGGGGTGCAGGGCGTGGGCGGCATTGCCCACCAGCACGGTACGCTGGGCCAGCGGGTAGTCGCAGGCGGTCAGGATCAGCGGATAGACGTTACGCACGCCGCATCGCTCGAAGCGGCCGAGCCGCCAGCCAAAGGCCTGCTGCAGACGGGCAAGAAACGCCGCCTCATCGAGGGCCATCAGCTCATCCACCTCATGCTGCCCGACACTCCACACCAGCGAGGAGAGCCCTTCCTGCATCGGCAGCAGCGCCAGCGGCCCCCCTTCGGTAAAGCGCTCGAAGGCTCGTCCTTCTGGGTCTTGCGCCGTTTTGACGGTGGCAATGATGGCGTGCTGCTCAAAGTCATGGCGGGTCACCGGCAACTTGAAGTGCTGCCGCACAAACGAATTGCCCCCGTCGGCCGCCACCAGCAAGCGGGTCTCAATCTGTTCACCACCCTCGAGGGTGAGGGTCACCTTCTCCTCATCCGGTTCTATCTCGCGCACCCGGGCCGGACAACAGACCCGAATATTGGTGGCGGCCGCCATCGCCTGTTGCAGCTCGCGACCGATGGCAGCAAGCTCAATCACCTGACCCAGCGCAGGCAGACCGTATTCGGCGGCCGACAGGCGAGCCTGACCGCAGTGGCCCCGATCCGAGACATGAATATGGGTAATGGGGGCGCAATGGGGGGCAAACAGCGGCCAGAGTCCGCGCCGCAACAGCGCATCACAAGTACCGGCCGAGAGCGCAATGGCGCGGGCGTCAAATCCTGTATGGGTGTGCTGTTCGGGGACGCTCGCCTCCAGCAGCAGGATCTCGAGGGGGGAGCCATCGGATCGAAGCAGGGCCGCCAGCGAGAGCGCCAGCACGGCGCCACTCATTCCACCGCCGACCAGGATGACATCGACCGGTCGCACATCAGATTGAGACATAAGCAGAGAGGAATAAGGGAAAATGGTGGCCTCATGCTACCACAAAGCCGCTGGCAGCATGCGAGGTCAGCGGCAAAAAACCGGTTGCGCCTCACAGGGTTAGCCACAACAAGAGCATAAAAAAGAGCGCCATCAGGCGCTCTTGCAGATCAGTTATGGCCACAGCGGCCACCTCGTCAGTGAAGGGTCGGCGGCGCGCTCGGGGTATCGGGGCGCTTGCCAAACTCTTCGAAGGCCATCATGACCCCCAGTTTGACGTGTTCGTAGAGCACCAGGAAGGAGGCTTCGTTCTCGTCATCTTCCTGATCGAACTCGGCAGAGACCTGAGTGATGCTGGCGATATCCTGGATCATCTCCTGCAGCTCTTCCGACGCACGAGAGAGCTCCTGCTGCACCACGCCGAAACCGGCCAGAAACGCCTGTGACCAGTCCACCAGCGAATCGATGCGCTCATCAAGGGGAGCATCATCGCTTGGCAGCAACAGCTCGACGCCCTTCTGGGCCATCAGGCTCTCGACCACATTGTGATAAAGATCGGTCATCACCTGGCGCACCGGGGCCGGCAGGCCGAAACCGTCGTTCACCAGATCGTTGAAATGGGGCAGCCAGCTCTTCTCATCCAGTGCTACGCCACCGCACACCAGACCGCAGATCACACCATGGGCCTCTACTGCGCTGGCCATCAGCTCATGCTGTTCCATGATGTCGGCCACTGCCGCATATTTAAGGGGGTTCGTTTTGCTCATCGAGGATCCGCTCAAAGTTCAGTCAAATTTGCAGAATTAATGGTCAGGATCCTAGCATTCTCCCTCTTCCAGAGCCAGCAAGGCCTTGAAACTTATGCATCTGCGCTATATAGTCCCGCCCAGTTGTCCACGTGGATAAAGGCGGAAATCAGCTCCGCCGTATTGAGGAAGGCATGAGCACAGAGGCCGTAGAAATCGTCATTTTGGGACGTCCCTACAAGGTATCCTGTCCTTTGGGACAGCAGGATGCCCTGCGCCAGGCCGCCGAGCAGCTGACCGACAAGTTGATCGACCTGCGTCAACGCTCCAAAGTCTCCAGCAACGAGCAATTGGCGATCATGGCAGCGCTCAATTTCTGTCATGAGCTCTGCCTTGAAAAAGAGAAGAACCACCAATACTCTGAGACTATGGACAAGCGGATCAAGATGCTGCAGCGCACCATCGAAGCGGCCCTGATCGAGCACGGACAATATGGTGATTCCAGCGAAGAGGGGCAACAGCCCTAATCGCAAACCGTTTTAAAATTCCCTGGGATGTTTGTCAGCCGGTTCAAGTCCCCGAGCCGATAATCATACCCAACAGGGGATCGGCCTTCTGGCTATTGCGCATGCTCGGCACGACCGAGAAGCCTGCGGTCAGATTCGATTCCCGCCTTGAACCTACGGTTCAAGGGCCCAAACCGGCAACGGCATCTCGGGGTACCAACAGCAAAAGCCCGTCACCTGCGTGACGGGCTTTTTCTTTGTCTGATGATCACGCCAGCCGCTCCCCTGTCCCTTGCAGACCTGAAAAAATGCCCCGGATGAAAAGCTCACCCGAGGCATCAAGGCTCTCACAGGACTGACCGCATAAATGCAGCCAGCCGCGTGTTACCTGCTTATTTGACCAGCAGCAGATGTGCCTGCTGACGGGTTGCGGTCACCAGCACCGGGATCGACTTGGAGGTGGGGGTAAACGACCCGGCCCCGATACTGTCGATGGGCACCAGCGGGTTGGTCTCGGGATAATAAGCCGCGATGTTGCCCTGCGGAATGTCATAAATCACCACGCTAAAGCCGGTCACGATACGCTCGCGACCGTCGTTGCAGATGGCAGCCATATCGACCTTGTCCCCTTCGGCAAAACCGAGGCGACGGGCATCTGCTTCGTTCATGAAGACCACCATACGCTGGCCCTTGATGCCGCGATAGCGATCGTCCATGCCGTAGATAGTGGTGTTGTACTGATCGTGAGAGCGCAGGCTCTGCAGCAACAACACCGGCTGATTGCTCATCTGCTCGGCATGGCGGGTACACTCCGGCAGCACCGAGTGCGGCAGGGTACTGGCGCGAAACTCGGCCTGGCCGCTGGCAGTATTCCAGGTCAGCAGCGCCGCGGAGTTATCGAGATGAAAACCGCACGGCTGCTGGATGCGGGCGTTAAAATCGGTGAAACCAGCGATGGTCTGCTCGATGAGATTGCGGATAAGCGCGTAGTCATCGCGCAGAGCGAGCCAGTCGACCCGCTCGCTGCCCACGGTAGCATGAGCCATCCGTGCCACAATATCAGTCTCGGAGAGGCAGAGCGGCGACACCGGCTCGGCCGCGCCGGTCGAGGCATGCACCATGCTGAAGGTGTCCTCCACCGTGATCTTCTGGCTGCCGGTGCGCTGGATATCGAGCTCGGTGCGACCGAGACAGGGCAGGATCAGCGCCGCCTTGCCCACCTGCAGATGGCTGCGGTTAAGCTTGGTGCTGATCTGCACGTTGAGCTCGGCCTTTTTCATCGCCCCGTAGGTGAAGTCGGTATCGGGCGCCGCTGCCGCCAGGTTGCCACCCAGGCAGATGAGCACCTTGCTCTTGCCCTCGTCCAGCGCCTTGAGCGCTTCGTAAACATTGTGGCCACGAGCCCGTGGCAGGCTTACCTGCAGGTGACGTTCGAGCCGGTCGATAAAGGCGGCAGTGGGCTTTTCGTTGATCCCCATGGTGCGGTTGCCCTGCACGTTGCTGTGGCCCCGTACCGGACAGAGTCCCGCCCCCGGCTTGCCAATCTGGCCACGCATCAGGTGCAGGTTGACGATTTCACGGATGGTATCGACCGAGTGCAGATGCTGGGTCACCCCCATGGCCCAGCAACTGATGATGCGCTGGCTGGCGGCAAATACCCGGGCGGCCTGCACGATGTCGGCGCGGGTCAAACCGGATTGTCGCTCGATCTCGGCCCAGCCGGTGGCGCGTACCTGCGCCTCGTACTCGGCAAAGTGGCGGGTATGGCGGGCGATGAAGTCGCGATCCACCACCTCTGGCGCCTCTTCCAGCATGTACTTGGCCATACCGCGCATGGCGGCCATGTCGCCACCCAGTTTTGGCGTCAGGTATTGATGGCTGATGGTGGTGGCCGCCGGGGTCAGCAGCTCAAGCGGACTCTGCGGGCTGGCGAAGCGCTCCAGCGCCACCTCTTTCAAGTTGTTGAAGCTGACAATCTTGCAGCCGCCGCGCGCCGCCTGACGCAGGGCATTCATCATCCGCGGATGATTGGTACCCGGGTTCTGGCCATAGACGAACACAGCATCGGCCTTGTCGAAGTCATCCAGCACCACAGTCCCCTTGCCAATGCCGACCGACTGGATCAGCGCTACCCCGCTCGCCTCATGGCACATGTTGGAGCAGTCGGGGAAATTGTTGGTGCCAAACAGGCGACCAAACAGCTGATAAAGATAAGAAGCCTCGTTGCTGGCGCGCCCCGAGGTGTAGAACTCCACCTCATCGGGGCTATCAAGTCCCTTGAGGGTGTCGGCGATCAGCGAAAAAGCGTCGTCCCAACTTACCGGCTCATAGTGATCGGTCACCGGGTTGTAGCGCATCGGCTCAGTCAGGCGTCCCTGATACTCCAGCCAGTAGTCGCTCTGGTTGGCCAGCTGGCGCACCGAGTGAGCCGCAAAGAAATCGGCGCCCACCATCTTGCCGGTCGACTCCCATGCCACCGCCTTGGCGCCGTTTTCGCAGAACTGGAAGGCGCCGTGATCATTGTCACCCCAGGCGCAACCCGGGCAATCGAAGCCATCGGTCTGGTTGACCCGCAGCAGATTCTTGATGTTCTGGCGGGTCTTCTGGCTACGCAACACCTGCTTCATGGTGGATTGCAGGGACGAAAAACCGCCTGCTTTGGCAGGCTTTTCAATATGACTCATGACACTCTCCGATAGGATCCGCCGGGCGATAGCTGGAGTAGCTGACCGGTGCATCAAACTTGGGAATATGAACAACGTTGAGGTTGTATTTGAGGGCCAGCCTGACCGCCAGCTGGTTGGGCGATGCCAGACAACGGTTGGCGATGTTAACATCCAGCACCAAGCCATGTTCAGCGGGGGATATCCGGATATCGTGCACATCGTAGTTGTGCCCGATGATCGACTCGCAGAACAGAAATCCAACGGCAAAATCATCGAGATCATGCGGGGTCGCCATCATCACCGCATGGTTGGTGCCATTGATATTGATGGAAACTGTCACCTCCTCCACCCGATGACCCAGCGAGGGCAAGGCGTGGTGGATAACGGCAGGGCTGGCTGCAGGCATGGAAGGTTGGCCTAAAAATGCAATCTGCATTCAAGTTTAAAGAGCCAAGCGACGCAAAACCAATGAATTAAATCTATCTCTTAATAGAATCACTCTATTGACGGTCAATTTTTAATTGATTAATTTTAACCACCACCCCGCCTGACGCTTCGCAACACCGTCATGAACATCAAGCAGCTGCACTACTTTCACGAACTGGCCAAACATCAGCATTTTGCCAAGGCGGCCAAAGCCTGCCATATCACCCAACCCACCCTGTCAGCCAGCATCACGGCGCTGGAGAAAAACCTCGGCACCGATCTGGTGCTGCGCACCAGCCAGTTTGTCGCCCTGACCGAGGCGGGGGAGCTGGTGCGCCAGTATGCCGAGCGGATGCTGCTGGAGCAGGAGGCGCTCAAGCAGGAGCTGGCGCTGTTTCATGGCGAGCTCTCAGGCACCTTGCGCATCGGCATAGTGCCGCAATCCAATATCGACATCATGCCGTTGATCGCCCGCTGCAAGCAGCGCTACCCCGATATCGTCATCCGTCTGTCGGTGCTGAGCAACGAGGCCCTGCTGTCACAGCTGGCGCTGCATCAGTGCGATATCGGGCTGGGGTTTGATATCCCCTCCGGCGAGCCCGACAAACGCACCTTTCATGTCTATCCGCAGGGGCACAACCGGATGGCCGTGCTGATGCACCGCAGCGCAGCAACACCTATTCCCTCCGATATCCCCATGACCCTCGCCAACCTGCAACAACAGCCGCTGGTATTGCCGAGCCGTACCATGCAATTTCGCAACTATCTGGATCTTGCCGCCGAGCGGGCGGGGATCTCGCTCAACGTAGTGCTGGAAACCGACTCCCTGTTCCATCTGGTGAGTGCGGTGCGCCACCAGCTGGGCTGGGCCATCGTCAGTGCCGGGCTCGCCAGCTCCGCCAGCCAGCTCTCCGATCTCGTCTGCCAGCCCCTCGAGCCGTTCGATGCAGGAACCACCGTCTTTCTGACTCGCCAGCAGAGTATCACCCCCGCCATGCGAGCCTTTCTCGATCTGGTGGCGGAGGAAGCCTCCACCAACCAGCAACCATAACGACGAAGCCCGCCAAAAGGCGGGCTGCGTTTTTTGCAGGATAGACCACAGAGTTAGATGGCCATCTGCTCGTGGGGGGAACCGTGGTGGCGCAGCCAGACAAAGCTCAGCGCCACGATCAGCACCATCAGCGTCATGATGGCCCCCAGGGTCACTTGGCCAGTCATCGGAAAACCGGCGGCCAGCAAGGTCACCACACCCGCCCCCAGATTCTGCATACCGCCAAGAATGGCACCGGCAGTCCCCGCCTGGCCCGGGAAGGGCTCGATGGCACAGGACGTGGCGGTCGGATAGAGGATGCCGCTACCGATGAAGTAAACCGCGGCGCCACCTACCAGCGAGGCAGCACTCACCACGCCGAACAGCCCCGGCACCAGAATGATCAGAGAACCGAGCGCCAGGAAGACGATACCAAGTCGCATCAGCTTGCCCTGGCTCAGACGGAAACTCAGCTTGGCAGAGAGCCAGGCACCGAACAGATAGCCAGGCAGTGGCAACACAAACAGCACGCTCACGGTACGGGCACTGAGCTTGAGCACATCGCCCAGCAGCACCCCGGCCGCCGCTTCAAATACCGCCAGTCCCGCAAAGGTCGCCATCAGGCAGAGCAGGTTGCCCTGAAACTTGGAGTTGCCCAGCACATGGCGATAGGCAGCGCCCACGCGCAGCGGCTGGCGGGCAGCAGCAGGCAGGGTTTCACCAAACCAGGCCATGATCGCCAGGGTCGCTACGGCGCCAAAACCGAACAGGAACCAGTAACCGGCACGCCAGTTGAACAGCTCGGTCAACCAGCCACCCAGCACCGGCGCCAGCAGCGGGGAGAAGATCACCCCCATGCTCACCAGACTGTTGGCACGGTTGAGCTCGGCGCCGTTATAGCGATCGCGCATCACGGTACGGCTCATGGCACCACCGGAACCGGTCCCCAACCCTTGGACAAAGCTACCCACCAGCAGTGCGGTGAAGTGCGGAATGAGCTGGATGATCAGGGTCCCCACCAGAAACACCATCATGCCGACGATCAGCACCGGACGACGACCGATGCGATCCGACAGCGGTCCGTAGACAAACTGGGAGAGGCCATAGGGGATCAGGTAACAGGCCATCACCGCCTGCAACTGGCCCGAGGCCACATTGAAATCTCCCGCCATCATAGGAATGGAGGGAACATAAAGGGTCTGGGTCATCTGGCCCACAGCGACCATCAAAATGGTCAATAAAAACAACGGATAAAAACTGTGCCGATCCATATCAGTCCCAAAAAATCGAAAAAATGCGGCCACCCCTCCGGCTCAAAATGGTCCAGAGGAATCTGATCACAGAAGCTGTGATGCAATCAAAAAACAGTGTTGGAAACAGTAGGCGGGGAACCCGCCAAACCACCGCACAGGACGCTTGGTGGTATGTGGGCATCATAGTGATTCAGCTCACAAAAAACGAACGAATCTTTATAATCGGCTTGCCTTAGTTTTTCTAATATTACGGGGTTTTTCACCCCGTCAGTTGTTGATAATCAACGTGTTACCATCTGCTGTGCCTGCTTGATCAGCTCATCCGGCTGCTCCTTGCGCGGCGGTATGGTGATCCCTTTCTGGCAAGCGGGACGTGCTGCCAGCTGATCCATCCAACGCTGCAAATGAGGCAGTCCTTCGATGGAGATTCCGCTCCAGTCATAAATGCGCACCCAGGGCCAGGTAGCTATATCGGCGATGCTGTACTCATCCGCCAGATATTCATGGTGGGCCAGATGGCTGTCGAGCACCTCGAACAGACGGCGCCCCTCTTTCTGGTAACGTTCGATGGCCGCGGGGATCTTCTCGGGGAAGTAGCGGTAGAAGACATTGGCCTGCCCCATCATGGGGCCCACGCCACCCATCTGGAACATCAGCCACTGGATGGCCTGAGAGCGACGCTTGGGATCTGCAGGCAGCAACCGGCCTGCTTTCTCCGCCAGATAGATGAGGATGGCGCCCGACTCAAACACGGCGAAATCGTCATTGTCCCGATCGACGATCGCCGGAATGCGGCCATTGGGATTGATTGCCAGAAATTCGGGCTTCTTCTGCTCCAGCGCCGACAAATCGAGGGGGATGACCCGATAAGGCAACCCCAGCTCCTCGAGCGCAATCGCCACCTTGAAACCGTTGGGGGTCGCGGCAGTATAAAAGTCGATCATGATTCACTCCTTGTTGGTCATAGTCTGATGGCTCGGTGTGAGCAACATACAACACCACAGCCACCTCATCTTGCAACAAATGGCCGGTGCCCGACCATTAAAAAGCGGCGCACCGCGAACCTAAGAGGGAACGCGGTGCGCCGCTGGTGCGCTCAGACAAGAGTGAGTACTAGTTAAGCATGGCGACCGGCTTGCGCTGGCGCAGCAGGATCAGACGAGAGAGCAGCGGGAAATAGGACTCCAGCTTGCGCAGCAGCACCTGGCTGCAGGCGGGCTCGGCCAGATCAGACTCATCCAGCACGATACCATTGGAGACAAAATAGAAACGGGGGTCACGCACATCCGGCCCGCAGACCGTCAGCTCCTTGTCCCCCTTGCGGATCAGCAGAGGCAAGACCGGCAATCCAATCGCCTCGTCCTCCCCTCGGGTAAATCCGGCATCCTGCCAGGGAGTGTCGCTGTCGATCAACAGGATCGCCGCCTCCGTCTTGGCCGGTTGCCACTGGGCAAGAGGGGTCACGGCGATATGGGCAAAGTGATCACCATACTCGGGTGATGACCGCAAAATGGCCAGCAATCCCTCGCTGGCAGCTGATACGTTTTGACTCACTAATGACAAATTCATGGCTCATATCCCTATGCTCATGACAGCCTGTATCCGGCTGCTGGAATAAGACTAGCGCAGATCTGGTCTATATTGGAGCCGTCAAATCAAGCAATCTTAATCAATTGGTCGTAGAGGGATAACAGTTGCCATCGCATAAAATACTGGTATCATACCGCGTCCTTTTATCCCCCGTTCTTTAACATCCAGTGGTGAACCTATGCATCCGATGCTGAATATCGCCGTGCGCGCTGCGCGCAACGCCGGTCAAGTTGTAGTAAAAGCCTTCTCCCAGCCCGAGAACATTGAGGCTATCCAAAAAGGCAGCAATGACTTCGTGACCAACGTTGACCGTGAAGCCGAAGCGGCCATCATTCACACCATCAAAAAATCTTACCCGGAACACAGCATTGTTGCTGAAGAGTCTGGTGAGATTGCCGGTACCAATCCGGACTACCAATGGATCATTGACCCGCTGGATGGCACAACCAACCTTGTCAAAGGCATTCCGCACTTTGCCGTTTCCGTCGCCCTGCGCGTGAAAGGCAAAACCGAACAAGCCGTTGTTTACGATCCCATCCGTGACGAGCTGTTTACTGCTACCCGTGGTAGCGGCGCCCAGCTGAACGGCTACCGCATCCGTGTCGGCAAAGCCAAAGAGCTGGCAGGCACCGTGCTGGCAACCGGCTTCCCGTTCAAGCAGAAGCACCACATCGAGCCGTACCTGAAGATGTTCCAGAGCATGTTCATCGAATGTGCCGACATCCGTCGCTCCGGCTCTGCCGCGCTGGATCTGGCCTATGTGGCTGCCGGTCGCGTCGACGGTTTCTGGGAAATCGGCCTGAAGCCGTGGGACACCGCTGCCGGTGAACTGCTGGCCAAAGAAGCTGGCGCCATCGTCACCGATTTCGTAGGTGGTCACAACTACGAAAACTCCGGCAACATCGTGGTTGCCAACCCGCGCGTTCTGAAAGAGATGCTCGGCAAGATCCGTGAAGAGCTGCCGGAATCTCTGGCCAAATAAGCCAGCTTCCCAGCATTCACCAAAATAAAAAAACCGGCGCCAGCCGGTTTTTTTGTTTCTGTCATCCGAACATCAAGACAGACATCTGCACCCTGTTTAAAAGCATGGCGATGCATCCCCACTTGCCACTCAACACCCAGTTCAACCATTTTCAGACACACCCTCTCGCAGCCGGCCTTTGGCTACCGGTCAGACTCCCCATATTGCTTGGATAAACGTCTTCCCCGCCTTTCCGATAACCGCAATCGCCTTGCGGGCATGGACAAGGGGCTGCCAAGCCGATGTAATGCCTCCATCCACTTTGCACACCCCGAGGTCATGCCATGGACCATATCTCTGCCCTCCCCCCGTTATCCTGGGCACAGCAACTGCGCAGCCAGATGCAGAGCCGCCCACTCACTGCACTCGGCCTCTTTATCGCGCTGGTCGCGGTGTTGCTCATGTTGCTGCAGAGCCTGATCATGCTGGCGACCGGCGAAGTGACCAGCGGCGTGCGCTACGGCCTGATCGGGGGGGCCGCCGGCTTTGCCGCCACCGCCATCGGCGCCCTGCCCGCCCTGTTCCTGCGCTCGGTACCGCAAAAGGTGGAGGACACCATGCTGGGCTTTGCCGCCGGCATGATGCTGGCAGCCAGTGCCTTTTCCCTGCTGCTGCCTGGGCTGGAAGCCGCCGAAGGGATCACCGGCAACGGCTTTAGCGCCGCCGCCGTGGTGGTGGTCGGCATGACCCTCGGGGTACTGTTGATGCTGGGGCTGGATCAATTCACCCCGCACGAGCACGACAAGACCGGCCCCTGCGGCCCCGGCCACGAGCAGTGCTCCCGGGTCTGGTTGTTCGTCTTTGCTATCGCCCTGCACAACCTGCCAGAAGGGATGGCCATCGGGGTGAGCTTCTCGCAGGGGGATATGTCGGTGGGGCTGCCGCTTACCACCGCCATCGCACTGCAAGATATCCCTGAAGGACTGGCAGTGGCGCTGGCCATGTGCGCCGCCGGTTTTCGCCCCTCGGTGGCGGTGCTGGTTGCCATCGCAAGCGGTCTGCTCGAACCGGTTGGCGCCCTGCTCGGGGTCGGCCTCTCCAGCGGGATGGCCATCGCCTACCCGATAGGACTTGGACTCGCCGCCGGTGCCATGCTGTTTGTGGTCTCGCACGAGGTGATCCCGGAGACCCACCGCAACGGTCATCAGACCTATGCCACCCTTGGCCTGATGGCAGGCTTTGCCCTGATGATGACTCTGGATACCGCCCTCGGCTAAAAGCACCTCCCCCCTTCTTGCCCTTGCTTTGTAATCTCTAGCGGCGCTCCCATATGGAGCGCCGCATTTCATCTCCCCCTTTCGCTTGTGCCTCTCGGCGCCGACGCCATCTTTTGTTATGATCTACAGCAACTTAAATTCAGCCACACGGCTAGCAAGACGAGGTCAGCAATGAAAGTAGGTATTATCGGCGCCATGGAGCAAGAAGTAGCCCTGCTGCGCAGCCAGATGAGCAACCCCACCACCCTGCAACTGGGCGGCTGCGAGTTCTATCAGGGAATGCTGGCAGGCAAAGAGGTGATCCTGACCCGCTCCGGCATCGGTAAAGTCGCCGCCAGCGTGGCAACCAGCCTGTTGCTGGAAAAATTCGCCCCCGACTGCGTCATCAATACCGGCTCAGCGGGCGGCTTTGCCCAGGACCTGCACATCGGTGACGTGGTGATCGCCAGCGAGATGCGCTTCCACGATGTCGACGTGACCGCCTTTGGTTACGAAATGGGTCAGATGGCGCAGCAACCTGCCGCCTTCCCCTGCGACGAGAAGCTCATCGCGGTTGCTCAGGATTGCATCGCCGAGCAGGGCAAGCACCAGACCAGGGTCGGCCTTATCTGCACTGGCGATCAGTTCATGTGCAAACCGGACGCCATCGCCAAGGCTCGCGCCGACTTCCCGCAAATGCTGGCAGTCGAGATGGAAGGTGCCGCTATCGGTCAGGTGTGCCACATGTTCAAAGTGCCCTATCTGGTGGTACGCGCCATGTCCGACATCGCTGGCAAGGAACAGGTTGAATCCTTCGATGCCTTTATCGAGGTAGCGGGCAAGCACTCCGCCGAAGTGATCATCAAGATGCTCGGCAAGCTGTGATCGAGACCGGCTCGCTTGATTTGATGGCCGACGTCCTCCTCTCGACGACGGCGGTCATTCTGGTGGGGGCAGCCCTGCTGGAGGCGGTGATCCCGTGGCCATCCCATCTGCGGCTGTCGGCCATCACCCCCCTACTGACCCGGCTGGGTCACAAGGTGCACCGAGCCGATGGTACACCACGCCAGCAACTGCAAGCTGGCATGTTGGCAATGCTGGTGGTCTGGGTTCCCTGCGCAGCCGGACTCTGGTCGCTGCGCAATCTGGCCTTGAGCGAGCCGCTCTTCGATATGCTGTTCCTGCTGCTGATGCTCGAGTCGCGCCCGCTACGCGAGCTGGCGAGCACCATCAAAACGCTCGCCACGCAGGAGACTCTGCCGCTGGCCCGATTGCAGTCTGCCCCTTGGCTCAAGCGGGAGACCGGCAAACTCTCGGCCATGGGGCTCGCCAAGGCGGTGACTGAGAGCTGCGCCCTGCGTCTGGTCGGCCAGTGGGCGGGCCCGCTGCTGGGCTTTGCTCTCGCAGGCGTACAAGGCGCCCTGCTCTGGCGGCTGGTGCAACTGATGAACCAGAGCTGGAGTCGCAAAAATCCTGTCTTCGACCACTTTGGTCGCGCCGCCAGCGCCCTCTATCAGGGGCTCAATGCCCCCGTTATTTTGCTGCTGGGGTTGCCACTACTGGTAAGCCGCCTCAAGCAGGCAATACCGTTGTTGCGAAACGGTGTGCTCTGGCCCTATCCCGCAATGGGAATGCTACTCACGCTGCTCGCCGATAAGTGCCGGATCCGTCTTGGTGGCCCTCGCTACTATCAGGGGTCCCTCCAGCGCTGGCCAGTCATCGGCAGTGGTGATGAGCCAAATAACGAGACTTCACGCAAGGTGCTCAACATTTTGCAAGGGTGTGGCTGGGGTTGGCTGATGCTGGCGCTGATCATCACACTTATGGAGCAGCTGCATGGCTAAATGGCTACTGCTGCTGATCTGGCTCCCCTGTACTCTGCAGGCAGCACCACCGGCTCGGGTGATAAGTGTGATCCCCCATCTTACCGAACTGCTCTACGAGATCGGCGCCGGTGACAAACTGGTGGCTATCGACGATGCCTCTGACTATCCCGTCGAAGTGAAGACCAAGCCCAAAGTGGCGAATTATCGCAGCATTAATATCGAGGCACTGCTGGCACAAAAGCCTGATCTGATTTTGGGCTGGCGCTCGGCGCAGTCACGGATGCTGGCACCGCTGGAGCAACTCGGGATCCCGGTTTTCTACTCAGAGCCCACCAATTTTGCCTCGCTGGCTAGCGAAATGCGGGCGCTGGGCAAAGTGCTTGGCGTAGAGAAGAGCGCCAACGAGGCCGCCGATCGCTATCTGATACGCTTGCATGACCTGCAGCAGCGTTATGGCCAGCCAAGCGGCATCAAGGTGTTCTATCAACTCTGGAACCCACCACTCACCAGTGTCAGCGGCAATGCCTGGGCCGCTCAGGCCATCGAACTCTGCGGGGGGATCAACATCATGGCCAGCGCCAGAACGCCCTACCCTCAAGTGAACATAGAACAGGTCATCAGGGCCAACCCGGCACTCATCCTGGCCGGGAGTCAAGATCCTGACGCCCTGAGCCATTGGCAGCAGTGGCCAAGTCTTGATGCGGTAAAACAGCACCAACTGATGCTCGTCAACCCGGATGAGCTACTTCGTTTCACCCCGAGAGCGCTCAATGCGGTGGAGCAGGTATGCCGCGCCATAAAACGCCGAGAACAATCGGCCTCATCCTGACCATTTCAAATCAGCAGGGGCTGGTAATCCAGCTTTAAAACTGTTTTTATGAATGGATCACACTCTTTGCGCAAAAAGCTGGCGCTTTATTTGCTAGCATATGATTCATCTACTGTTTTTATGACGAGATGCCCACAATGTTCAACGATAAAACGCTACTGATCACAGGTGGCACCGGCTCGTTTGGCCAACGACTGGTCAAAACAGTACTGGAACGTTATAAACCGAAGCGGCTCATCATCTACTCTCGAGACGAACTGAAACAGTTCGAGATGCAGCAAGAATTCAATGACCCCTGCATGCGCTACTTCATTGGTGATGTAAGAGATGCCAATCGGCTCACCATGGCGATGCGTGGTGTGGATTATGTGGTGCATGCTGCGGCACTCAAACAAGTGCCAGCCGCTGAATACAATCCGATGGAGTGCATCAAAACCAATATCCATGGTGCCGAGAACGTCATCCAGGCAGCATTGCTCAATCAAGTCAAAAAGGTCATTGCCCTCTCTACCGACAAAGCCGCGAACCCAATCAACCTCTACGGCGCCACCAAGCTGGCATCAGACAAACTGTTCGTCGCGGCCAATAACATTGCCGGTCAAGATCCCACCCGCTTTGCCGTGGTCCGTTACGGCAACGTAGTCGGCTCCCGTGGCTCCGTTGTCCCCTTCTTCCAAAAGCTGATTGACCAGGGCGCAGATGCGTTACCTATCACCCATGAAGAGATGACTCGCTTCTGGATCACCTTGCAGCAAGGGGTAGATTTCGTGTTGGATAATTTCGGCCGCATGAAAGGGGGGGAGATTTTTGTTCCCAAATTGCCATCCGTCCGAATTACGGATCTCGCCAGTGCAATGGCACCGCATCTGCCACACAAGCTCATCGGTATCCGCCCGGGAGAAAAACTCCATGAAGTGATGTGTCCTGCCGATGACTCCTATCACACTTTCGAATTCGATGAGTTCTTTGTGATCGGCCCGACCATTAACTTCAATAATCGTAACAACGATTTTTCCAAGACGGCCGCGGGCGAGAAAGGGAAGATGGTGGAGCAAGGATTTGAATACAACTCCCGAAGCAACCCTGATTTTTTCACCATAGAACAACTGCAGAAAATGAATGAGAAAGGGGTGTCGGAATGATCCCGTATGGCCGTCAATCTATCAGCCAGGCAGATATCGATGCTGTAGTGGAAGTACTCAAATCCGATTTTTTGACCCAAGGGCCTGTGGTACCTCGATTCGAGCAAGCGGTTGCTGATTATTGTGGCGCGCAATTTGGGGTGGCGGTCAATTCGGGCACAGCAGCACTCCATATCGCCTGTCTGGCGCTAGGCGTCGGCCCAGGGGATTGGGTCTGGACATCCCCTATCAGCTTTGTGGCTTCCGCAAACTGTGCTCTCTATTGCGGTGCACAAGTCGATTTTGTCGATATTGAGCCAGATACCGGCAATATGTGTGCAGTAGAGTTGGAACGAAAACTGGTTATTGCGAAACGGGAAGGAAAGCTGCCCAAGGTAGTGATCCCGGTACACTTCGCGGGCCTACCCTGCGATATGCAGGAGCTCCATCGCCTGGGGCAAGAGTATGGCTTTCGCATCATCGAAGACGCCTGCCACGCCCTCGGTGCCCGCTATCACGGTGAACCCACCGGCAACGGCCGCTACAGCGACATCACCGTCTTCAGCTTTCATCCGGTAAAGATCATCACCACCGGCGAAGGGGGCATGGCGATGACCAACGACCCAGCACTTGCCAAGACCATGCGCCTGCTGCGCAGCCACGGCATCACCCGGGAACCGGAAGACTTTATCAACGAACCGGACGGCCCTTGGTACTACGAGCAGCAGATGCTGGGTTTCAACTACCGGATGACCGATATCCAGGCCGCGTTGGGGTTGAGCCAGATGGAGAATCTGGAGAACTGGATAGCCAAACGTGGCGAGATTGCCCGTCGTTACTTCGAAACATTGTCCCCTGAACGCTTGCCCCGTTATTTTAGTACTGAGCGGCGCAGTGCATTTCACCTGTATGTACACCATGTTACACCCGAACAGCGCCGCGACATTTTCCAGAAACTGCGTGAACATGGCATCGGTGCCAACGTGCACTATATGCCAATCTACAAGCAACCTTGGCATCAAACATGTCACGCCATACCACAATCTCATGCCGATCAGTTTTACGCTGGTGCAGTTACCCTCCCCCTTTTTCCTGGACTGATGAAACAACAACAAGGGGAACTTTTTAATCAAATTTTAACTGACCAAAGCTAAGTGTGGATAAAGGGACAGACAACCTAGAATGTGTCTAGTCCTGAAATAGGTTTACACATTCTCAACTAGCCTAACGTCACTCAGAACCCCCGATGTACCGCATCGGGGGTTTTGTATTTCAACGCCTGATGTGGTCGCTCCAGGTTGTAGATATCCACTGCTTCACGCACCATCTCCCGCGCTTGTGCCAGGTCCTGCGGGCTTTACTGCAGTAACTCTCCTTTCAAAATCCCGTTCACCCGCTCTGCTAACGCATTCTGGTAACAGTCATAGCCATCCGTCATCGAGCAGCGGACCCCATGCCGCTCATGCAGCGCCTGATACAAGCCCGAGCAATACTGCACGCCACGGTCCGAGTGATGGATAAGCTCTCCGTTACCATGTCGCTGTTTCAGCGCTTTCTTAAACGCCATCGCCACCGACTCGGCATGCATCCCTTCGTGCACGTGATGACCCACTATCTTGCGTGAGTAAGCATCCGTCACCAGGCTCAGGTACAGCGGGCCGCTCCTGGCTGGCAAATAGGTCATGTCGGCGACCCACACTTGCTCCGGTGCCTCCGCTCCGACCCGGCCTTGAGCAAGTTGGGATGACGGTAGAAACGGTGAAAACTGTGGGTGGTCTTGTGATACGCCCGCCGGGGCTGCACCAGCAGACGGTGCTCGGCCAATATCTGAAACAGCCTGTCCCGCCCTACCTTGAGTCTGCCATCATCCTGACCCTGAAGCAGATAATGCAGCTTGCGGGTACCCACCCGTGGCTGGCGCAGCCGAACCTTGCGCACAAAGCGCACCACCTGCAGTCCCTGTGCGTGACGCTGGTCGGCAACCCGATTGCGCTTGTAGTAAGCCTGACGGCTTATCCCCAGAAACTGGCAAGCCCTGACGATGGTCAGCCTCTGGACTTGCCGCTGCGAGAGGACTTGCCGGGTCGCTTTTTTACGCTGGAGACGCCGTAGTCGTTTTTGAGTACATCGACGACGGCCTCAAAGAACTCGACCTTCTGGCTCATCAGGGCCAGCGGCTGCTCGAGCTCTTTGATACGCTGTTCAGGCGTCTGGTTGTCGGGGTCAGGCATGGTGATACTCCTGCTGGCTCGTACAGAAGCCCCCTGGCTCCAATCTTACCGACCATGTTTACGCAACCATACCAGAATGGTCGAGTTGCCCTGAATGCCATAACGAGCCTGAGCCTGTTTGTAGGTGAGCTCGCCTTTTTCAATCTACTCGACCAGCGTCAATTTAAAAGTCAGCGAGTAATCGCGCTGTGTCCGTTTCACACCTTGTCCCATCGGGCTCTCCATTTATTGGGGGAAAAGGTGTAAACCATATTCAGGACGGGACACTCACAAGAACGCTGGGCTATGGGAAAAGGGGCACCCAAGAAATGAGGCCGTGCTGGTGATGCGCAAGGAAGGGCTGGCGCACAGGAAGAAGATATCGGGGTAT
>NZ_JBHFMW010000034.1:2946-92989 GCF_041929505.1 Aeromonas sp. MdU4 | reverse complement strand
CGCCATGCGAGAGTAGGACACTGCCAGGCACCCAATTTAAGAACCCCGCTCGATGAGCGGGGTTTTTTATTGGCTGCAATTCAGCAAGTCGCCTGAATATTGACCATTCACACCCTCTTCTCTGCCATTTTCTCTGTTTTTCCTCCCCGATTTTCTCCGGTTCTGCCATCGCCGCTGGCGGTGGTTGTCGTTATAATGGCCGCCCTCAAGCAAGGTGGTGGTATGAAAGCAGAATATCTACAGCGATTCGGGGGCATTGCCCGTCTTTATGGTCAGGGTGCATTGCAGTCCTTTAGCCAGGCCAAGGTCTGTGTGGTGGGAATCGGTGGCGTGGGCTCTTGGGCAGCAGAGGCGCTGGCCCGTACCGGTATCAACCAGATCACCCTGATCGACATGGACGATATCTGCATCACCAACACCAATCGCCAGATCCACGCCATGCAGGGGACGGTTGGTCGCCTCAAAACCGAGGTGATGGCCGAGCGTATTCGTGCCATCAACCCGGATTGCGAAGTGATCGAGGTAGATGATTTCGTCACTGCCGATAATCTGGCCGAGCATATCAAGCGGGAGTTTGACTATGTGGTGGACGCCATCGACTCGGTCAAGGCCAAGGTGGCGCTGATTGCCTTCTGCAAGCGCAACAAGATTCCGGTGATTGTTGCGGGTGGTGCTGGCGGGCAGATGGATCCGACCCAAATCACCGTGGCCGATCTGGCCAAGACCATTCAGGATCCGTTGGCTGCCAAGGTGCGCTCCGACCTGCGTCGGTTGCATAACTTCAGCAAGAATCCGGCGCGTAAATTCGGGGTGGAGTGTGTCTTCTCAACCGAGCAGCTGAGTTATCCGGATGGTAATGGTGGTACCTGTCAGGCCAAGGCGGCCAGCGATGGCACCATGAAGATGGATTGCGCCTCCGGCTTTGGCGCCGTGACGCCGGTGACGGCAACCTTTGGGCTGGTTGCCGCATCCCGGGTATTGAAGAAGATTGCCGAGCGGGGTGCCCGTGCCGAGAAAGAGGCTGGGAATGAGGACGCTGGGTCGATTAGCGAAGCGTAATCGATCGCTGAACAGGGTGGGTTAGACGGCCTGCTTCCGGATCGCCAGCACGATCGCTCTGAGCCCGTTACCTCGTGACGGGCTCAAGTGTTTCTCAAGCCCCAGTTCGCTGAAATATGCTTCCATATCAAAACTCTGGATCGCCGTAGACGATTGGTGGTTGAGCGCTGCCAGCACGATAACGATCAGCCCGCGCACGATGCGGGCATCGGAATCACAGGCAAAGTGCCAGCAACCCTCCTCACTCTTTTCTCCCTTCAGCCAAGCCTGGCTTTCACACCCCTTGAGGCGGCATTCCTCCTGCTGCCATTCGCCGGGTAGCGCTGGCAGCTGCTTGCCGAGCTGGATGATGAGTCGGTACTGGTTCTCCCAGCCGTGAGCGGCGGCAAACTGCTGGCGGATGCTGTCGGCATTGGGCTCAAGGCCAATCTGGGTATAGCTTGCGAGATCACTCATTTGGTTGTCTGCCTTAGAAGAAGTCACTGAGTTTGTGCAGGGCGGCCAGCAGGGCGTCGACATCGTCCCGATTGTTGTAGCAGGCCAGCGAGGCGCGCATCGTGCCACCGATCCCGAGCGATTCCATCAGCGGCATAGCGCAATGGTGGCCGACTCGCAGGGCGATCCCCTGCATGTCGAGCAGGGTAGCGGCATCTTGCGGGTGGATATCCTCCAGCAGGAACGAGACCGCGCCGGCGCGTTGGCCGGGTTCGCCGATCAGACGCAGCCCCGGCACCTGTTGCAGGCCTGCGACCAGATAGTCGGTCAGCGCTTGCTCATGGCTGGCGAGCGATTGCCGATCTTGCGCCATCACAAAGTCGATGGCGGCGGCGAGGCCGATAGCGCCAGCGATGTGGGGGGTACCCGCCTCAAACTTGAAGGGCAGGGTATTGAAGGTGGTTCCGCTGAAACTGACCCGATCGATCATCTCGCCACCGGCTTGCCAGGGCGGCATCCGTTCCAATAGCTCGGTGCGGCCCCACAACACACCGATGCCGGTCGGGCCATAGAGCTTGTGGCCGGAGAAGGCGTAGAAGTCGCAATCGATGGCCTGCACATCCACCTCGAGATGAGCCACCGCCTGGGCGCCGTCGATCAGCGTCACGGCGCCAACTGCCTTGGCCGCTGCCACCATCTCTTTGACTGGATTGACGGTACCGAGGGCATTGGATACGTGGGCTACGCTCACCAGCCGGGTGTGTGACCCCAGCATGGCGTGATAGGCGGCCAGATCGAGATCGCCCCGCTCATCGAGCGGGATGACCCGGATCACCGCGCCGGTACGCTGGGCAACCAGTTGCCACGGGACGATATTGGCGTGGTGTTCCAGGGTGCTGAGGATGATTTCATCCCCCGCCTTGAGCTCGCTCATCCCCCAGCTCTGGGCCACCAGATTGATCGCCTCCGTGGTGCCGCGGGTCCAGATCACCTCGCGAGAGTGAGGCGCATTGATAAAGCGGGCGACCGTTTCGCGGGCAGCTTCGAAGGCGCGGGTCGCGCGGCCACTCAGGGCGTGGGCGGCACGGTGCACGTTGGCGTTGTCGACCCGATAGTAGTGAGCGATGGCATCCAGTACCGCTTGCGGTTTCTGGGTGGTGGCGGCGTTGTCCAGATAGACCAGAGGGTGGCCGTTTACCCCCTGCGCCAAGGCCGGAAACTGGCTGCGCAGTTGGTCGTGCTGTTGCTGATTCATGCTCCCCTCATCATCCGGAAAAAGTCATCATCTCGAAAGGTCGGCCATGATCCTGAAAATAGCGCCCGAACACAAGGTGCGATAAGCCCGATGAGCGGCTGCCTGCCGTGCAGCAGGTACGGCTCATCGGGTGATTTCTGGTACAATGCCGCCCCTCATCATAAGCCAAGAGATCCGGCCCATGAAGCTCAACCCCAATCAGAACGAAGCGGTCAAGTATGTCTCCGGCCCTTGCCTGGTGCTGGCGGGTGCCGGATCGGGCAAGACCCGCGTCATCACCAACAAGATTGCCTATCTGGTGCAGCAGTGCGGCTACAACGCGCGCAACATCGCTGCGGTCACCTTTACCAACAAGGCGGCGCGGGAGATGAAGGAGCGGGTCGGCCAGACCCTGGGACGTAAGGAGGCGCGGGGGCTGATGGTCTCCACCTTCCATACACTGGGTCTCGATATCATTCGTCGGGAGCACAAGAGCCTGAATCTTAAGGCGAACTTCTCCTTGTTCGACGACACCGACCAGCTGGCGCTGCTGAAAGAGTTGACTGAAGATGAGCTCGACAACGATAAGGACAAGTTGTCGGCCCTTATCAGCCAGATCTCTAACTGGAAGAACGACCTCATCCTGCCAGCTCGTGCCATGCGCATCGCCCGCGGGCCGGAAGAGGTGCTGATGGCCCAGCTCTATGAGCGTTATCACCGTCAGATGGTGGCTTATAACGCACTGGATTTTGACGATCTCATCGTGATGCCGACCCTGCTGCTCAAGAGCAATCAGGAGGTGCGTGAGCGCTGGCAGAACAAGATCCGCTATCTGCTGGTCGATGAGTACCAAGACACCAACACCAGCCAATACGAGCTGGTGAAGCAGATCGTCGGCGAGCGAGCCCGTTTTACCGTGGTAGGGGATGATGACCAGTCCATCTACTCCTGGCGCGGTGCCAAGCCGCAGAATCTGGTGCTGCTGAACGAAGATTTCCCCAGTCTCAAGCTGATCAAGCTGGAGCAGAATTACCGCTCCAAGCGGCGGATCCTCAAGTGCGCCAACATCCTGATCGCCAACAACCCGCATGTCTATGACAAGGCGCTCTTCTCCGAGCTGGATGAGGGGGTGAAGCTCAAGGTACTGTTCGCCAAGAACGAGGAGCACGAGGCGGAGCGGATCGCTGCCGAAATGATGGGTCATAAGTTCATGAACCGCACCCGGTTCAAGGATTACGCCATCCTCTATCGGGGCAACCATCAGTCGCGCATCTTCGAAAAGGCGCTGATGACCAACCGCATCCCCTATCGTATCTCGGGCGGCACCTCGTTTTTCTCCCGCACCGAGATCAAGGACATCATGGCCTACCTCAAGCTGCTGGTGAATCCGGATGAGGACACCGCCTTCCTGCGGGTGGTCAACCTGCCGCGCCGTGAGATCGGCCCCACCACCCTTGAAAAACTTGGCCAATACGCCAATCAGCGCGGCAAGAGTCTGTTTGCCGCCAGCTTCGAGCTGGGGCTGGAACAGCACCTCTCTGGCCGTGGCCTCGTCGCCCTGCAGGCATTTACCAACTGGCTGGTTCGTCTTGGCGATCAGGCGCTGCGTGGCAATCCGGTGGGGGCGGTGCGGGACATGATCAAGGAGATCCACTACGAAGAGTGGCTCTACGAGACTTCTCCCAGCCCGAAAGCGGCCGAGATGCGGATGCAGAACGTCTCCACCCTCTATCGCTGGATCACCGAGATGCTGGAAGGGGATGAGCTGGAGGAGTCGATGACGCTGGCTCAGGTGGTCACTCGTCTCACCCTGCGCGATATGATGGAGCGCAACGAGGGGGAGGACGATGCCGATCAGGTGCAGTTGATGACGCTGCATGCCTCCAAGGGGCTGGAGTTTCCCTATGTCTATATGGTGGGCATGGAGGAGGGCTTGCTGCCCCATCAGACCAGTATTGATGAAGACAATGTGGAGGAGGAGCGGCGCCTCGCTTACGTGGGCATCACCCGGGCTCAGGCAGAGCTGACCTTTACCCTCTGCAAGGAGCGCCGCCAGTTTGGCGAGTCGGTACGGCCAGAGCCGAGCCGCTTCCTGCTGGAGTTGCCGCAGGATGATCTGGAGTGGGAAAACCAGAGGAAGGTGACCGCCGAGGAGCGCCAGCAGAAAGGGCAGGTCGGCGTCGCCAACCTGCGGGCGTTGTTCAAGAAGGATTAACGCTACGGGCTGGTTGGGGTAAGCAGCGGTACTATGTCAGTTCCCGGCATTGGGGGCGAGATATAGCGCCCTTGCCCCATTTGGCAGCCGATATCGATTAGCTTCTGCAATTGCAGCTGGTTCTCGATCCCCTCCACTATCAGGGTGTAATCGAGATCCTGACAGATATCCCGCATGGCGCGGATCAGCGCCAGATCTTTGGGTGATTGCAGCATCCGTTGGGTAAAGCTGTCATCTACCTTGATGTAATCCACCGGGAAGTGGAACAGGGCGTTGAGGGAAGAGAAGCCGGTGCCAAAATCGTCGAGGCTTATCTGGATGCCCTTTGATCTCAGTTCGTGCAGTGATGCCAGCGCATCGGAATCCTGCCGCGACAGTTCCCGTTCGTTGAATTCAAAAATCAGATAGCCGGGGGCCACCCCTTCATCCTCGATGATTGCCATCAGCCGCATGATGTGGTCATGGTTGACTAGGTGTTTGCCCGAGAGGTTGATGGCAACCTTGAACTTGCTCTGCCCCGAGAACGGTAACCAATTTTTCACCTGCTGGCAGGTGTGGCGCAGGATCTGGTAATCCAGATCCAGAATCAGGCCGCACTGTTCCGCCAGTGGAATAAAGTCGAACGCATCCTTGAGAATCCCCTCCTCGGTCAGCCAACGCGCCATTACCTCCAGACCGGTCAGGCGGCTATCCTGCAGCCGGATCACCGGTTGGAAGTAGGGGACGATCCGCCCTTCACGCAAGGCTCTGGCAAGCATCTCTTCGGGGGAGTTCCAGTTCTGGTGGATACAATCTTCCGAGTAGCTGACGATGCGACTGCGGCCGTTGCGTTTGGCCTGATACATGGCCAGGTCGGCCTGATGGAGCAGTTGGCTGATATCAGTGGTCTGCTCCGAGACGCTCGATACTCCAAGGCTGACGGTAATGCTCAGCTCATTGCCGAGTAACCGGAACGGGTAGGAGAGGCGGCTGATGATCCGGTTCAAAACCGGACTGATGTCATCATCTGTTTTGCTGTTGTCCAGATAGATGACGAATTCGTCGCCACCCAGCCTGGCTACCAGATCGTTTTGCCGGATGCAGGTCTGCAGTCGTCGACTCACCTCCTTGAGCAGCTGATCTCCCGCACTGTGGCCCAGAGTGTCATTGATCTGCTTGAAGTGATCCACATCGATAAAAATCACGGTAAAGCCCGGCGATTTGTAGCGGTTGTAGTGGGTCATGGCGTGGTTGAGGTGGTTCATCAGCAAAGCCCGGTTAGGCAGCTGGGTCAACGGGTCATGAAGTGCATCGAATTGCAGCCTGCGTTCAAGCTCCTGATGCTGCTTGAGCTGTTTTTGCAGCCGCAGGTTGGTCTGGCGAAGCTGTTGCAGGCGTTGGTTGATGGAATCCTCGGTATTGATGTCGCTAAGCTGCTGGCGGATCCGTTTCAGCTCCAGCAACAGGGTCAGTTGGCCACGTAAAAAGTCGAGAAACAGCTTGTCATCGGTTTCCAGCGGCTGAGCCGTGCTGATGATGAAATGGGCAAAATATTGCTGCTGTAGCCGCAGTGGCAAGCTGTGCCAGTGCAGATCATCTCTGGTGACCTCGATATTGCTGGTGCTATGGCACAGTCCGCTGATGAACTCATGGCTCTGATGGGGTTGGGCCGGGTAGATGATTTCCAGCTTTTGGCTGTTGAGGCGTACCAGCAGCATATCCTTGATCGCCAGCATCTGGCGTAGCACTGCTTCGAGCTGGGAAAAGAGCGCCTGGCTGGGAAGCGTGTTGGCCAGCCGCATGATACGGCTGATGCTCTCTATCTTTTTCTTCCAGTTCGGATCCTTGCGGATCAGGGGGGAGGGGAGCTCGGTGAGATGAGAACCAGCCTGGGTTTCGGTCAATCGTTTGGCCAGACACTCCAGCAATAACCGCAGGGTCGGCAGATCAGCCGGAGTGCAGCGAGCCATCAACCATTGCACCTGGCCATGTTCGATGGGGAAGACACACCACCCCTCGCTTTCATCAAGTTGAGTGAGCTGGTCTGTGATGCGGGACTGCTCCCGGCCCAGTTGTTGCTTGAAGGAGTCACTGACCTTGTAGGCGTAGAGCCAGTTCAAGCCGGTATCGGAGAGGCCCAGCATGCCAAAGTGTTGTAGCGGGCATAGCTGATCAATCTGCTGGATTAGCAGGTCATAATCCTGAGCCGTGGCGGTTTGTGGCGCAGGAAAATCCATAATGGCAGAGACCAACGCCAGCAAAGGAGTTGAATAATGGGGTTCGATGGATTGGGCCGACATGAGCAACTCCCGATATGTCTACCTTACAAGAGTAGTCGGAAGCCGATAGATTGAAAGGGCCGCAATTGCGGCCCTTTCAAATACTTAGAGCTTGTCGATCATGTAGTGGATGGCGTTTTCAATCTCTTCATCACTACAAGTGGCACAAGTACCGCGGGGAGGCATCATGCCGGACTTGCCCGTGAAGCCACCGATGGCATGTTTTTTGAGGGTTTCAATGCCCTGGGCGATACGAGGTTCCCAAGCGGCCTTGTCACCCCGTTTGGGAGCACCGGCTGCGCCGGTATCATGACAGACAAAGCAGGCGCCCTTGAATACCGTCTCTCCGTCACGGGGGCCGGAAGAGGCCGCAGCAACAGGTGCGGCTCCCGCGCCGGCAATACCTTCCAGATCCTTGGCGGTATAGACCTGCCCAACCGGTTTTATCCGCTCGGCAATAGCTTCCGGTGACATCTCATCGGACGCAAGTACAACTCCAGACAGGCTGGCGGCCGTCATCCCGACAGCCAGCAAATAGCTCAGTTTTTTCAACACGCTCATATACTCCCAGCAGTCTTTTATTATCCCTGTAAACGACCGGATTATAACCGAATAGTTACAGTCATTTAAACGCTTGTGTGTGAAGTGTTAAACACTCTGCGCGCAAAGTTTTAGCCGCGATCACGCCAGTTCGGGGGGCGCAGATAAAAAGAAACCCGGCATTCGCCGGGTTTGGGGTCATCACGAGGTGAAATTGTCTATTTATCCCAGCTCAGGATCACTTTGCCGGAGTGGCCGGAGCGCATCGCATCGAATCCTTGCTGGAAGTCGTCGATGTGGAAGCGATGAGTGATGATGGGAGAGAGATCGAGTCCGGATTGAATGAGACTGGCCATCTTGTACCAGGTTTCGAACATTTCGCGGCCATAGATCCCTTTGATAAACAGTCCCTTGAAGATCACCTTGCCCCAGTCGATGGCCATGGTGGCGGGGGGAATGCCGAGCATGGCGATCTTGCCGCCGTGGTTCATCTTGTCGAGCATCTCTTGGAAGGCGCTCGGTACGCCGGACATTTCGAGTCCCACGTCAAACCCTTCGGTCATGCCCAGTTCGCTCATCACGTCAGCGAGCTTCTCGTTGCTGACGTTAACCGTACGGGTCGCGCCCATCTTGCGAGCCAGTTCCAGCCGGTATTCGTTAACGTCGGTGATCACTACGTGGCGGGCACCGACATGGCGGCAGACGGCGGCAGCCATAATGCCGATGGGGCCAGCGCCGGTGATGAGCACATCCTCACCCACCAGATCAAAGGAGAGGGCGGTGTGCACCGCATTGCCAAACGGATCGAAAATGGCGGCCAGCTCGTCCGGGATATTGTCCGGCAGCTTGAAGGCGTTGAACGCGGGGATCACCAGATACTCGGCAAAGGCCCCCGAGCGGTTGACGCCAACGCCAGTGGTGTTGCGGCAGAGGTGGGTGCGACCAGCGCGGCAGTTGCGGCAGTGACCGCAGGTGATGTGCCCTTCGCCGGAGACCCGATCGCCGATGGCGAAACCGCGCACCTCCTGACCGATGGCGACCACTTCCCCTACATATTCGTGGCCCACCACCATGGGTACCGGGATGGTTTTCTGGGACCACTCATCCCAGTTGTAGATATGGATATCGGTGCCGCAGATGGCGGTTTTGCGGATCTTGATCAGCAGATCGTTGTGGCCGAGTTCGGGGGCCGGCACGTCTGTCATCCAGATGCCGACCTCTTTTTTGAGTTTGGAGAGTGCTTTCATGGTTGTTCCTTCATGCCATTCAATCACGATGAATGCAGAAAAAAGGGGCTGCAGCCCCTTGATTCAAATCAGATAACGCCGAGTTCACGGCCGATGCGGATGAAGGCGTCGATCGCCTTGTCCAACTGCTCGCGCGTATGGGCGGCCGACATCTGGGTGCGAATGCGCGCCTGACCTTTGGGCACCACCGGGAAGGAGAAGCCCACTACATAGATACCGGCAGCCAGCATGCGGCTGGACATCTCGGAGGCCAGCTTGGCATCCCCCAGCATCACCGGAATGATGGCGTGATCGGCACCCGCCAGGGTGAAACCGGCGGCACTCATCCGTTCGCGGAAGTAACGGCTGTTCTCTTTCAGGCGGGCGCGCAGGTCGTGACCTTCGGCCAGCATGTCGATCACCTTGATGGTGGCAGAGACTATGGAGGGGGCCAACGAGTTGGAGAAGAGGTAGGGACGGGAGCGCTGACGCAGCCAGTCGATCACCTCTTTCTTGCCGGAGGTGTAGCCACCGGAGGCGCCGCCGAGCGCCTTGCCCAGAGTGCCGGTAATGATGTCGACCCGATCCATCACACCACAGTATTCGTGGGTGCCACGACCGTTGTCGCCGATAAAGCCGACGGCGTGGGAGTCATCCACCATGACCAGCGCATCGTATTTGTCCGCCAGATCGCAGATGGATTTGAGGTCGGCGATGACCCCATCCATGGAGAAGACGCCATCGGTAGCGATCAGTTTGAAGCGGGCGCCATCGGCATCCGCCTGTTGGAGTTGGGCTTCCAGCTCGGCCATGTTGTTGTTGGCGTAGCGATAGCGCTTGGCCTTGCACAGCCGTACGCCATCGATGATGGAGGCGTGGTTGAGTGCATCGGAGATGATGGCATCTTCGGCGCCGAACAGGGTCTCGAACAGGCCACCGTTGGCATCGAAGCAGGAGGAGTAGAGGATGGTGTCCTCAGTGCCGAGGAAGGCGGACATCTTCTGCTCCAACTCTTTGTGCTGGTCCTGAGTGCCACAGATAAAACGCACCGAGGCCATGCCGAAGCCGTGGCTGTCGAGCCCCTGATGGGCGGCAGCGATCAAGTCCGGGTGGTTGGCCAGCCCCAGATAGTTGTTGGCACAGAAGTTCAGTACCTGCTCACCACCGACGGCGATGCTGGCCTGTTGGGCGGAGGTGATGATGCGCTCCTGCTTGTACAAGCCTTCAGCTTGCACCTGGTTCAGTTGTTCGGTCAGGTGACGATAGAATCCGTTAGACATCCTCGATCCTTATTGGCTATTTCAGCTGCGTATCAACAGAGGGCAACATTTTACTGCAATCTGTTGCGATAAATTCAAATGATTGTGCTGATATTTAGCATTTGTGGAACAGATCTCACACAACTGGTTGGGCCAGTTGACGATAATGTTGCTCCAGCTGGTGGATCTGCTCGGACACCTGCGGCTGCACGTAGGGGCGCAGCAAGAACAGCACTTTAAGAACCCCCTGATAAAGCAGCGGTTTGGTGATACGGGTGTTGGGTGCCTGAGCTATCTGGAACGGGATCCAGCAAGTCACCACCATCTTGATGGTCTGGCCCAGATCCGGCAGGTCTTCATCGCTGACATCGATGATGCCTCCTTCGCGCAGGCTCCTGAGCAGGGCGACCACGGAGGAGCGCATCTGCTCCTGAGCCTTGAGATACTTCTGCTGCAGCGGCTCGTCGCGGCTCAGGATGTCCGGCAGGTTGGCGTAGAAGAAGCGGAACTGCCACATCAGATAGAAGATGGCATCCAGATAGCCCATCAGATCTTGCAGGGTGATTTCACGGTTGCGGGTCGGGACGAAGCTCTCGCTCAGGTGGCGGGCATACTGGTCGAAGATGGAGTGGATGATGTCTTCTTTATTGCGGAAGTGGTAATAGAGGTTGCCCGGGCTGATGCCCATGTGCGCCGCAATATGGTTGGTGGTGATGTTGCGTTCACCCTGATCGTTGAACAGCTCGGTCGCGCTGTGAATGATCCTGTCTCTGGTTTTCATCACTCATTCCTCCAACAGGTTCCGCTCGGGGCAGTTTTGAACAAGGTCGAATCCCCAGGCGGCCCGTGATAAACTTTTCGGCAATTTCAAATTGGCTCACTATACACAGCTTTAACAAGCAGTCACATGTAGCCATCAACGTACGAGAGGCAAACTCCATGATCGTAGTAACTGGCGGTGCTGGCTTTATCGGCAGCAATCTGGTCAAGCAGCTGAACGCTCAAGGACGGACCGATATCGTGGTCATTGATGACCTGACCGACGGCACCAAGTTCGTCAACCTGGTCGATCTGACCATCGCTGACTACATGGACAAAGACGAGTTCCAGGCACGGATCGTCTCCGGTGACGAGTTTGAAGAGTGGGATAACGGCATCGAGGTGATCTTCCACGAAGGTGCCTGCTCTGCTACCACCGAGTGGAACGGCAAGTTCATCATGGAGGTCAACTACGAGTACTCCAAGGATCTGTTCCACTACTGCATCGAGCGTGAAATCCCGTTTATCTACGCCTCTTCTGCCGCGACCTACGGTGGCCGCAACGACAACTTCATCGAGGATCCCAAGTTCGAACAGCCGCTCAACGTCTACGGCTACTCCAAGCAGCTGTTTGACCAGTACGTGCGCCGCTGGATGCCGGAGATCAACTCTCAGGTCGTTGGCCTCAAGTACTTCAACGTCTACGGCCCGCGCGAGCAGCACAAAGGCTCCATGGCTTCCGTCGCCTTCCACCTCAATACCCAGGTGAAGAAGGGCGAGAATCCCAAGCTGTTTGAAGGCTGTGACGGCTTCCCGAACGGTGGCCAGATGCGTGACTTCATCTATATCGACGACGTCTGCAAGGTTAACCTCTGGTTCTGGCAGAACCCGCAGCACTCCGGCATTTTCAACTGCGGTACCGGCCGTGCCGAGCCGTTCCAGAACGTGGCTGAAGCGGTGATCAAGCATCACCAGAAGGGTGCCATCGAGTACATCCCCTTCCCGGATCACCTCAAGGGTCGCTACCAGAGTTTCACCCAGGCTGACATGACCAAGCTGCGCGGCGTGGGTTATGACGCCGAGTTCAAAACCGTTGCCGAAGGGGTAGCGGATTACATGGCCTGGCTCAACCGCTAACGGGTGAGCACAACGCAGCAGTTGGAGCGCAAAACCGGAAGTGGGCACTCGCCTGCTTCCGGTTTCTGGTGTCTGTGGCTGCTTGCCGTTCCTCTTTTCTCTACCGGGTAACCGCGCGATGAATATATTGATGGCACTCTCCCAGCTCGAAGTCACGGGCGCTGAGGTCTATGCCACCACGGTCGGTAACGAACTGACCCGGCGTGGTCACAACGTATTTTATGTGTCGGATACGCTGACCAAACCGACCCTTGGTCCCGTCTTCAAACTGAGATTCAACAAGCGCAGCATTCTGCGCCGTTTCTGGCACGTCTTTTACCTCATCTATCTCATCAAGAAGCACCATATCCAGTTGGTACACGCTCACTCCCGCGCCTCCGGCTGGAGCAGCTATGTCGCCTGCAAGCTGACCGGCACTCCGATGATCACGACAGTGCATGGTCGCCAGCCGGTGCACGCTTCGCGCAAAGCCTTCCATGCCCTTGGCTATCGGGCGGTTGCCGTTTGTGAGGATATTGCCCATCAGATTGTCGACAATCTGGGGGTCGATCCTGCGATTGTACAGGTGCTACGCAACGGTATCGAAACCGACAAATTCCAGCCTGTGCCTGCGCCTGATAATCCCAAGCCGGTGATCGCCATCATCGGTCGCCTGAGCGGTCCCAAAGGGGAGCTTTGCTACCGCCTGCTCGACGAAGTGCTCGATCTGGATGCCTGCAAGGTGCGGATTGTCAGCGGCACCAGCGTGCCCGAGCGCTTTGCCCGTTTCGAAGGGCGTGCCGAGTTTGTTGGCTATGTTGACGATGTACCTGCTCTGCTGGCGGGTAGCGATCTGGTGATCGGTGCCGGTCGGGTAGCCATGGAAGCGCTGCTCTGCGGCCGTCCCGCCTTTGCCATCGGCGAAGCCAAGGCAATTGGTCTGGTGACCGAGCAGAATCTTGATGAAGCGCTGGCCAGCAACTTTGGCGATATTGGTCCCAAGGATCTGGCTATCGATTTCGTGGCTCTGAAGGGAAAGATCGAATCCGCCCTGGCCAGCAAGACTGTGCCGGAAGCCATTCGTCAGCGGATTCAGGATGAGTATGGCTTGCAGGGGGTAGTATCCGGCCTCGAAACCATCTATCAGGATGCCGTGGTTGAAACCCTGCGCCGCGAGATGCCGGTCATCATGTACCACCGCTTTATCGAGCAGAATAGCGAGAAAGGGGTGCACGGCACCTGGATGCCGATCGCCATGTTCGAGAAGCACCTGCGGCTGATGAAGTGGCTTGGCTACGAGACCCTGACTTTCCGCGATCTGGCGGATAAAGGCTTTATCCACCGCCTGCAATACGGCAAGAAGTACCTGATGATCACCGCCGATGACGGCTATCAGGACAATCTGACCCGCATGTTGCCCCTGCTGGAAAAATATGGTTACAAAGCAGTGGTGTACGTGGTCACTGGCGAAGGTTATAACCGTTGGGATGTGGAGCATCCGACCAATCCAGATACCAAGGTCTCGCTAATGAGTGGTGAACAGGTTAAGGCATTGGCTGCCAGTGGCTATGTGGAGATTGGTGGGCATACTTTGACCCATCCACGTCTTAGTCAGCTCTCACCCGAGCAACAAACCCATGAAATTCAGGAGAATAAACGCCAACTGGAGGCCCTGCTTGGCCATTCCCTGCTCTCGTTCGCCTACCCTTACGGAGATATGAACGACAGCGCCAAGGAGCAGGTTATTGCCGCCGGGTATCGTTTCGCCGTTGCCACCAACAGCGGCCCCAAAGCTATGCACCAGGACCCTTTTAAGATCCGCCGGATTGCCATCTTCCCCCGTACTGATGTATTCGGGTTGTGGCGTAAGATCCGCGGGAATTATGTGTTTAGAAAGTGAGACGCAGGAAATAATGATGGTTTTATTTAGTAAAGAGAAGTTCGTACCTTTTGTGGTGCAAGCATCTGCTTTTTTATTTGGTGCTCTGGCTCTTACTGTGCCAAGCGGGTACTCGTATGGACCAGCTTTACTTGCGGTTGTAAGTCTTTTTGTCTTTTGGCGTAAAGAGTACATCTCCGCCATGGAGAAAGAGCATAAAATAATAGCATGTATATTTTTGTCATATTTTTTTCTGTTCTTTATATCTGTGATTGTCGATGGGAGCTCGTTTAGTCAATTAGATAGACCTAGTCGGGCATTAATGGCTGTATTAGTAATTCCTATACTTGCCAAACATAAAGTTAGGTTAGATGTTTTATTAAGTGGATTCGCGATGGGGGCATTTGTAGCTGCTTGTGTTGCAATTTACGATAAGTTTTATCTTGGGTATGAACGAGCTTTCGAGTTTTATTCAATACCAATACAATCTGGAAATATTAGCATGTCACTTGGCCTTTTTTGTTTATGTGGCTATTTTTGGTGTCGTGCTAATAATAGATATTTTTCTTACTTTTATATGCTTGGTACAATATCTGGTCTGACTGGTAGCTTCTTATCTGGTACCAGAGGTGGTTGGGTATTACTTCCTGTCGTAATTTTTTCGATATTAATGCTTTATAGAAGAGTTATCACAAGTAATGAAAGGAAAGGGTTGCTGTTTTTGTTTGCTCTTGTAATAGCAATGGTGTTTACACCTCAAACTGGAATATTAAAGAGATTTGATGCAGCGAAAACAGATATAGAACAATACGTAGATGGTACTAACCTAGATACATCGCTCGGCATACGTTTCCAATTGTGGGGGAGTGCGTGGGATTCATTTAAGGATAAACCATTTTTTGGATGGGGTCAAAATGGTTTGCGTGAGTCACAGAAGCAGCAATTACAAGAAAATAAAATTACAGATTTCATATATAATTTTAATTATCATGCACACAATCAATACCTTGAAGAGATGGCAAAACGCGGAGTCGTAGGGTTGTTGGTGCTTATTGCTATGCTATGTATTCCAATTTTTGTAGTGAAGAAGAAAATACCTATTATGAATCCTGCGTCGGATACATATTGTGGATGTGTGCTTGTTATTGTTACGTGTCTGACAACTGCAGATTATCATCTTAGTCAGGCATATTTTGCACATAACTCAGGCATAACATTTTTTGTATTTTCTATGATTTTGGCATTTTCATCTACATCTAAGGATGCTGAGTTAATATGAAGATATATGTTATTAATCTTGAACGTTCGATAGAGCGTAAAATGAGAATGTCAGAGTTGTTAACTACAGCTGGCGTTGAATACGAGTTTTTCCCTGCTATTGATGGCCGTATTGCAACAATTAGCGGTTATGACTCGTCAAGAAGAATTAAGGAAAAAGGTCATCCTCTCACTCTGGGAGAGCAAGCCTGTTTTTTAAGCCACAGAGCATTGTGGCTTAAATGTATAGAGTTAAATGTACCAATCGTTGTCATGGAAGATGATATTGATTTGACTGAGAATTTTTCTGATGTTTTAAAGCATGCATGCATCCATCTCTCTAGTTATAAATATATTAGATTGGGGAGAGCTCCAATAAAGAGCACTTTAATTTTACCTAAGGTAGTAACTCTGGCTTGTTTAATTAATAATACTAAACTGGTGAAGTACAGCAGAGGTCCAAGCGGTGCATATGGGTATATAATACACCCTGAGGCAGCACGGAAATTTGTTAACTCATCCAGCTATTTTTGGATGCCTGTTGATGACTATATGGATTGTGAATATATTCATGGTGTATCCAATATAGGTATTGAAGAACCTGTTATCAAATATACTGATATTCAATCTGAAATAGGTTATTCCAGCAGGCAACAAAAAGGAAATAGAACACTTGCATCTAGAATTAGAAAAGAATATTTCAGATACAGACTTTATATTCTGCAGTTCATATTTAATATCATTTTTTATCTAAAACGTTTATAATTATAAGGTGATAGTTATATGAAAGTTAGTATAATATATCCATACCTGAAAAAGTCTGGTGGCATGGAAACCTATATTGTAAACGTGTTGAAAGAACTAAAAGAACTAAACTTAAACGTTGAGCTTGTTTCTATAAAGGGACGTGTAGATATAAATTTAGTTCCTGATGGAGTAAGTGTTGTTGAGTTTCCTGTGTTCACGCCATTCAATATTATAAATGAAAAAATATTTAATCACTTCGTTGATAAAATCATTGACCGAAGTGGTGTGATATTCAACTGTAGCAGAAGTGTTATTCGTGATGCGGATATCGCCATTTCAGCAGGAACGCATCAAGGAAATAAGATAGCTCTTGGTAAAAAAATATATAAGCCAGAAGATATACTTACAGTTTACGAAGAATCCAAGGCTTACAATTTGGCTAAGGTTGTTGTTGCGCACTCTGAAATTGTCAAGAAAGAAATAATAAGATTAATAGGTGTTCCTAGTGGGAAAGTAAAGGTTGTTTATCCACCGACGAATAAAAGCCTGTTCTCGCATCATAATAATAATTCTCGTTTTGAAATAAGAATTAAGCAGCGTGAAAAGTATGGTATTTCTGAAAGTGATATTTTATTGTTGTTTCCTTCTAGTAATCACAAAAGAAAAGGTATTGACCTTATTTTACAAACATTACAGGAAAAATCTATTCCAGATTCAGTTAAATTGGTTATTGCTGGAAATAAAAAGGTCGAGCATCCTCGAGTGATTAACATTGGTTTTGTTGATGATATGCCTTCTTTATATTCAATGGTCGACGCCACGATATTAGCATCATCATATGAGCCATTTGGATTAGTAGTTACTGAATCGATTCTGTGTGGTACTCCAGTGATTATGTCTAAGGTCGTTGGCGCAACAGAGGTTGTAAAAAAAGAGTTCGCATATCTCTTTGACCTTAATGCCGAAAGTCTCGCAGACGAAATTAACCGATTTTTATCCGAACGTGACAAGCTGGTACCATCTTGTTCAGAGGCATTTCACTCATATAATGATGTAAAAGAGCATTGTATGGAGTTGCTCCATCTTGCCGGTGTTGAAGTCAGCGGAGTAGGCAATGGGTGAGGAGTTTAAATTTAAATCAAGTACATCATTGATAATGTTGCTTAGTGGACTTCTTATTTCATTGTTGTACTTCACTAATCAAATAATGTCTGGTGATCAGACCCAGATGCTCTACAAGGGCTATCTGGGGGCCTATGAGGGGGTCTGGCTCAGCTATGGCAATGCGGCGAGTGCAGTGGGCAATGTGCCTGGCAGCTTGTCAGCCTGGCTGATCGGCGGGCCGCTGCTGCTGTGGGATTCACCCTATGCGCCCATGGTGCTGCTGCTGGCGATGCGGCTGGTTGGTTTCCTGCTGTTTGATGCAGTGATCCGTCAGGTGTTTGATGACCATGCATTGAATAGCAAGGTGCGTCTGCTGTTTTTGGTGCTCTGCTGGCTCAACCCCTGGTTCCAGTATGAAAGCCTGCTCTACAACCCCTCCTATCTGTTCCTCTTCTCGGCCATGCACTGTTGGTCGGCTTGGCATATGCGCGAGCGGGCCTCCTTCTGGCACATGATCGTTCACCTGCTGGCCATCGGCATGGCGATGCAGCTGCACTACTCCTGGCCGCTGCTGGCGGTGATGTCTACCTATCTGTTCTGGCGCCGTATTCTCAAGGTGAGCTGGAGCGGGGTGGTGGTGGCTGCCCTGCTGATCGGTGCCTCCCTGATCCCCTACGCGATGGAAGTGATGAGCAACAGCCATATCACCCAGAATGGCGATCCCGAAGCGCGCCAGCGCTATATCGGCTGGGGTCTGGTGCACGTCTATCCGGTGCTGAAATCAGTGCTCTACTGGCTGCGCTACGGCTCCTGGCTGTTTGCCAGCAAGCTGGTCAACGACACCCAGTTCATCTGGCTGGCAGGGCACGAATACCTGCAGATGGCGGCGATCTGGCTGTGGCGCATCGTGATTTACGGGGTGGGTTCCGCAACTGTGCTGCTGGCGGCCAAGGCCAACTGGCAGCTGTGGCGCGCACTCAAGCCGCGTCTGCTGCGCAGTGATCGTGCGCCAGTGGATGGCGAGAGCTGGCTCGGTCTCTATGCGCTGGCGGCGGTGCTGGCAGTGCTGGTGAGTGCGGCCCTGTCGCCGATCATCTTCAACTACTGGCACCTGATGCTGATTTTCCCCTACGCCCTGTTCCCGATCCTGTTGCTGCTGGTGCGCTGGAGCCGTCGTTACCCGCAGTGGCTTGGCAAGGGGCTGCTGGCTGCTACCCTGTTCTGCACCGCGGTCAACCTGATTGCGGCGTGCGACAGCACCAAGTTCTCCTATCAGGCGGACTACAAGCTGCAGGTGCTGGAGTATCTGCAGGAGATGAAGCTGCAACCCAAGTAACGGGGTAGTGCGGTCAGACGGAGGGAGGCGTTATGCCTCCCTTCGCTATTTCCGGCGTCAGTCAGGCAGGTTGTTGTTCGCCAGAGTCGCGGGTGGATTGCGGGCTTGCCCCGGCAGATGTCGAGCCTGCTGCAACTGCACTGCCAGAATGCAATAATCTACAAGCTCTTCAGCTTGCTTGCGGTATATCTATAGCCCATGAGTACCACAGATTCCCTTATCCGCTACTGGCAATCCCCGCACTTGCCGGGGGTCGAGCTGTCACACTCCCATCATCGGGCGTTCAGCTACGGTCGCCATGTCCATCTCGACTACCATATCGGGCTGGTGCAGCGGGGTGGCCAGAAGTTTATCCACAAGGGAAACAGCCACACCCTGGTGCGCGGCGAGCTGTCGACCGTCAACCCCGACGAGGTGCACGACGGCCTCAGCCTGCTGCCGGAAGGGTATGAGGTGCGGGTCTTTGCTATCGATCCCAAGCAGCTCTCCCTCTGGCTGCCCGATCAACCGGAGCCCTTCTTCGACAAGGGCTTGCAGAGCCGTCCCGACCTCTATCACGGCTTTGCCCAACTGCACGGCTATCTCGATAACCCCCATGCCGATGCGCTCCTGATCGAGAGCCAGCTGCTCGCCCTGCTGGCAGATCTACTGCATCTGGATCCCGAGGTGCACCAGCTGGCCGATCCCCAGCTGAGGTTCCTGCGCGACTATTTGATGGCGGCACTCGATGAACCTCACTCGCTGGAAGAGCTGGCCGGACTGGTCGGGCTCGATCGCTTCGCCTTCCTGCGCCAGTTCAAGAAGCGCAGCGGCATGACGCCCTACGCCTGGCTCAAGCGGTTGCGGCTGGAGCGGGGCAAGCGGTTGTTGGCGAGCGGCATGGCGGTGAGCGAGGTGGCACTGGCGGTCGGTTTCTTCGACCAGAGCCACTTCCACCACGGTTTTCGCCAGGCTTTTGGCCTGACGCCCGCCGAATTTCGTGCCCAGATGCAATCTTTTACAAGCCGGACGTCCCGCTGATCCGGCATGCTGACTCTCTGTTGTAAATGCGAGAGTTGTTATGTTGACCAGTCTGTTTGTCACTCTTGGCCTGATGCACCTGATTGCATTGGCCAGTCCCGGTCCCGATTTCGCCCTGATCCTGCGCACCAGCCTGCATCGGCCGACCGCCCTTGGCGCGGCGCTCGGCATCTCGCTCGCCATCATGGTGCATGCCACCTTCAGCCTGACCGGTATCAGCATGTTGATTGCCAGCCATCCGGTATTGTTCATGGTGATCAAGAGTTGCGGCGCCCTCTATCTGGGCTGGCTGGGATGGGGCGCGTTGATGGCGGCCCGCAGCAAGCAGGGCAGCAAGGTCATGGCGAGTGCTGCCAAGGAGCTGCGCGGCTGGGGCAGGGGCGTGCGCGCCGGTATCGCCACCAATTTGCTCAATCCCAAGGCGCTGGTTTTCTTTATCGGTCTGCTGGCGGCCATGGTGACGCCGCAGGTAGATGGCGTCACCCGCAGCCTGCTGGTGGGGGAACTCTTCATCATTTCACTCTGCTGGTTTGGCATGCTGGCGTGGAGCCTCTCCACTGCGCGTGCCCAGCGTCTGCTACAGCGGGTGCAGCGGCCCCTCAATCTGGTCACCGGTGTGCTGTTTGCCGTGGTGAGTATCTCCATTCTGGCGAGCATGGGCGCCGAACTCATTGCCTGAGCCACAGGTCATGATGTTGCCGTATAGAAATAGCAGAAGAGCCCATGACGGGCTCTTCTGCAGAGGGTGGGGGATTTAATCCGTGCTGGTGTCATCAGCAGAATAGGGTTCGCAGCTTTGCTGCGGCTGGATCTTGGTTTTGTCGCCAAGCAGCAAACTCTTCAGGCTCTGATCCACACAGGCTGCTATCCCGAGCTGGCCGTGCTGGGAGCTCTGCTCGACTTTGACCAATCGTGCAGCAGGGCCGAAAGCCGCCTGCATCTGCTCTGCGCCGGAGTAGGGGGTTCGGCTATCAAACTCGCTGCCCAGTATCAATGCGATAGCGTCAGGGGCAAGCTGGATCTCGTTGGCCTGCACAGCGGGGATGGGGGAGCGGGGATAGGGCCAGTCTGCGCAGGTACTGAATCCACCGAACAACACGCTGGAGCCTGCCCCGTGGAAGGCGGCGTCTTCAGAATCCAGATCTTGCCAGCGATAAGGTTGAGTATTGTCCGCACAGTGGATCGCGGTATAGAGCGGGGCACTCATGATGCTATTTTCCCCCTGCTCCTCTTCAGCTTTTTCCCTGACTATTCGGGCGAGCGTCTCGGTCGCATCATCATCGATCCAGAAAGTTATCTGATCTTCATGGGCGCTCTCGACACTATCGTTCACGATGTTGGTCCACTGACCGATATCGATCTCGTTGCCCATCTTATCCGTGTATTTATCACTATCTTTTATTTGATTGGCAACTGTTTCACTTTGCAATAATGCTTGCCCGTCGAAGCGCCAGTCGATGATATTTTGCCAGTTGTGACCATCCTCCTTGATCATGGAAAAATAATCAGTATTGATGGGCGACATGGGTGAGTCGAGAATAATGTTGGCTACTCGTTCCGGATAACGATAAGCATAAATAGCAGCAACCCGCGTGCCGTAAGAGGCCATATAGGGGGTGATTTTGTCCAGATTCAGATATTGCCGCAGGGCATCCATATCTGCAGCAATGGTATTGGCACCAAATATCTGGCTGTATTGCTGAAAAACACCGTCACACTGTTTTAACAGGTAGTCGGCGGTTGATTTACCATACGCATCAAGCGGGGCATTTGCCTCACCAGCTTTATCGTCAGGTTCGTTGGCGAGCTCTTTGGCAAAAAGCGCAGCCACTTCGGCAGGCTTCATGGCCGGTTTTACTGCGGACTTGTCGCGTAGCAGACAGGTTCTCAGCTCATGAGCCAGGGCGCTATAACCGGTACCGCGCGGGTCGAAGGTAACGACATCATAATGTTTGAGAATGTCGGGATCGGTGAGATCGAGCTCCAGCAAGGCATTGCCCATCATGGGCGTAGCATCAGCCGGGCCGCCGGGATTGTAAAAAAGCGTGCCCCAGCGCTCTGCCGACGCCCGATAATGCATATAAAAGATGTCGAAAGTATCTGCGTTATCGGCGGTTCTTCCTTTATTGGCAGAGGCCGGCATATTCAGTGGTGCAGGGAAATAGGCACAAGTAACCTGCTCTGACTTGCTCGAGAGCTTCTTATCCCATGTCTTCTTCAGGTCACGACATACTTCTGCCGGATTGTAATTGGCTGCGACGTGACGTAATTGAAGTGGTATCACTGACTTGTTTGTTGTTGACGCGGATTGGTTATCTTCCCCACCACATGCCGTTAATGCCAAAGCTGACAACATGGTTACCAAAACTTTTTTATGCATTTGTTACCTCCCTTTTTTCGGTAGAATAACAAACGACTGGTTTTGAAATAGCACTTAAGTGTTTCAATATATTTCATTTCGCCATCTTGATAGCCATCCAATATTGACATTAATGTTATTTACACTGACTGTAATAATTTTTTTGCCGTGACCAGCCATTATCGCCAGATAATATCTGGTACGAGCCACGATTTGTGCAGCATGACAATAGGGATCATCGGCGGGGCGAAAATTGTGAGGAAGGTGATTCACGGTTTTGGCAAATCGGGATATGTTCACTACCTGTGTTTGAGTTTATGGAAGGCGGCTGTGGTGTTACCGCCCTTGATGGCTTGCCAATATGAACGCCTGCGCCGCATGTGGGTGAGCGGATGAGGCAACCCATGCTCCTATACTCCATCAATATCTCTATCTCGGGAGTGCCTGACGATGCGTCTACTGTCTCTCTGCTGGTTGTTGGCTGCGACTCCGGCGCTGGCGGCCCCGGTGCAGCTCAAGTTGCTGGAGTGGGGCTATCTGCCAGCAGGCTACGAGCAGCAGTTTGCCGACTATGCCAGAGCCAATGGCGTGGAGGCGACAGTCAGCCGGGTCGAGCCGCTGTTGACCGATTTCGATAGCGTCTACCGCGCCCTGCGCACGCGCAGTGCCGACGTGGTGATCCCGACCAGCTACTTCTACAAGGCGCATCATCAGCCGCTGTTCAAGCTGCTGCTGCCCATCGACTTCAGCCGCCTGCACCACTACGGCGAGGTGAAGCCCGCCCTCAAGAACACCGAGTATGACAAGCAGGGGGAGCGTAACTACTCGGTGCCCCTTACCATCGGCATGTTCAGTCTTGCCTATGACAGCAAGCAGGTGAGCGAGCCACCGACCAGTTGGCGGGTGCTGGCCGACAGCGCCGAGTCCGGGCAGTTTGCCGAATTTTGCGATCAATTCGAGCCGCTACTGTTTTCGGTGCTGCTCTCGCTGGGTAAATCGCCCGCCCTGTTTGCCAGTGGCGAGATGCTGGCCGACCAGAGCCTGCAGCAGGAGGTGGAACAGCAACTGACCCGGCGGCTGCAAGCCAGTCGCGGTTTCTGGTTCAATCAGACCAATCGCTGTGAAGATCTGCGTCAGCAGACCTATGCCACCACCTGGGGGCTGGAGCTGGTGGCGTGCAACGAGCAGAACCATCAGCAGTGGCGGATTGCCAGGGTACAGGAGGGGGCTATCTATGCTCTTGATGCGCTCTCCATCGCCCGTCATGTGGCGGATGATCCCGAGCGGCTCAAGGCGGCCTATCTGCTGCTCGACTTTCTGTTGAGCGCCCCGTTGCAGCGCCAGATGCTGGCGGGCATTCCCACCTTATCGGCCAGCAATATCGCCTCCCGTCCCCCGCTCAGCCCGCAGGAACAAGCGGTGCTACCGGATCGCCCGTTACCGGCATTTGATGAACGGCTGCTGGTTCCCGCATTGCCTGCCCATATCAAGAATCGCTACAAGCGGATGGTGCAACAGGCCATCAGCGCCAGCGGTAAGGAGTCGTTGAGCAAGCAGTGTCCCTGGGACCTTGCATTGTGATCCGGAGCAGCCAGCCGTCTATCCGGCGGCCGCTATTTTGCCGCTAAACGGGCGATGATCGGTCATCTTGCCTCCTGAAAAGTGCCCTTTATGCCCCCACCGCGTTTGATAAATAAGAACGCTAACGCGATTGGCGTTTACCCATATTAAACAACGCAGCGCTTGCCAGCGCACCGCTGGCACCCGGTTGCCCCTGTACAAAAGGGCGGCAAGTGTGACAACTTGGATCTGAGCTGAACAATCTTGAACTGTCGCTTGTGAGAAGGTTGTGAATCGGTTATTTCTCAGTGACATTGGAGGCGGCCAGCACGGGATCTCCAGCCATGTGGATGAAATCCACAGCAAAAACAATCAATAACATGCAGGAGCAAATATGAAAAAGGTCTTGATGGTTGCCATGGCGGCGACTCTTCTGGGTGGCTGCGCTGTAAAGAATCAGGTTTCCTATAGCTTGCAGTCACTACAAACCGTCCCCCTCAGCGCCTTCCAGCCGAGCGAGAGCAACCCCAACCAGCGGGTCTACAAGGAGCCCGGTGTTGATCTGCGCCAGTACAACGAGGTGATGCTCGATCCGCTCCAGTTTATCCGGCAGGAAAATGGCCAGTGGTATCTGCTGACAGCCAACGAACAGAACCAGATTGGCCGCTACTACCACGACAAATTCCAGAGCGAGCTGATCAAGCATGGCGTCAAGATCGCCACCGCCCCCGGCCCGAAGGTGATGCGGATCCAGGCCGCTGTCACCAACTTCGATCTGACTCGCCCCGACCCCAAACTGCGGGATCTGCTGCCAGCCAAGATCGCCATCAACGTCACCCGCGAAGTGATCGGCAAGGAGCCCTATCTGCTTAAAGTGGGCAGCATGGCCCAGTTGCTCGACTCCCAGAGCGGCAAGCTGCTGGTACGGGTGATGGATGCCCGCGAGACTCCGGATACCACCCACAAGGATTCGCCCATCACCGCCGAAGAGATGGAGAAGATGATCGACCAGTGGGCGGCCAACCGTGCCAAACAGCTGGCCGACAATCTTGGCAAGTAAGCTCGGCAAGTAAGCGCCGACAGTCGTATCACCAGGGGGGAGCCAGTGGCTCCCCCCTTTTGCTGTGCGACAGATTTGAAGATGGCTCGCAGCCCTCGCCAGCTGGGCGATTAGCCCGTTGCCGAGTCCACCGCCACACCATCTGCTCATCGATTTCTGCTTTTCTCCGCCGCATTCTGGCAGTTAGGATGACCCTTCCGTGACCTTCCCCTCATAGAAAAGGAACCACTATGACCCGTCACCCCAGCATCAAACACTGGCGCGAGTTGCAAGAACCGGAGCCGGGATGTTACCCCGGCAGTCAGGAGCAGATGTCCCTCGGCAGCGCACTGGGCAGGCACTTTGGCTTTAGCCGCATCGGCATTCATCACGAGCTGGTGGCCCCCGGCCACCGCACCAGCTGGCCCCACGCCGAGAAGACCGAAGACGAGTTCGTCCACGTACTGGAAGGGACGCCCGATGTCTGGCTCGATGGCGTGCTCCATCGCCTGCAACCGGGCGACTCGGTCGGCTTCAAGGCCGGTGACGGGCTGGCCCACACCTTTATCAACAACAGCGACCTGCCGGTGCGGCTGCTCTGCGTGGGGGATCGGGATCGCGCCGACAACCGCATCCACTACGCCCTGCACCCCGAGTACAACCGCCAGATCGGCGCGCGCCATTGGGACGACGTGCCCGAGCGCGAACTGGGCGAGCACGACGGCCTGCCCGACCAGCTGCGCGATAGCAACGGCCCGTTCTGAGCCCCCCTCACAGCATAAGGAATCACGATGAATCGCCACCCCTGCATCAAACACTGGAGCGAGCTGCAAGAGCAGACGCCGCGTTACTACTCCGGCAGTCAGGAGCCCCTTTCCCGCGGCTGCGCCCTCGGCAAGCACTTTGGCTTCAGCCGCATCGGTATCCACCACGAGATCGTCGAGCCCGGCCACCGCACCAGCTGGCCCCACGCCGAAAAGACCGAGGACGAGTTCGTCCACGTGCTGGAAGGGACGCCGGATGTCTGGCTCGATGGCGTGCTCTATCGGCTGCAACCGGGCGACTCGGTCGGCTTCAAGGCCGGTGACGGGCTGGCCCACGCCTTTATCAACAACACCGACGAGATCGTCCGCCTGCTCTGCATCGGCGATACCGACCGGGAGGACAACCGCATTCACTACGCCGTCCACCCCGAGCGCAATATCACCCTCGGCAAGCTGAACTGGGACGACGTGCCCGCGCGCGAGCTGGGCGATCACGACGGCCTGCCCGACAAGCTGCGCGAGAGTAACGGCCCCTTCTAGGGCGCAGCGCTTCTGCGCGCCAACCCTGCACAACCCGGCAATAAAAAAGCCTGCCGCTTGGCAGGCTGTTGCTATCTGTTCGCCCCGGGTGGGTAGCGCAGCGCTTATTGCATATTGAGCCCGCCCAGATAGTCGCGCTTGCCGAGATCGACCCCGGCACGGCGCAGCAGGGCGTAGGCCATGGTGAGGTGGAAGTAAAAGTTGGGAATGCCGTACTCATGGACGCAGGTATGGCCATCCATCCCCTTGCCACCCGCCCAGTGGGGCACGTAACGGCCGCTGGCATACTGGCTGTAGTCCGCGTCCAGCTTGCCTTGCAGATAGGTGATGGTCTTGCCGATATGGGCGCGCAGATCGGCGATGGTTTTGGGCTCATCGCCCATGGCCGGCAGTTCGCTGTGGCTGGCGGTGGCCACCACGGTGCGGGCCGAATCGCAGCAGATCAGCACCTGCTTGCTGAAGGGCAGCATATCGACGATCAGCCGATCGCCGAAGAAGTTATCCACGTTGAACTGCTTCGCCACGGCGTGGGCCTCGGCCTTGGCCAGACAGTGATCCAGATTGGTCAGCATCTTGATAAACTGGGCGGTAATGTCGCGATTCATGAGCACTCTCCATCTTGTTGAAACAGCGGCCCGTTTGCGCGGCCACAGTGAATGAGACTGGCTAATCGACCACCAATATACCCCAACCGCTGCCGGGTTCGAGCCCGTGGTGACAAAAAGGGCAGGGCAGCGCCATTGCGCGCGACAGCCGCTGGCCATGCTCACTTTTTCACCTCGCGAGTCCCTCTCTGCCCCTTTTTTGATCTGTGACATAAATCACCTTTTTTCAGAGGCGTAGGCTGATCCCGCTGCCCGGAGCACCCACCCGGGTACAAGAAAAGGAGAGTGTAATGAAGATCTATGACCGGAACCGAAATGTGCTGAACCAGGGTCAGCGCGTCATGATTGCCGCCACTGGCGCCGTCGACTTCCTGAAAGAGGCTCATACCGACAACATGACTCCCTATCAGGCGGAGCACGAGAAGTGCGTGCTGCTGGCAAACTCCGGGGAGCGCTACGCCCCCATCGAGTTGATTAGACTAGGCTGATCCCTTTCCCTGTCACCCTACTCTTTACAATTCACCCGGCCGCCGCGCCTGACGGCCGGGTTTCTGAGTTCCCCCTCCTGTTTTGCCCACTCCTTTATTGGATTAACGATCGTATCGAGCGGTGCGACCGCCTGCTGCCCGCTTGCCATTGCCCGCAGAGTCGCCGGTGTTACCCCCTCGCCCTGTGGGAGAGGGTCGGGGTGAGGGGATTGGCTGCTACCAACTGGCCGCCAATATCATCCACCCGTTAACTCATCCCCTCTAACCACCCTATGGATCGGCCAACCCCTTGTTGGTGCCTGTGATGGCAGCCCCGAGCCCTGAGTTGCAGCCAAAACGGTTGGTATAAATTTAATTTATAGGTTTTGCGAAAATGCCATCGTTTTGTCTTATACAGACAGGCGGTAGGCCACAAGCCTCCCGTTTGGCTGCCAGCAGGGCGCTGGAGGGCAATGGCCGATTTGGGGAGAGGGATGATAGCGGCCGAGTGAGCCATCCAAATGCTGAAAAATTGAGCCGGGTCACACCCCGCTCGATTTGAGCGATTGTCAGCCAGCGCAGGCCCATGCGAACCTTTAAACACATTTAACTCACTAAAAAATAACGACTATGTTCAGGCAAATCATGATGGGTGCCGCCCTGCTGTCGGCGGCGTTGCTCTCCGGTTGTGCTTCCGTGCCCATGGCCGATGCCACCGCAGACGCGCAGGCCAAGCAGTTTGTAGCGCCCAAGGATGCGGCCAACCTCTATATCTATCGCAATGAAACGTTCGGTGCGGCGATCAAGATGCCGTTGCTGGTGGATGGCTCTGCCGTAGGCGATACCGTGGCCCACAGTTATATCCTCAAGCAGGTGACGCCGGGCAGCCACACCATCACCTCCAAGTCGGAGAACGATGCCACCCTGGCCCTCAGCACCGAGGCGGGTAAAAACTACTACGTCTGGCAGGAGGTCAAGATGGGCCTGCTGATGGCCCGCTCCAAGCTGAGTCAGGTCAGTGAAGAGGAGGGTAAGCAAAGGGTGATGGAGAGCAAGTTGGTTAAGTAACTTTGGGCCATTTTTCATATTTCAGATGGAATAAGTTTTTATTATCAATGTATGTTTTTTGTGCGGATTTAGAACAAGGGAATACATATGGATATCAATCCAGAGTTAGTTAATTTAATTGCCAGTAATTTTCTTTCGATTGTAGTGTCTATATTGGTATTAGGTTGGATGGCAATTACCATAATTAAACATAGAAATATTAGGAATTTGTTTTTTTGGGAAAAAGTGATGGGGAGAAGACTGGAGTTTTCTGATGAAACCCTTCAGTCGGCTAGCAATGAACAAATAGAGCTAGAGCAAATAAGAATATTTCTCCCTGGGTTCAGATTTTCTAGTGTATATCATGCAAAGGCCATCATATCTTGGTGTAAGTCCAACAAGGTTGGTCATGATGAGATAAAAAACATAGACTCTTATCTTATACACGAAAATGATGCTGTTTTATTGAAGAAACCTTGTGCGGCAACTTATTTATTAGTTGTTGTTTTGGCATGTGCATTTTTGTTTTTATCACTTTTTTTACTTCACACAGCAATAAAAACAAAATTATCGAGCTCAATCTTATCAACAATTAAGGCTAATGGGGAATGGGTTTGGGTATATAAAGATAAAATTGAAGAGTTCACTTTGTTAAACAACCCTTGGTTTATATATAAAGATAAAGTTACAGATGGTGCAGAAGAAGTAATATCTGCAGATGTAATAAAGATTCTTCAAGCTGAATTAAATACGGATGATCTAAAAAACTATGTTGATGACTCAATAAACCAGAATATGTACATATATTTGGCTCTGTTTTTCTTGGTCAGTATATATACAGTTTCACTGGCAAGGTGGGTATTGTCTCTAGATAGAGCAACAAAATTATATAATCGTTTATCTGTTGATATTAGTAACTTTCAGAGTGGTGACACTATGGATGTTGAACCTGTAACGGAGGAAACATTGAACACTCAATATCGAAGTGACTAGCAATATTTATCTGCCACTTTATGTCGGCCCGTGGATAGGCCGTTGGAGAGGGTGTTAGTAAGAGACCAACTATCCTTAGTAAAAATGTGAATCCGAGATATAAATGTAATATGGGGTTGATTAGCTGAGCGCTAGTCATCGATCTAGTTGAAATCTCGAATACGCTTCGCTATTTAATTTTTTAGTCTTATGTTAGAGTTATTCATAAAGTGTATTCATACATACTGATTTAATTGTGAAGGTTTTTATTTTATGACAACAGTGATTGTATCTGATACTGGTGCGGCATGTGACTCTCTTTGGACTTTTGATGATGGTGTTCATACAGTGTCTGATATAAATAAATATCTTTTTGTATCAGGTTATGTTATTGAAGATTATAAACCTGATCCGTTTATTGTATTTTATAGTGGAACATATAATCAGATAGTCCTTCACCAAGCTTTAATGCTCGAGTTAATAGATCCTGAAGGTTACATGAGTATTGCTAAGTGGCTTTCATCTAAAGGTGAAAGCCGACTGCAATATATTAAAATAGATATAAATGATTGGCGGGTAGATATATATAACACTGATAGCAAAAATGGAGTTCATTATGCTGGCTCAGGTGGTCAGCTTGCTGCTAATCACTATCCTAGTTGTTATGATGTTAAATCATGTGTCGAATTCGCAATAATTAACGACAGCTTTTCAGGGCCAGAAGTAAGTTTGTTTAATAAAGGAGGAGCGCGTCAAGATAATATATTTGAATTATCTAGTCATATGTACGATACTTTATACAATAAGACAAATGGTTTGATGCAAGATTATAGGGGAGATATCGACATGTCAAATCAGATAAAACAAACTGCGCCAGATGGAAAAGAAATAGATCATGATACATTGGAGGCGGCAATATCTCGAGATATAAATAACATGAAAAAAAATCAAAACGTGTCTACATTATGGATAAGCATTAAAAATGCTAAGAAAAAGGAAAACATAATCAAGAGAAAGAAAAAAATAACCGCATAATATAACTTATTGAAATCGCCATTGGTTCGAATGGCGAAGCGTATTTAATGCTGCCTTGATAACAGAGATAAAAACCAACCCAGCCTAAGCCGGGTTGATTGCATCAAAAGGCAGGAAAAATCAAAGCGCTTCCAATCTGGCATACGCCGTCACCAGCCACTTGGCGCCGACGTCGTCGAACTGGATCTGCACCCGGCTCTGCTGGCCGACCCCTTCGAAGTTGAGCACGATCCCTTCCCCGAATTTCGGATGGAGCACCCGCTGGCCGAGCTTGATGCCGCTGGCGTCGAAACGCTGCTGCACCTCGTTCTGGCTAAAGCGGCCGTACTGGGTGGGGCGGCTGACCTGAGTGCGCAGCCGGATCTCCTCCAGACACTCGGCGGGCATTTCGCGGATAAAGCGGCTCGGCTTGTGGAACATCTCGCGGCCGTATATGCGGCGGCTCTCGGCATAACAGATGTAGAGCTTCTCCATGGCGCGGGTCATGCCGACGTAACAGAGGCGGCGTTCCTCTTCCAGCCGGCCCGACTCCTCGGTGGATTGCTGGCTGGGGAACATGCCTTCTTCGACGCCGACCAGCAGCACTAGCGGGAACTCCAAGCCCTTGGCGCTGTGCAGGGTCATCAGCTGCACCGCATCGGCATACTCGTCTGCCTGATTCTCACCGGACTCCAGCGCCGCGTGGGCGAGGAAGGCGGAGAGATCGCTCATATCTTCCAGCTCGTCCGGGCGCTGGTATTGGCGGCAGGCGGTGACCAGTTCGTCCAGGTTCTCTACCCGCGCCTGGGATTTCTCGCCTTTTTCCGCCAGATACATCGCCTTGAGGCCGGAGTTCTGGATGGCGATATCCGCCTGTTGGTGCAGCGGCAGCATGGCGACCTGCTCCTCCAGCGCGTCGATCAGCTCGACAAAGCCGCGCACCGCATTACCGGCGCGACCGGTCAGCACCTTGTCGTTGAGCAGGGCCTTGGCCGATTGCCACAGGTTGAGCCCCTGATCGCGGGCGTTGCCGCGCAGGATCTCGAGGGTGCGATCGCCGATGCCGCGGGTCGGGGTGTTGACCACCCGCTCGAAGCTGGCGTCGTCGCCACGGTTGTTGATAAGACGCAGGTAGGCCATGGCGTCTTTGATCTCTTGCCGCTCGAAGAAGCGCAGGCCGCCGTAGATGCGGTAGGGCATGGCATCCTGCATCAGCGCCTCTTCCAGCACCCGCGACTGGGCGTTGGAGCGATAGAGGATGGCGCAGTCGGCCAAGAGGCCGCCCTTTTCCTTCCAATCCTTGAGACGGCCGACCACGAAGCGCGCTTCGTCCACCTCGTTGAAGGCGGCGTAGAGCGAAATCGGGTCGCCCTCGGCCCCTTCGGTCCACAGCTCCTTGCCAAGGCGTTCGGCGTTGTTGGCGATGACGCTGTTGGCCGCTTTGAGGATATTGGCGGTGGAGCGGTAGTTCTGCTCGAGGCGGATGGTCTCGGCGCCCTGATAGTCGGTCAGGAAGCGCTGGATGTTCTCAATCTTGGCGCCGCGCCAGCCGTAGATGGACTGGTCATCGTCGCCGACGATCATCACCTTGCCGCTGTTGCCCGCCAGCATCCGCAGCCAAGCGTACTGGATGCCGTTGGTATCCTGGAACTCGTCCACCAGGATGTTCTGGAAGCGGTCGCGGTAGTGCTCGAGGATGTGGGGTTTGTTGAGCCACAGCTCGTGGGCGCGCAGCAGCAGTTCGGCAAAGTCCACCAGACCGGAGCGATCGCAGGTCTCCTGATAGGTCTTGTAGATCTGCTGATAGGTGCGGGTGACGGGATCGCCATAGAGGTCGATGTCGCCGGGGCGCAGCCCCTCGTCCTTCTTGCCGTTGATGTAGCTCATCACGGCGCGCGGGGCCCAGTGCTTCTCGTCGAGGTTGAGCGCCTTGATAACGCGGCGAATGAGGCGGTACTGGTCGTCGGAGTCGAGGATCTGGAAATCCTGCGGCAAGCCCGCATCCAGATGGTGGGCCCGCAGCAGGCGGTGGGCGATACCGTGGAAGGTGCCGATCCACATGCCGCGTACGCCGTCGCCGATCACTTTTTCGACCCGGCCACGCATCTCGGCCGCTGCCTTGTTGGTAAAGGTGACCGCGATGATGGAGAAGGGTGAACAGCGTTCCACCTGCATCAGCCAGGCAATGCGGTGCACCAGCACCCGGGTCTTGCCCGAACCGGCACCGGCCAGCACCAGCAGATTGCTACGGGGCGCCGCAACGGCATCTCTTTGCTTGTCGTTGAGCCCGTCGAGCAGGGTTGAAACGTCCATCACCACTCCTGTTTATTTATACAGGCTGGGATTATACGGCCATCCCATCGTCAGACCAAATCCAAACTCGGGAGAGGGGGGCGTGTGCCAGTACAGGCGTTAATTAAGGGCGCCGTTTGGGTGTGATTAAATTGGTAACAAAGCACCGCAAATATTCACATCTTTCGCGAGAGATCATTTTGTGAGCAGGCTCACGACTCGAGGCGGTGAATAATTATTGATCGTTGCAAACGATTTACTCCAACTCATTGAATTTCAAGGTTAAATCCCATCCGGATCTGGTGATGTCTAATGTTTGATTATAAAAAGATGATATGAAACAATTATTTATGAGCATTTTTGCTTAAAATTCAAACCGTTAACGCAAACGTTTTTCTTTCATCGTCTGCTTGACCCACTTTGACGCTGACTTAGAGTAATCCAGCGTGCTAGATCGCCTGCTTCGGCAGGCAAGCAATTCCCTCACTTAATAACAATCAAGGATACGATCGTGACTAAAGTGTTCAAATTGGCCTCCGTGGCCGCTATTACTTTTGCCGCTCTCTCCGCACAAGCTGCCTCCACTCCTGTTCCTGGCGTGGTGTATGACACTGCCGGCAAGTATGACAAGTCCTTCGGCGAAGGCGTGTTCCGCGATGGCGTCGAAAAGTACAACAAAGACAAAGGGATCAAGGTCAAAGAGTTTGAGCCCCAGAACGAAGCCCAGCGTGAGCAGGGTCTGCGCCGTCTGGCCAGCCGTGGCAACCAGCCGATCGTCGGGGTTGGTTTCAACATGGCCTCTGCCATCGATAAAGTGGCGGCCGAATTCCCGAAAGTGCAGTTCGCCATCATCGATGCGGTGGTCGACAAGCCGAACGTGCAATCCCTGATCTTTAAAGATCATGAAGGTTCCTTCCTGGTCGGTGCGCTGGCTGCCATGGCTACCAAGACCGGCAAGGTCGGTTTCGTGGGCGGTATGGATGTGCCGTTGATCCGTAACTTTGCTTGCGGCTACGAGCAGGGCGCCAAGTACGCCAATCCGAAGATCGAAGTGTTCCAGAACATGATCGGCTCCACCCCGGCGGCGTTTGCTGACCCGGCGAAAGGTGGTGAGCTGACCAAGGCCCAGTTCTCCAAGGGCGCAGACGTGGTCTATGCTGCAGCTGGTGGCTCAGGTCTCGGGGTTTATCAGGCAGCGAAAGATGGTGGCAAGCTGGCCATCGGTGTTGACTCCAACCAGAACTACCTCTATCCGGGCACCATGCTGACTTCCATGGTCAAGGCGGTCGGTCGTGCTTCCTATGTTACTTGGGAAGAGAGCGCCAACGGCACCTGGAAAGGTGGCGTGAAGAGCCTGGGTCTGGCGGACGGCGGTGTTGACTGGGCACTGGACCAGTACAACGAGAAGCTGATTACCCCGGAGATGAAAGCCAAGATGGATACCATCAAGGCCGACATCATCGCAGGCAAGATCAAGGTGCATGACTACACCTCTAACGACACCTGCAAATATTAATCAGTCTATTGCTACGACTCTCAACGCTTGACCGGCCCGTGTACGGGCCGGTTTTTAGTCTTATTTCATGACACGCAGGGCTGCATCATGGACCAGACAGATCACTATGCCATCGAATTAAGAGGTATCGATAAGCGGTTTGGCAGTGTACATGCCAACAAGCTGATTGACCTCAAGGTTCGGAAAGGCAGCATTCACGGCATCGTTGGTGAAAACGGCGCCGGTAAATCCACCCTGATGAGCATCATCTATGGTTTCTACCATGCCGACAGTGGCGAGATGTTTATCGACGGGCAACCTTTTAACCCTCATGGCTCACAAGATGCGATTGCCGCAGGCATCGGCATGGTGCACCAGCATTTTATGCTGGTTAATAACTTTACCGTTTTGGAGAACGTCATTCTCGGTGCCGAGAATGGCTGGCATTTGAACCAGAGCGTGGCGGCGGCGGAAAAGCTGCTGGGCGAGCTGGCGCGGGACTATGGTCTCGAAGTGCCGCTGCACGAAAAAATTGAAGATCTACCGGTCGGTCTGCAGCAGCGGGTCGAAATCCTCAAGGCGCTCTATCGTGGCGCCCGCATTCTTATCCTCGACGAGCCGACCGGGGTGTTGACCCCGCAAGAGGCGGATCACCTGTTCAAGGTGCTGGGTATGCTGCGGGATCAGGGGGCGACCATCATCCTCATCACCCACAAGCTGCGCGAGATCCTGGCCATCACGGATCAGGTCTCCATCATGCGCCGTGGCGAGATGGTGGAGCACGTCGCTACCAAGGATACCAACAAGGATCAGCTGGCCGAGTTGATGGTGGGCCGCAAGGTGCGCCTCAAGGTCGACAAGGGGCCGAGTCAGCCAGGCGAGGTGAAGCTGAAGGTCGAGGGGCTCAGCTACTTCGACAGCAACAAGGTCGAGCGGGTCAAGTCGGCCAGCTTCGAGGTGCGTGCCGGTGAAATCGTCGGGATTGCCGGGGTGTCCGGTAACGGCCAGTCCGAGCTGCTCAGTCTGCTTGGCGGCATTATCAAGCCGAGCAAGGGGAGCTTCACCATCAATAGCCGCAGCGGCGTATATCTGGTGAGCCCCGAGCAGGCGGCTGATCCCGAGATGGTGCGCAACTTCGGTCTCGGCCATGTGCCGGAAGATCGCCACAAGATGGGGCTGATCAACCGCTTTGCCGCCAAAGAGGCCTTTATTCTGGGCTATCAGAGCCGCCCGCAATACAACAAGGGGTGGCTGCAGAACAAGCAGGCGATCGAGCAGGATTGTCAGGCCAAGATGGAGAAGTGGGACGTGCGCCCGCCTCATCCCGATCACAAGACGGCCAACTTCTCGGGCGGTAACCAGCAGAAGCTGGTGTTGGCCCGCGAGGTGGAGCAGGACCCGGATGTGCTGTTGGTTGGTCAGCCAACCCGTGGTGTCGATATCGGGGCTATCGAGTATATCCATAAGCAGATCATCGCCATGCGTGACCACGGCAAAGCCGTGTTGCTGGTCTCGGTCGAGCTGGACGAGATCATGACACTCGCGGATCGGATCCTGGTTATGGCCGAGGGACGCATCGTTGGTGAGCTGGATGGTGCCAAGGCTGATGAACGTACCTTGGGCTTGATGATGGCCAATATCGTTCCTGATGAAGTGGCTGCCACTCAGCCACAAGGAGCGACGTCATGAGTGTTACATTAATTCGCTGCCAAACGGGTTTGATGATGGACGCTAACATCGTTCCTGACGAAATTGTTGAGGGGGCCCACTGATGAGCCAAGAACGTATTCCAGCCTGGATCTCCGTGGGCGTGGTCTCTGCGGCGAATATCCTGTTGGCCTTCCTGGTGTCGGCCATTCTCTTCTACTACCTCGACATCAATCCGGTCGATGCCGCCAAGATCATGTGGTCTGGTGCCTTCGAAACCGGTGAGGGGATTGGTTATACCCTCTACTACGCAACCGGCTTTATCTTCACCGGTCTGTCGGTAGCGGTCGCTTTCCATGCCGGGTTGTTCAACATCGGTGGTGAAGGTCAGGCCTATATCGGTGGTCTGGGGGTGGGTCTGGTCTGTCTGCTGCTCGGCGATGTACTGCCGTTTGCCCTGCTGTTGCCGCTCTCCATCATCGCTGGTGGTCTGTTCGGTGCGGCCTGGGCCTTTATTCCGGCCTGGCTGCAAGCCAAGCGCGGCAGTCACATCGTTATCACCACCATCATGTCCAACTTCATCGCCGCCTCCTTGATGGCCTATCTGCTGGTGGAGGTGTTAAAGCCATCCAGCCAGATGTCTGCCGAGACCAAGGTGTTTGCCGAGGCGAGCTGGTTGCCCAAGATGAGTGCGTTTTTCGGTGGCTTCGGGGTCGACATCCCCACCAGTCCGCTCAATATCAGCTTCTTCTGGGCGCTGATCTGTGCGGCGCTGGTATGGATCTTTATCTGGCACACCCGCTGGGGTTACCAGATCCGGGCGGTCGGGGCCAGTCAGAGTGCGTCCGCTTATGCCGGTATCTCCTACCCCAAGGTGGTGATCCTGGCCATGGTCATCTCCGGTATGTTGTCGGGCTTCTTCGCCCTCAACGCGCTGCAGGGTGAACTGCACCAGATCAAGCTCAACTTCGTTGAGGGGTTTGGGGTGACCGGGATTGCGGTGGCGCTGATGGGGCGCAACCACCCGATCGGGGTCATTCTTGCCAGCCTGTTGTTCGGTTTCCTCTATCAGGGCGGGGCTGAGCTCAGCTTCGAATATGGGGTCGACCGCAACATAGTGGTGGTGCTGCAGGGTCTGGTGATCCTGTTCTGCGGGGCGCTTGAGCACATGATGCGTCCGCGCATCGAGCAGCTCTATCTGGCCTTTGCCAACCGCTCAACCGCACAAGCCAAAGGAGCCTGATCATGTATGAACTTCTGATACAGATGCTGGATTCGACCATTCGGACCGCTCCCCCGTTGATCCTGGCTGCCATTGCAGGGATGTTCTGCGAACGCTCCGGCGTTATCAACATCGCTCTGGAGGGGATCCTGCTGGTGGCGGCATTTGCCAGTGCGGCGGTAGCGGCCGTTACCGGTTCTGCCTGGCTGGGGCTGTGTGCCGGGGTGCTGGTCTCGATCCTGTTCGTGTTGACCCATGGCTTTGCCACCATTACCCACCGCGGTGATCAGGTGGTGAGCGGTATGGCCATCAACATTCTGGCGGCCGGTCTGACCGCGACCCTGGGTCGTTACTGGTTCGATATGGGCGGCAAGACCCCGACTCTTTCCGGTGATGCCCGCTTTGCGCCGATCGATTTCCCGTATGCCAAAGAGCTCTACGATGTGCCGGTGATCGGCCAGTTCTACAGCGAACTGCTGAGCGGTCACTCCATACTGGAGTATGCCGCCTTTGCTTGCGTGCCGTTGGCCTGGTGGGTGCTGTTCCGTACCCGTTTCGGTCTGCGGCTGCGGGCGGTGGGTGAGGCGCCGGGTGCGGTCGATACCGCCGGTATTTCGGTTATCCGCATGCGTTATACCGCACTGCTGATTGCCGGTATATTGGGGGGGATTGGCGGTACCTATCTGGCGGTTGCCCAGACCGCCCAGTTCGTTCCCAACATGAGTGCGGGCAAGGGGTATATGGCGCTGGCGGCACTGGTGTTCGGCAAGTGGCGTCCGTGGAATGCGATGGCGGCCTGTCTGCTGTTTGCCTTCCTTGATGCGGTGGCGATCCGTCTGCAAGGCGTCAGCATTGGCAGCTTTGCCATTCCGGTGCAGGCCATCGAGGCGCTGCCTTATGTTCTGACCATCTTCCTGCTGGCGGGCTTTATCGGTCGTGCGGTGGCGCCCAAAGCGCTCGGTACGCCCTATACCAAGGAGAGGGAGTAGCACTCCCGACCACTCTGATAACGACAGGCCCACTTCGGTGGGCTTGTTTTTTATGGGCGGAGAGTGTGTTGCTTCACTCTCAAGAGCTGTCACGCCCGGTGTCTCGGCAGTGTGGTGAGGGATTAGTGCTCGTACGGTTGGTAATGAATTATTTCAAATGCCTCTTTTGTAATGATTAGTTACAGATATTGGCTCGACCACATTTGTGGGTGACCTTTAAGCTATTCGTTTAATTAATCGCCCCTTTTTCCTGAGGGCTCGATGGCGAAGGAATAACAACAACGATGAAAACACGCAATAAAACCCTTCTGGCCCTTGCCAGCACAGTCGTCCTGCTCTCTGGTTGTGGTGGCGGCGGTGGAGATAGTGGCAGCAGCAGCGCCCCGGAAACCAAAACCACGCCAGTAGTACATATCCAGCCGATTGGTGCGCCTGTCATTCGTTTATCCTACTTGCCCGAAGACGGGGGAGTTTATAGCGCCAACTTGCTACAGATAGATCCAGGTCATAAGGCTCAAGTAATGATGGATCGCCCGAATGGGTTGGCGTTGATTTATCCCAAAAATGGGGTAGAGCAGCGTTGGATTTTGTCGATGAAAGGAACGTCTAATACCCAGTGGGCAGGTTGGATGGGCCAAAAAAGAGAGGTCGGTAAAATTCCTCCGGTGGTTGTCATCCGCACAACGGATGGCAAGGATGACAAAAGGGGTTTCGATAGAGGCCGCGGAATTGTACGTCCAGCTTACCCAGTCATTGATTTGCAAGGTAATGAGTCAGCTCGTCTGGCGCTCAATTTGACCACAACGAGTAAATTGCCTAATGGCGCTGATACTCCTTTGTATCCAGGCTGGGCGGGATTTGTTGCGCTGACCCCGATTAAATCAGCTACAGGTGAGCTGGTGGCCGGAGCCTGGCAGCAGAATGATGCTGCCGGTAAGGAGTTTGCCTTCGTGAATACTGCCAATAATGGTGGAGAGTTGACGGTGGATATCGCGCTTCCAGTGGCTAATTGTCATCTGGAAGGGAAAGGGGTGGCCAGTAAGGGTCTGAGCAAGCTGGATGTTACCGGTTTTGGCGACAAGTGCGATTTCAAGCAATCGTCAGATCTGAACCAGATTGAAAACAGTTGGATGGCAGCGCTGGCCAAGGTGGGTAAAGACCAAAGCGTCACTGCATATGTGACAACCTATACCTCGGCGGCAAACCAAGAGCAGCTGGTTATCGGGTTCCCCGAGCTCGATGGGCTGTTGATCACTGCTGATAAACAGTAAAGCTGTGAGTGGTAGTATTGCGATACGGAAGAAGGGAGCCAACGGCTCCCTTCTTGTTTTCAACGGATTGTTTACAGCAAAAACAGGGTCGCCAGCCCGAGGAAGATAAAGAAGCCGCCGGTGTCGGTGATGGCGGTGATCATCACGCTGGCGCCCACTGCCGGGTCGCGGCCGAGGCGGGTCATGGTCATGGGGATGATGACCCCCATCAGGGCCGCTACCAGCAGGTTGAGCATCATGGCCAGGGTCATCACGGCGCCGAGGGCCGCATCCTGATAGAGCAGGTAGGTGGCAATGCCCATGGTGCCGCCCCACACCAGCCCGTTGATAAAGGCCACCCCGAGTTCCCGCAGCAGCAGGAAGGAGAGGTTGCCCGCCTGAATGTGCTGCAGCGCCAGCGCCCGCACTATCATGGTGATGGTCTGGTTGCCGGTGTTGCCGCCGATCCCCGCGACGATGGGCATCAGCGCTGCCAGCGCCACCAGCTGGGAGATGGTGTGCTCGAACATGCCGATCACCCGCGAGGCGACAAAGGCGGTGCATAGGTTCAACGCCAGCCAGGCCCAGCGGGTCTTGACCGCCTTGGAGACAGGGGCGAACACGTCTTCATCCTCACTGATACCCCCCATCCGCCGCAGGTCGGTATCACTCTCCTCGTAGACCACATCCACGATCTCTTCGATGGTGATGCGGCCTATCAGTTTGCCCTTGCCATCCACTACGGCGGCGGAGAGCAGGTCATCCCGCTCGAAGGTACGGGCGGCCGCCTCGTCGTTATCCTCTGGATCGAAGGTGACCGGGTCCCGCTCCATCACATCGCTCACCAGGGTGGCGGGTTTATGCAGCAGCACTGTGGTGAGGGCCAGCTCCCCTTGCAGTTGATTGCGTCGGTCGATGACGAACAGCTTGTCGGTGTTGGCGGGGATCTTGCCGCGCAGGCGCAGATAGCGCTGCACCGTGGCCAGACTCACCTCCGGGCGGATGGTGATGATCTCGAAATCCATCATGGCGCCGACGGTGTGTTTGCCGTAGCGGATCACCTCCCGTACCCGATCCCGCTCAGCGGGGGCCATGGAGGTGAGCAGCCGCCCCATCAGGTTGCGCGGCAGGTATTGGCCCAGATAGATCTGGTCGTCGATATCCAGGGTGCGCAGGGCGTGCAGCAACTCTTTGTCGCTCATGCCGCTGATCAGGCTCTCCCATACGGTTTCCGAGGCTTCGACCAGCACCTGGCCCCGCTTCTCCTCCTGTACCAGCTGCCACAGGGCGTGGCGCTCATCGGGCGGCAGCGACTCCAGCGCATCGGCGATATCGGCGGCGGGCAGGCCGTTGACCAGCGAGATGATTTCGCTGGTCTGGTCCAGCTGTCCGGCGTCCGGGGTCGCCAGCGGGTCGATCAGGCTGTCGGTGAGGGCGTCATCGCGCAGCAGCAGGGTGAGAATGCGGGATCTGTCTTCCGCGCGCTGCCTGGCGCTGTTCTTGATGGGAAGAGACATGGGATGAATTCCTGAGAGGGTAGCCAAGGGCTCAATGCCCATAGGATACCAGACTTAAAACAACTGGTTATGACGCTGAGCAGAGTAAAAACCGGCGCCCCCTTCGTTGGCTGGTGGTTGGGGGCACCGGATACTTGTTAATTAACCCGGAACCGGGGCGGTTCAGGCGATATGGCGGCGGAACATGGCGAGCGCCAGCGACAGGGTGACGGCGGCGATGGCGAGCAGCGGCCAGAGCAGGGGCCAGGCGGCCGACCAGTCGAACCCCTTGAGGAAGACCCCCTTGAGCAGCACGATGAAGTGGGTGAGGGGGTCGATGGCCGCCAGCCACTGGAACACCTGCGGCATGTTCTCCACCGGCGAGATGTAGCCCGAGAGGATCACCGCCGGTACGGTGAAGGAGAAGACCCCGAGAAACGCCTGCTGCTGGGTCGAGCAGAACGACGAGATGAAGAGCCCGATCCCGGCCAGTGCCAGCCCGTAGCAGACCATGCCCGCCATCAGCAGGCTGAGGCTGCCGGCAAAGGGGAGGTGAAAGACAAAACGGGCGGCCAGCGCGACTATGCACCCTTGTCCCACCGCCACCATGATGCCGGGCACCGCCTTGCCCGCCATGATCCAGCCTGCGGTGAGGGGGGAGACCAGCAGCTGATCGAAGGTGCCCTCTTCCCGCTCCCGCGCGACCGAGAGGGCGGTGACGATCAGACAGCCGGTGGTGGTGATGATGGCCACCAGCGCCGGCAGGATATGCCAGTGGAACTCGACGTTGGGGTTGTAGAGGTTGCGTACCGCCAGCTCGGGTTGCCCCTTGCCCTCACTTTGCCAGCGGGCGATCACCTGACTGATGTAACCCGCCGCCACCTGACCGCCGTTGGAGCGGCGTCCATCGATAATCAGCTGCACCTTGGCCGGTTCGCCCCGCGCCAGCCGACGCGAGAAATCGCCCGGAATAATCAGCCCGAGCAGCGCCTGCTGCCCGGTGATGGCCTCGGTCATGCCCGCCTCGCCTTGCACCGGGATGATGGTGGTGAAGGCGGGCATATGGGTGAGGCGCTCCAGCAGCTCGCGGCTCTGGGCACCGCCATCCTGGTTGTAGATGGCCAGCGTGTTGCCGGTCACCTCCAGAGTGGCGGCGAACGGGAAGAGGGCGGTTTGCAGCAGCACCGGCATGATGAGCAGAAAGCGCCCCTGAGTATTGCCCATCAGGGCCTGCAGCTCTTTTCGGATCAGCCACCAGAGTCGGATCAGCATGGGTTACTCCAGAGTGCGCCGCGTCTTGCGGGCGGTCAGGGCCAGCCAGAAACCCGCCAGCAGCAGCAGACAGAAACCGTTGACCAGCAGGATCGAGAAGACGCTGCCCGCCTGATAGAGGGTCTGCAGCGAGCTTGCGAAGTAACGGGCTGGAATGAGGTGGGTGATGGCCCGCAGCAGCGGCGGCATGCTGGCGATCTCGAACACAAAGCCTGACAGCATCACCGCGGGCAGAAAGGCGGCGATCAGCGCTGCCTGCGCGGCGTTGAACTGGCTGCGCATCACGGTGGAGAGAAACAGCCCGAGCCCGAGGGCGCTGCCGAGAAAGACGCTGGTGACCAGAAAGAGCAGCAGCAGGGAGCCGCGCCACGGCACTGCCATCACCGCCACCGAGAAGAGCAGGCAGAGCAGCATGGCAATGATGCCAAGGCCATAGTAGGGCAGCAGTTTGGAGAGCAGCAGCTCCCCCTTGGTGACCGGGGTGGCGAGCAGCGCCTCCATGGTGCCGCGCTCCCACTCCCGCGCCACCACCAGCGAGGTGAGCAGGGCGCCTATGATGGTCATCACCACCGCAATGGAGCCCGGCACCAGAAAGTTGCGGCTCACCAGCGCCGGGTTGAACCAGGCGCGGCTCTCTATCGACACCGGCATGGTGACCCCCTCGCCAGCGAGCCACCCCTGCCAGATCCCCTGCACATAGTTGGTGACGAAGTTGGCGGTGTTGGGCTCGGAGCCATCGGTCAGCAGCAGCGCCTGCGGCGTGCCATTGCCCTGACCGGCCATGGCGCGGGAGAAGCCGTCGTCGATCACCAGCAGGCCGCGGATCTCGCCACGGGCCAGACTGGCGAGCAGGGACTCCTTGCTCGGGCCGCTGTGGATCTCCAGCGCAGTAGAGCCGCGCAGGGCCTGCTCCAGCCGCACCGCCGGGGCGCCGCTGTCGGTGCGCCAGATGCCGAGGCGCAGGTGGTCCACATCCAGATTGATGGCGTAACCCATCACCACCAGCAGCACCACCGGCATGATGAAGGCGATGAGAATGCTGCTCGGGTCACGGACGATTTGCAGCGTCTCCTTGCGGCAGAGGGCCAGCAGTCGCCGACGGTTGATGCTCATGCGTCCTCCTCGCTGGCCCGCTCGACCAGGGTGATAAAGGCCTCTTCCATTGTTGGCAAAGAACAGGTCGGCAAGGAGCCGGTTGGCAAAGAGGTCGCCGCCTCTTGGGCGGCCAGCCCCTTGAGATCGTCCGGGGTGCCGAGCGCCAGCAGCTTGCCGCGATAGATGAGGGCGATGCGGTCGCAATATTCCGCCTCATCCATAAAGTGGGTAGTGACCAGCACGGTGACTCCGTGGTCGGCCAGCGCGTTGATGTGCGACCAGAACTCGCGCCGGGTCACCGGATCGACCCCGGAGGTGGGCTCGTCGAGAAACAGCAGCGGCGGCTCGTGCAGCAGGGCGCTGGCCAGCGATAAGCGTTGGCGCAGGCCGAGCGGCAGGGATTCCGCCTTCTGATCAAGCCAGGGGGCGAGGGCAAAGGCAGTCACCATGGCGTCGATCCGCGTCTGCTGGTGGCGGCCGAACAGGCCGTAGATACCGGCGAAGAAGGAGAGGTTCTGCGCCACGGTGAGCTGCTTGTAGAGGGAGAACTTCTGCGCCATGTAGCCGAGACGCTGGCGCGCCGCCGAGGGGCTGTGGGCCAGATCGATGCCGGTCACCAGCGCCTGTCCCTCGCTCGGGCGCAGCAGGCCGCACTCCATCTTGAAGGTGGTGGACTTGCCCGCCCCGTTGGGGCCGAGCAGGCCGAAGATCTCGCCGCGGCGCACCGCAAAGCTGACATCATCGGTGGCGGCAAAATCGCCGAAGCGCTTGGTGAGGTGGCGCGCCTCGATCACCGCCTCGGGGGAGACCCCCTGTGGCAGTTCGGCTTCCCGCATCCCGGCCGCCAGACTCGACTCCCCACCGGGGCCGCCGCCGAGCAGGTCGATAAAGGCATCCTCCAGCCGGGGTTGGGCCGGTTGAAAGGCGCCGTTAGCCAGCTGCAGCTCCGGGAGCGGCGGGGGTGTCATGCCCGGGTGCAGCAGCAGGCGAACCCGCTCCCCCGCTACCGCGCCATCCATCACCGCTGGGTGAGCCAGCGCCCGGCGCAGCAGAGCGCGCCGCTCGCGGCCATCCAGTTGCCCCGCCTCCAGCAGCCAGCAGCGGCTGGCCATGGCTCCCATCAGATCGGCTGGCGTGCCGCTGGTGCGCACCTCGCCATCCGCCATCAGCAGCACGTGGTCGCACAGCTCCGCCTCATCGAGATAGGCGGTACTCCAGAGCACCGTCATCCCCCCTTTTGCCAGCTCGCGCACCATCTGCCAGAGGGCGCGGCGAGAGATGGGATCGACCCCGACCCCGGGTTCGTCGAGCAGCAGCACATCCGGGGTGCCGAGCAGGGCGCAGGCCAGCCCGAGTTTCTGCTTCATCCCGCCAGAGAGCTTGCCCGCCGGTCGTGCGGTGAAGCGGGCAAGATCGGTGAAGGCGAGCAGCCGCGCGAAGGTGGGCGTGCGTTCGGGCTCCAGTACGCCGCGCAAGTCAGCGTAGAGGGTGAGGTTCTCCAGCACGCTGAGATCCTCGTAGAGGCCGAACTGCTGGGGCATGTAGCCGAGGCGCTGACGCAGCAGATCCCCCTCGCTCACCGGATCCAGCCCCAGCACCCGGATGGTGCCCGCTTCGGGGATCAGCAGACCGGCCAGCAGGCGCAGCAGAGTGCTCTTTCCCGCGCCGTCGGGGCCGACCAGCCCGGTGATGCCACCGGTCGGAATGGCGGTCGAGATGGCGTTGAGGGCGACCCGCTCGCCAAAGCGTTTGGTGAGCCCCTCAAGATAGATTGCGCTGCTCATGGCGCCAGCCTGACGGTGACCGGCATCCCTTGGCGCAGGGCCGGGTCGGGATCCTGCACCACGATGCGCAGCCGGTAGACGAGGTGAGTGCGCAGGTCCGGCGTCTCCACCGATTTCGGGGTGAACTCGGCGGTCGGCGAGACAAAGCCCACCACCCCGTGATAGGGCTGATCCGGCCGCGAGTCGGTGGTGAGGGTCACCTTGGCGCCGCTCGGGAAGTGGCCGAGCCAGGGCTCCTCCACATAGGCGCGCACCCAGACCGGCGCGGTCAGGGAGAGGTTGAAGGCGGTCGCTCCGCTCTGCACCATGCTGCCATTCTCGACGGCGCGGCTGATGATGATGCCGTCGCTGGGGGCGGTCAGGTTGGCATCCGCCAACGCCAGTTCGGCGCTGGCGAGCGCCGCTTTGGCGCCTTCCAGTTGGGCATCGGACTGGGCTATCTCTTCCGGGCGATAGCCGGTTTCGAGCTGGGCGAGCTGTTCGCGGGCGGAGCGTACCTGCGCCTGGGTCTGATCTCGCTGGGAGCGGGCGGTATCGAGCTGACCGCGGGAGATGGCGCCGGTGGCTGCCAATGCGCTCTGGCGGCGCCACTGCTGGTCTGCCTCCAGCGCAGCGGCCTCGGCGGCGGCCAGTGCGGCCCGGGCGCGGTCGGTCTCTTCGCTGCGATAGCCTTTGTGGATCAAGGCGTTGGCGGCAGTGAGCGCAGCCAGATTGGCGCGGGCGCTGTCGCGGCTGTGGGTGAGGGGAACCGGATCGAGGCGGGCCAGCAGTTGACCCGCTTTCACGCTATCGCCCTCATCGACCAGCATCTGATCGACGCGGCCGCCGACCCGAAAGGCCAGATTGACGTCGCGAATATCGACATTACCGTAGAGGATGGAGCCGTCGGCCGGGCGCCCCTGCCACCAGAGGTAGCCACCGATAACGGTCAGCAGCAGGGCCACGATTGCAATGCGTTGCTTCATAGCACTTCTCCTTGAGGATGGCTCTGCAACCAGAGGTAACCACTGAGAACGGCCAGCAGCAGAGCTGCCATCGCGATGCGTTGTTTCATGCCGCTTCTCCTTCCTTCATGTCGATGGGGCGCAGGCCGCGCAAGGCCCATACCAGCCGTTGTCTGGCGGCCTCGGGGCTGTCTATCTGGCTGAGAAAGGGGGCTGCCTGTTCGGGCAGCCAGCCGAGCTGGCGACCGCTGCCAGCGATCACCAACGGCAGGCCGACCGAGCCCATGATGAAGATCATCAGCTGGAGGGGGTGACCCGCGACCAGCGACCCTTCCGCCTGTGCCATCCGTACCTGCTCGATCAGCAGCAGAGGGTGGCGGCGCGGCAGGCTGAGCAGAAAGCGCTGGGCCGCCCCTTCGCCAGCCAGCGCATCGCCAAACAGGTGGTTGATAAAGCCGCGCTGGCGCGCCACCAGCCCGATCAGCGCCTCCATGGTGGCCTCGAACATGGCGATGGCAGAGGGGTAGGAGCCTTTGGCTGCTACCGCCTTGAGCTCGTCATAGAGGGGGGCGTACCAGAGCTCGACCAGCTCGTCGATAAAGGCGTCGCGGTTGCCGAAGTGGTAGACGAAGGAGCCGAGGTTCACCTCGGCCGCCGCCGCCAGCTCGCGCACCGTCAGGCCGCGCAGCCCCTTCTCGGTGGCGATAACGAGGCCGGTATCGAGCAGTTTCTGCCGGGTTGGATTCATCTTTCGAGTTCCTGTTGCACAGATTTCGATCTGATTTATACATATGTATAAATCAACCGCACAGAAGTAGACAGATCTTTTTTTGAGCAAATTTCAGCAGAGATGAAAAACGGCGGGCGTTCGAAAGAGATGGTTTGAAAACGTCTTTGGATTAAATGGGTTGTCGCAGATGAGGAGTCGATTGGGGTGAGATTAATGAGGTAGGGGAGAAATAAAAAACGCCTCCACAGGGGAGGCGCTTTGAATCGTGACGGCTGGACGCGCTTACAGAATAAAGCGGCTCAGATCCTCGTCTTCAATCAGCTTGCCGAGGTGGGCGTTGACGTAGTCAGTGTCGATGACAAAGGTCTCGCCGGACTTCTCGGAGGCATCGTAGGAGATATCTTCCATCAGGCGCTCCATCACGGTGTGCAGACGACGGGCACCGATGTTCTCGGTACGCTCGTTGACCTGCCAGGCCGCTTCGGCCAGACGGCGGATACCATCCTTGGTGAACTCGATGTTGACCCCTTCGGTGGCCATCAGCGCCTTGTACTGATCGGTCAGGGAGGCGTTCGGTTCGGTCAGGATCCGCTCGAAGTCATCTGTGGTCAGCGCGGTCAGCTCGACCCGGATCGGCAGACGGCCCTGCAGCTCGGGGATGAGATCTGACGGCTTGGCGATCTGGAAGGCGCCGGAGGCGACAAACAGGATGTGGTCGGTCTTGACCATGCCGTGCTTGGTGTTGACGGTGCAACCTTCAACCAGTGGCAGCAGGTCGCGCTGTACCCCTTCACGGGAGACATCGGGGCCCGAGCTCTCGCCACGTTTACAGATCTTGTCGATCTCGTCGAGGAAGACGATGCCGTTGTTTTCGACTGCAGCGATCGCTTTCTGCTTCAGCTCTTCCGGATTGACCAGACGGGCCGCTTCCTCTTCGATCAGCGCCTTCATGGCCTCTTTGACCTTGATCTTGCGCTTCTTCTTCTGGTTCTGGCCCAGGTTCTGGAACAGCCCCTGCAGCTGGTTAGCCATCTCTTCCATGCCCGGCGGGGTCATGATTTCGACGCCCATCGGGGAGGCGGAGAGCTCCAGCTCGATCTCTTTCTCATCCAGCTGACCTTCCCGCAGTTTCTTGCGGAAGATCTGGCGGGTGTTGGAGTTGTCGGCCTTCTCTTCCTCACCCCAGGTATTGCGCGGGTTGGGCAGCAGGGCGTCGAGGATGCGCTCTTCAGCGGCTTCCTCGGCGCGGTATTTCATCTTCTCCATCTCGGTTTCGCGCACCAGCTTGATGGCGGCATCGGTCAGATCGCGGATGATGCTGTCCACTTCCTTGCCGACATAGCCCACTTCGGTGAACTTGGTCGCTTCCACCTTGATGAAGGGGGCGTTGGCCAGTTTGGCCAGACGACGGGCGATCTCGGTTTTACCGACACCGGTCGGGCCGATCATCAGGATGTTTTTCGGGGTCACTTCATGGCGCATCTCTTCGTTGAGTTGCATCCGGCGCCAGCGGTTGCGCAGGGCAACGGCAACGGCGCGCTTGGCATCGGCCTGACCAATGATGTGACGATCCAGCTCGTGGACGATTTCTCTCGGGGTCATCTCGGACATGATGGCATTCCTGTATCCGGGGCGGGCCGCACCCACCCCTTGGAAAATGGGTTACTTGGCTGGTTTATTTATCTGAATAATCCAGCACTTCAATGGTGTGGTTGCCGTTGGTGAAGACGCAGATGTCGCCCGCAATCTTGAGGGACTTCTCGACAATGGTCCTGGCATCCAGCTCGGTGTTTTCCAGCAGCGCGATGGCGGCGGACTGGGCGAAGTTGCCGCCCGAGCCGATGGCGATGAGATCGTGCTCCGGCTGCACCACGTCACCGTTACCGGTGATGATGAAGGATTTGTGCTCGTCGGCGACGGCCAGCAGCGCTTCAAGGCGGCGCAGGGCGCGATCGGTGCGCCAATCTTTGGCCAGCGCCACGGCGGCGCGCTCCAGATTACCCTGATGGGCCTGCAGTTTTGCTTCGAAACGCTCGAGCAGAGTGAAGGCGTCGGCAGTACCGCCAGCGAAACCGGCCAGCACCTTGCCGTTATAGAGACGATGAACCTTGCGGGCGTTGCCCTTCATGACGGTGTTGCCAAGAGAAACCTGGCCATCGCCACCGATGACGACCTGACCGTTGCGGCGAACTGAAACTATGGTAGTCACTTTACTTACCTCGCTTGAGCCGAATGACGGCCTGACTGTGCATGGCAAGAAAGATGGGGATGGCACACCGGCTTTTCAACCCTGCCTTTGGTCGGGATAAACGGGGTAGCAAACAGCGTGGGTGCGAGTGGCACCAAAAGAACAGGGCCGGGTGTTGCCACCTGGCCCTGCGTCATCGGTAAGAGATTTACCCTTTCTTGGGAATGCAGCCGCTGATGCCGGAGCTCTGCAGCTTGCTGTTAGCCGCGTCGGCGGCAGCCTTGCCGTTGAAGGGGCCCACCATCACCTTGTAGACAGTGCCGTTGGCGCCATTGATCACCTGCAGGCTGGAAGAGAGACCGGCGGTGAAGGCGATACGTGCCTTGAGCGACTCTGCAGACTCCTGCGAGCGCAGGGCGGCGCACTGCATCATGTAGCGACCGCTATCGGCGGCTGCGGTCTTGGCAGGCGGGGTGGCCGCTTTGGCCTTGGCCGCTTCGGCCCGCTCCCGTTCCAGCTCGGCGCGGATCTCCCGCTCCATCCGTTCCCGCTCGGCCTTGCGGTCGATCACCTGCTCCTGCGCGCTGGCAACCGGCGCGCCGGAAGTGGGAGGCGTGGTCGCCGGATTGGGCAGATAGGGCTTGGGTTGGCCGACCGGTGTTCCCGGCTGGGGAATGTCGGTCGGTACCGGTTGCGGCAACTTTTCCGGCTGCAGCGTCATGGTATCTGCAGGCTGTGGTGGCAACACACCCGGCTGGGTGGGCGGCTCTATGATATCGACCTGCTTGTTCTCAAGCCGTTCGATATAGCTCCACTTCTCCTGAGGCAGCCCGTTATTCTGTGCTTTTGGCTTGTTGGCCTTCACCTGCTCCTCAATGGTGGGGGCGTCGTGGCCCTTGCCATTGATCATGTAGAGAAAGCCGCCAAAGCCCGCCAGCAGCGCTGCGACCAGCAGCACTGGAATAACAGGAAAGCGGCGAGGAGCCGCTTTCTTGGTATTGCGGCCACCCGCCCGACGTCGCGGGCGGCTGCCGACATAATCCCGGGTTGCCATCTATTACATGCGCTCCAGGGTATGGATGCCCAGTACGCCGAGGCCCAGTTTCAGCACCTTGGCGGTGGCGGCGCACAGCAGCAGACGGCTCTGACGGGTCGCTTCGTCCACGCCATCCTTGTTGATCGGGCAGGCTTCATAGAAGGTCATGAAGTTGCCGGACAACTCGTACAGGTAGGTACAGAGCAGGTGCGGCATGCCTTTGTCAGCAACGCCGTTGACCGCGTCGGAGAACTGGATCAGCTTCTGGGCCAGCACCTCTTCGGCCTCTTCGTTCAGGGTTACGTTGCCGGTCAGCGTCTCGGCATCGATGTTGGCCTTGCGGAAGATGGACTGGATACGGGTGTAGGCATACTGCAGGTAAGGAGCAGTGTTGCCTTCAAACGACAGCATCATGTCCCAGTCGAAGATGTAGTCGGTGGTACGGTTCTTGGAGAGATCCGCATACTTCACCGCGCCCATGGCGATGGCGTTGACCACGTTGGCCTTCTCTTCGGCAGAGAGGTCGCTGTTGCGGCTCTCCAGCAGCGCAGCGGCGCGCTCTTCGGCTTCATTCAGCAGATCAACCAGCTTGACGGTACCACCGGAGCGGGTCTTGTAGGGACGACCATCCTTGCCCAGCATCATGCCGAAGGCGTGGTGCTCGAGCGGTACGGATTCCGGTACATAGCCCGCTTTGCGGGTGATGGTCCAGGCCTGCATCAGGTGCTGGTGCTGACGGGAGTCGATGAAGTACATGACACGGTCGGCGCCCAGCGTCTCATAACGGTATTTGGCACAGGCGATGTCGGTGGTGGTGTAGAGGAAACCGCCATCGCTCTTCTGGATGATGACGCCCATGGCCTCGCCATCCTTGTTCTTGAACTCGTCCAGGAAGACCACGGTAGCGCCTTCGCTCTCGACCGCCAGCCCCTTGGCTTTCAGGTCGGCAACGATTTCCGGCAGCATGTCGTTGTACATGGACTCGCCCATGATGTCCTTGTTGGTCAGGGAGACATTCAGGCGGTCGTAGTTGATCTGGTTCTGTTCCATGGTCATGTCGACCAGCTTCTTCCACATGGTACGGCAGTACTCATCGCCACCTTGCAGTTTCACCACGTAGTTACGGGCACGCTCGGCGAAGGCTTCGTCTTCGTCGTAGCAACGCTTGGCCTGGGTGTAGAAGGCTTCCAGGTCCTTGAGCGCCATGTCGCTGGCATGCTCGTTGGACATCTTCTCCAGATAGGCGATCAACATGCCGAACTGGGTGCCCCAGTCGCCGATGTGGTTGGCACGGATAACTTTGTGGCCGAGGAACTCCAGCGCGCGCGCCGCTACATCACCGAGTACGGTGGAGCGGATGTGGTGCACGGCCATCTCTTTGGCCACGTTGGGGGCAGAGTAGTCCACCACCACGGTCTGCGGGGTCGGCAACTTCACGTTGGCGTTGGCAGAGGTCACCATAGCCTCGACCTGACCGGCCAGCCAGCGCTGGTCGAAGAAGAAGTTGATGAAGCCGGGACCGGCGATCTCGACCTTGGCGATCAGGTCGGAGGCGGGCAGGTGCTCGATAATGGCAGCTGCCAGCTCACGGGGATTCTTGCGGGCCGGTTTGGCCAGCAGCATGGCCAGGTTGGTAGCCAGGTCGCCGTGAGCTTTTTCCTTGCATCGGTCTACTTGCACGCGGGCTTCCAGGTCTGCCGGCAGGACGCCTGCTGACTTGAGATTGGCTACCGTTTGTTCAAGTAGATGATGAATATGCTCTTTCATAACTGACCACCAAGGTTGCGCGTCGAAAAATGACTGATATATAAGGGCGTGAATTTTACCCGCATCGGCCCGAGAAAACTATAGGGATGACCCGCCGCTCGCTGTCGGGCGGATATTTCACTGCTTTTGGCACCAATATCCGGAAGATTGACCGCGATATGGTGCTTATCCATTTCTACTGCATATCGAAGCGGCTTGTCCAGGCTATTTTCCCCTGATTGTTAAGGGTTTTTTCCTTTACCGATGACGGGAATGATCTCCTCCCTCTGGCCTGGCGTATCAACAGAGGTTCCCAACCGAGGAGTTTGCGATGCGACTGGCGCTGTTTCCCCTATCTGCTCACCTGCTGCCCGGTGGCGTCATGCCGCTGCGGATCTTTGAACCGAGATACCAGCGGATGATTGCCGAGGCGGGGGAGTCCGGTTTTGCCCTCTGCATGGTGGACCCGCGTCAGCCCGACGCCCTGCGCAATATGCTGCCCATCGCCACCCGGGTTAGCCTCATCGATTTCGACCGCTTGCCGGACGGCATGCTGGGGATCACGGTGCAGGGGATGGCGCGGGTGCAGATCGACGATTTGTGGCAAGAGCAGGACGGCCTGCGCATTGGCGAAGTCACCCCGCTGCCGGCTTGGCCGCCACACCGGCTTCATCCCGATCAGCAACCTTTGGTAGACGCGCTGCGGGAGGTGTTTGCCGACTATCCCGACTATGCAGCCCTCTATCCCGACCCACGCTGGGGCGATGGCAACTGGGTGGCCCAGCGCTGGCTGGAGGTGCTGCCCATTCCGGCTCAGCAGAAACAGCTGCTGCTGGCATCCACTGACAGTCAGCCTGCACTGACCCTGCTCAAGGGGGTGCTGGTGGCCAGCCACTGATTTTTCCTGACCCACTGATCCGCCAGTGGCGCAGGGCCGTACCAGTCATCACCACCGCACGCTTTACGGCACACCAAAGGGATGGCGCAATGGCATATACTGGCCAACTACAACCGACCAGACACAGGATCTCGCCCGTGATGGAGAACCCGGATGGCGACCTCAAATCTCTGCTGATCAGGGTGGCAGAGCAGGCCGACAAGGCCGCGTTTGCCCGCCTGTTCCAGCACTTCGCGCCGCGCATTCGCAGCTACGGCCTGCGCCACCTCGGTAGCGAAGCCAACGCCATGGAGCTGGTACAGGAGACCATGCTGCTGGTGTGGCAGAAGGCTCGCCTCTACCACCCCGAGAAGGGGGCGCCGACTACCTGGATCTATACCGTGATGCGCAATCAGTGTTTCGACATGTTGCGTCGTCGTCGCGCCAGCAAGGAGGATCTCTGTGCCGAGGAGCTGTGGCCGGTGCTGGAGTTTCAGGCCGAAGAGGAGCACCTGAGCGGGGGGGAAGATGCTGTGCTGACCCGTCAGATGGCCCACTATCTGGGCACCCTGCCGGAGCCGCAACAGCAGGTGGTGCGTGGCATCTATCTGCAGGAGTTCTCCCAGCAGGAGCTGGCGGAGCGCCTTGGCGTGCCGCTCGGTACCATCAAGTCCCGCCGCAGACTGGCGCTACAGAAATTGAAAGAGCAAGTGGAGCAAGGCCATGATTAAAGCCCATCCGACCGACCCTATGCTGCGCGCCTTCGCCGCCGACGAGCTTCCTCTGCCGCTGGCGGTGGGGCTCTCCGCCCACTGTGAACTCTGCCCTGATTGCGCTGCCCGGCTGAAAACATTCGAAGAGGAGCTGGCGCAGCAATATCTTGCTTCACCAGCAGAGCCTGAGTTGACCCCCTCCGATGAAGTGGTGCTGGACGCCGGATTTGACGCCATGCTGGCGGAGATTCTGGCTAAGCCGCTGTCCGAGCCAACACATGACCAGCCCCGAGCCCAGCACGGCGAGCTGGAGGTGGCCGGTCATACCTACCGTTTGCCGCGGGCGCTGGCCCGCTACCGCTCGCCCAAGTGGCGCCATATCGGGGCCATTCGTCAGCAGAGTCTGCCGCTGGACGAGATGGGGGCGCGTGCCAGCCTGCTCCATATTGAGGCGGGCGGTCGCATCCCCGAACACACTCATCAGGGCTATGAGCTGACCCTGCTACTGGCGGGCAATATTCAGGATGGCGACACCCTCTATCAGGCCGGGGATTTTATCTGGCGCGATGCCAGCCATGCCCACAGCCCGTGCACGCCGGATGGCTGCCTCTGCTACACGGTGCAGGATGCGCCGGTGCAGTTCACCAAGGGGCTGTCGCGGCTGCTTAACGGCATCAGCCAGCACCTTTACTAAGGGGCGCCGAAAAACCAAAAAGGGACCTTGCGGTCCCTTTTTTCATGCCGGAGTTCGTCAGGCGACGAACAGCAGATAGACGGCAAACGCCACGATAAAGCGGTAGATGGCGAACGGGATGAAGTCGAGGCGACGGATCAGCGCCAGGAAGCTCTTGATGGCGACCATGGCGACCACGAAGGCGGTGATAAAGCCCACCGCAAACATCGGGAAGTCGGCCATGGAGAGGACGTCGCGGCTCTTGTAGAGATCCAGCGTACTGGCCGCCATCATCATGGGCACCGCCATGATGAAGGAGAACTCGGCCGCTGCATGGCGGCTGATCCCCATCAGCATGCCGCCGCTGATGGTGGCGCCTGAGCGTGAGAAGCCGGGCCACAGTGCCAGACACTGGAACAGGCCGATACCGAATGCCTGCTTGTAGCTGATGTCATCCAGGGTTTCGGAGCGAACCGCCGGGCGGAACTTCTCGGCGATGATCAGCAGGATACCGCCCGCAACCAGCGCATACATCACGGTTTGCGGGCCAAACAGGTTGGCCTTGATCCAGCTGTGGATGGCCAGACCGACCACGATGGCGGGCATCATGCCGAGGATGACGTGGATCAGCGACAGAGTGGCGTGGCCCGGTTCCGGCTTCTGGCCGAAGTGGATGCCAATCAAACCAAACAGGCGGCGCCAGAAGACGGCAACCACCGCGAGAATCGAGCCAAGCTGGATCACCACTTCGAAGGTGGCGGCCTTGGGCCCTTCAAAGCCCAGCAGATGGCCGACGATGATCATGTGGCCGGTGGAGGAGACGGGGAGGAACTCGGTCAGCCCCTCGACGACGCCCAGAATAAAGGCGACCAGCAGGCTATAGGTGTCAGTCATCGAACAGAATCCTTGCTACGTTGATGCAAAAACGCCCCGGAAGGGTCTCGGGGCGGCTTATCTTGCTCGAATGTGGCTGGCGCTGCTACGGAAAAATTGTGAAACCTTTAAGTCAGTCGCGGATAAAGCGGTAGCGAGTCTGGTGGTGATAGCGCTCGCCCGGCACCAGCCAGGGGTTGCCCAGTTCGGGTCGGTTCGGGCTATCGGGCAGTTGTTGTGCTTCCAGACAGAAGCCGTCGTGATCCCGATGCGCCAGACCCTGGCGATTCGGGGTGTTGGCCAGCCAGTTGCCGGTGTAGAGCTGCAGCGAGGGCTGGTTGGTGTAGACCTCCATCGCCAACTGTCTGTCACCTGACACCACGCGAGCTGCCCACTTCTGCTCCGGTCCATTGAGTACAAAGGCGTGATCGTATCCCTTGGCCTGTTGCTGCTGGGGATGGCTCAACCAATCCTGGCCAATCAGGCGCTCTTGGCGCAGATCGAACGGCCCCTCCACCGGGGTGATGGCGATCGGCAAACCGCTCGGGTCGGTAGGCAGGAAATGGTTGGCGTTAAGGCTGATGAGATGGTCACGCACATCGCCGCCGTCCGGGTTGTCATCGAGATTGAAGTAGGCGTGACTGGTGAGGCTGACCGGCGTTGCTGCATCTGTGCTGGCGACGAAATCCACCACCAGATCGCTCTGCTCCAGCCGGTACTCCAGGGTTACCCGCAGATTGCCGGGAAAGCCCTGATCACCCGCTCGGGAGAGCAGCGCCAGCTTGACCCGATCCGCCTCCAGCTCCTTGATCTGCCACTGTTGGCGATGAAAGCCCGTCTGCCCGCCATGCAGGCAGTTGGGGGCCTGATTGGCATCCAGCGGCCAGCGCTCGCCATCGCGCACCAACTCGGCACCGCCGATGCGGTTGGCAAAACGCCCGGCCACCGCGCCCAGCCACACCTGTTGGGCGGGATAGGCCTCGTCGGCGCAGCCCAGCAGCACTTCACGCCGTTTGCCCGCCACCGGCAGGGTGAGGGAGGTGAGGGTGGCACCGAAGTCGAGGCCGCGCAGGCGCAGCCCCTCCTCGTTTTCCAGCTCGAATGGCGTCATGGCGCTGCTCATAGCTTGCCTGCACCGGCGCGGGCAGAGCAGACGTAGCAGTCGGCCTTGAGGCCGAAGCGGGTCGGATACTCGGCTTCAACTGCGGCGATCACCTCGGCCACCTTCTCGGGTCGCAGCAGGGCGACCACGCAGCCGCCGAAGCCGCCGCCAGTCATCCGCACGCCGCCTTCGGTGCCGATCCTGGCCTTGATGATCTCCACCAGACCGTCGATGGCGGGCACAGTGATTTCGAAGTCATCGCGCATGGCAGCGTGTGAATCCGCCATCAGCTCGCCGAGACGAACCAGATCCCCTTGCGCCAGCGCGTCGGCTGCCGCCAGGGTGCGGGTGTTGTCACCTACCACGTGGCGGGCACGGCGGTAGCAGACCTCATCCAGCCCGGTCTTGCCTGCTTCCAGTGCCGCCAGATCGAGATCGCGCAGCGCCTTGACCCCGTAGTGACGGGCGGCCGCTTCGCACTGCTGGCGGCGGGTGTTGTATTCGCTGTCCACCAGACCGCGGCGCACGTTGGAGTTGACGATCAGCACCGCCAGATCCGTGGGCATGGGGATGAGGCGGGTCTCCAGCGAGCGGCAGTCGAGCAGCAGGGCGTGATCGGTTTTGCCGCTGGCAGAGATCATCTGGTCCATGATGCCGCAGTTGCAGCCGACGAACTTGTTCTCCGCCTGCTGACCGTTGAGGGCGATCTCAGCCTGGCTGATGTTGAGCCCCAGTGCCTCTTTAAAGGCCTGACCGATGGCCACTTCCAGCGAGGCGGAGGAGGAGAGACCCGCACCCTGTGGCACGTTGCCAGAGACCACCAGATCGAGGCCGCGCAGGGCATGGCCGCGCTCTTGCAGATATTTCACCACGCCGCGGATGTAGTCGCTCCAGCGCTGGCTGGGGTGATGTTCGATGGGCTGGCCAAGGTCGAACTGGTCGCGCTGGTTGTCGTAGTCGGCGGCGATCACCTGCACTTGCTGGTCATCGCGCAGCCCGATAGCAACGCAGGTCTCGTAGTCGATGGCGCAGGGCAGCACGAAGCCATCGTTGTAGTCGGTATGTTCACCGATGAGGTTGACGCGGCCGGGGGCGCGCACCAGCAGGTCGGGCGTCTTGGCAAACTGTTCGGCAAAAACGGCGCTGACGCGTTGGCTCGGGGTCATAGGGTCTCCTCATTGGCTTGGTTGAAGTGAATGGGGCTCAGGGCACGCAGCCGCTCGGCGGCCTGCTCCGGAGTAAGGTCGCGCTGGGTCTCTGCCAGCATCTCGAAGCCGACCATGAATTTGCGCACCGTGGCGGAGCGCAGCAGGGGCGGATAGAAGTGGGCATGCAGCTGCCACGCTTCGGGGCACTCCGATTTGGGCGGCGCAAAGTGCCAGCCCATGGAGTAGGGGAAGCTGCATTCGAACAGGTTGTCGTAGCGGCTGGTGAGCTCCTTCAGCGCCACCGCCAGATCCTGTTGCTGGGCCTTGGTCAGGTTGAGCATGGAGGGCACGTGTGCCTTGGGCAGCAGCAGGGTTTCGAACGGCCAGGCGGCCCAGAAGGGGACCACGGCGAGCCAGTGCTCGGTCTCTACCACGATGCGCGAGCGATCTGCCAGCTCCCGCTCCACATACTCCAGCAGCATGGGGCGGCCATGCTCGGCCAGCCAGTCGTGCTGGTGCTGCTCTTCACGGGCGATCTCGTTGGGCAGGAAGTCGCTGCCCCAGATCTGGCCGTGAGGGTGCGGGTTGGAGCAGCCCATGACAGCCCCTTTGTTTTCAAATACCTGCACCCACTCCCACTGGCTGGACAACTCGGCGACCTGATCCATCCAGGTGGTGATCACCCCCTCGATGGCGGGCAGCGGCAGCTCGGGCAGGGTCTTGCCGTGATCCGGCGAGAAGCAGATCACCCGGCTGGTGCCACGGGCAGCTTCCAGCTTCAGCAGGGGATCGCTGGCCTTATCGGCGGCCGGGGTATCCTGCATCAGAGCAGCGAAGTCGTTGGTAAAGACGAAGGTGCCCTGATAGTCGGGGTTGATGTCACCGGTGACCCGGGTGTTGCCGGCGCAGAGGAAGCAGTCGGGATCGTGGGCCTGTTTGGGGGCCTGGCTTACCTTCTCCACTTGCCCCTGCCAGGGGCGTTTGGCCCGGTGGGGAGAGACCAGCACATACTGGCCGGTCAGCGGGTTAAAGCGGCGATGGGGATGATCAACGGGGTTAAACATCATCTCTCCTGAATTAAGATATGGAACACTAAAGTCGTTTATTAACGGGGAGCAGGAAGACCTACTCCTCGTAACCGTTCGGGTTGGCGGATTGCCAGCGCCAGCTGTCGGCGCACATGGCGTCGATGTCCCGGGTCGCTTGCCAGCCCAGTTCGCGCTCTGCCTTGGCCGGATCGGCCCAGCAGGCGGCGATATCGCCGGGACGGCGCGGTTCGATGCGAAACGGCAGCGGCTTGCCACAGGCGGCGGAGAAGGCGGCGACCAGCTGCAACACGCTCTGGCCCTGGCCAGTGCCCAGGTTGTAGGTGTGCACGCCACCCTTGCTGGCACAGTGTTGCAGCGCCTTGACGTGTCCTTCGGCGAGATCCATCACGTGGATGTAGTCGCGTACGCCGGTGCCATCTACAGTTGGGTAATCGTTTCCAAAGACCGAGAGACAGTCGCGACGGCCGATGGCGACCTGGGTGATATAGGGCATCAGATTGTTGGGAATGCCTTGGGGATCTTCCCCCATGGTGCCCGACTCGTGGGCGCCGACCGGGTTGAAGTAGCGCAGCAGGGTCATGCTCCAGTGCGGCTCGGCGAGCTGCAGATCCTCGAGGATCTCCTCGATGATCAGCTTGGATCGGCCGTAGGGGTTGGTAGCGCTGCGGGGGAAATCCTCGCGGATTGGCAGGCTGGCCGGATCACCGTAGACGGTGGCCGAGGAGCTGAACACCAGATTGTGTACTCCGGCCCGCTTCATTGCCTGCAGCAAGGTGAGGGTGCCGCTCAGGTTATTCTCGTAGTAATCCAGTGGTATGCGGGTCGACTCGCCGACTGCCTTGAGGGCGGCAAAGTGGATCACTGCATCGATCTGCTGCTCGGCGAAGATCCTGTCCAGCAGGGAGGCATCGCGAATATCCCCTTGATAGAACACGGGTTGTTGGCCGCTGATCGCGGCGACTCGTGCCAGCACGCTGCGCTTGCTGTTGCAGAGGTTGTCGACCACGACCGGGGTCATGCCTGCGGCTTGCAGGGCCAGAGAGGTGTGGCTGCCGATATATCCGCAGCCGCCGGTAACCAGAACCTTCATCTTGCTCTCCACTGAAAAAGTGTCTGGGAGGAGTCTAGCCGAGGGGGGGGATCACAAACTGTGAGCTTGCTTGCAAAACCGTGTAAACGATTACACTGTTTTTTGTGGGCACCAATACCGCAGATCCTCGCTTCATCACTGTTTTCAATAGGTTTGCTGGGTATAATGACGACACTATTGCACAGTGAAATAAGTGAAAACAGCATGAGTACCATCAAGGATGTCGCCCGTTTGGCCAATGTATCGGTGGCAACGGTTTCACGGGTGATGAACAACTCACCCAAGGCCAGTGCGGCTTCTCGCGAGGCGGTCAAAAAAGCCATGGCCGAGCTGGGCTACACCCCCAATGCCAACGCGCGAGCACTGGTGAACCAGACCTGCGATACCATGGGTGTCGTGGTGGGTGACGTGGCCGATCCCTTCTTCGGTTCCATGGTGAAGGGGGTCTGTGATGTTGCTGTTGAGCAAAATCTGCATTTGCTGATGGGTAACGGTTTTCACAAGGCGCGCCAGGAGCGTGAAGCGATCGAGCTGTTGATCGGCAAGCGCTGTGAGGCGCTGGTGGTGCACAGCAAGGCACTCAGTGACGAAGAGTTGATCGATTATGCGCAGCGGGTGCCTGGTATGGTACTGATCAACCGCGACATTCCTGCTCTCAAGGGGCGCTGCATCGCCCTCAACAACCGGCTGGGTGCCGCCACGGCGACCCGCCATCTCATAGACCTGGGCCACCGCCACATCGCCTTTATCAGCTCGGATCACGCTATCGAGGATGCGACCTCCCGGCTGCAGGGCTATCAGGACGGATTGAAGGAGGCGGGTTTGGCCGTCGACCAGGAGCTTATCGAGAGCGGTACGCCGAACGAGGAGGGGGGGGAGCGCGCCATGCTCAACCTGTTAGCCAAGGGGCTCAAGGTAACCGCGGTCGTGGCATATAACGACGCCATGGCAGCCGGTGCCATCTCGGTACTGGCGGACAATGGCCTGCGGGTGCCGGAGGAGGTCTCGGTGGTGGGCTTTGACGACATCATCTATGCCAGATATCTGCGACCCAAGCTATCGACCATGCGCTACCCCATCGAATTGATGGCTGGCCAGGCTGCCAAGCTGGCTCTGCTGCTGGCTGCAGGGGAGAGTGAGGCGACTCAGAGCCGGATCTATACCCCAACCCTGATCAATCGCCACTCGGTGGCACCGGTACGCGCTGGATAGGAGCAGTTTGCAGCCTGTTTTCTGGCTCATTATTGTTTTACTTATTTTTAATGGTTTTTACTCCGTTTTACTTAACAAAAATGGTGTAATCGTTTACATCTGTGTGAGCGAGATCGCCGATCCCTCGGCCACACTTCTCTAGACTGGCATACGTTTTCCAGTCATCAGGGAGAAGGGAATGCTCAGGGAGATAGTGGCGCGTCAGGATTGGCAGACCCAGGCGATTACTTCGGTCAATCGGCTGGCGGCTCATACCCCCATGTTCAGCTGGCGTAGCGAAACGGATGCCAGGGATGATCTCATCTCTCCTTCCCGGTGTTCGCTGGATGGCGAGTGGCGGTTCTCCTTCTTTGCCGCTCCCGAACAGGTACCCGAGGGTTGGCTGGCGCAGGATCTGGCGGATGCCTGCCCCATCACGGTGCCGGGCAACTGGCAGCTGGATGCCGCCTATCCGGCGACTCGGCCGCTCACCGATGGCCCCATCTACACCAATATCAAATACCCCTTTCCCTGCGATCCACCGCGGGTACCGGCAGAGAATCCCACCGGTTGCTACTCCCGCGAGTTTGAATTGCCTGCCGAGTGGCTGGCCAGCGGCCAGAGCCGGATCATCTTTGACGGGGTGAGTAGTGCCTTCCACCTCTTCTGCAACGGCCGCTGGGTTGGCTACTCCCAAGACAGCCGATTGCCCGCCGAATTCGATCTGACCCCATATCTGCACGCCGGTCGCAACCGGCTCGCGGTGCTGGTGCTGCGCTGGTCCGATGGCTCCTATCTGGAAGATCAGGATATGTGGTGGCTGTCGGGGATCTTCCGTTCCGTTAGCCTGTTGCACAAACCGGCCCGTCATCTGATGGATATCCGGGTCACCCCCGAGCTGGACGCCTGCTATCGGGATGGCCGCCTCAAGATCGCGCTGCAGGCGGTCAATGCGGCTGGCCTCTCGGTGGAAGCCAATCTCTATGACGGTGGCGAGCGGGTCGAGACCCTGCGCCAGCGGATCGGCACGCAAACTATTGACGAAAAAGGGGCTTATGACGATCGCGCCGACCTGTGGCTCGACGTGGCTGCGCCGCGCAAGTGGAGCGCCGAGACACCTCATCTCTATCGCCTGACCCTGACCTTGCTGGACGAGCAGGGCCAAGCCATCGAGAGCGAGGCGTGTGATGTGGGCTTTCGGGTGGTGGCGATCCGTGGCGGCCTGCTGAGGGTCAACGGTCAGCCGCTGCTTATTCGCGGTGCCAACCGTCACGAGCATCACCCCGCCAAGGGGTATGCCATCGATCGCGCCACTATGGAGCGGGATCTGCTGCTGATGAAGCGGCACAACTTCAACGCGGTGCGCTGCTCCCACTACCCCAACCACCCTGACTTCTATCGCCTGTGCGATCGGCTCGGCCTCTATGTGGTGGACGAGGCGAATCTGGAGACTCACGGCATGACCCCCATGGGGCGGCTGGCGCGTGATCCTGCCTGGAGCAACGCCTTTCTGGAGCGGGCGACCCGCATGCTGGCGCGGGATTTCAACCACCCCTCGATCATCATCTGGTCGCTGGGCAACGAGTCGGGTTACGGCCCGGCCCACGATGCCATGTATGGCTGGATCAAGCGCAGCGACCCCAGTCGTCCGGTGCAGTACGAAGGGGGAGGGGCCGATACCCCGGCCACCGACATCATCTGCCCCATGTATGCCAGAACCCATCAGGATCAACCCTTCCCGGTGGTGCCCAAGTGGGCGCTGGCCAAGTGGATCGGCCTGCCCGGCGAGCACCGGCCGCTGATCCTCTGCGAATATGCCCACGCCATGGGCAACAGTCTGGGGGGCTACGCCCACTACTGGCAGGCGTTTCGCGATCATCCACGTTTGCAAGGCGGGTTTGTCTGGGATTGGGTCGATCAGGGGCTCGACAAATACACTGCCGATGGCCGTCACTACTGGGGCTATGGCGGCGATTTTGGCGATCTGCAAAACGATCGCCAGTTCTGCTGCAATGGCCTGCTGTTCCCGGATCGCACCCCCCATCCCGCCCTGTGCGAGGCGAAGCGTGCCCAGCAGCCGTTCCGCTTCACTCTGCTTGAACACTCTCCGCTGCGGGTGCGGATCGAGAGCGAATACCTGTTTCGGGAAACCGATAACGAGCGGCTTGACTGGCAGCTGTGCGAGAACGGCCATGTGCTGCAGCAGGGGGAAATCTCCCTTGAGCTGGCGCCGCAAGGGGCGGTCGAGTTGACCCTGACCGAGATGCTGCCCGCCTTTGCGGCAGGTTCACTGGCTTGGCTCGATCTGGCCATCGTTCAGCCACAGGCCACTCTTTGGTCGGAGCCGTTGCACAAGGTCGCCCGTCAGCAATTCACCCTGCCTACCCCCCTTGCGCTGCCTGCTCCCGCAGATGCAGCCACCCTGACGGAGCAGCCGGATTGCTGGCGGGTCACTGCCGCAAATAGTCAGTGGTGGCTCGACAAGCAGAGCGGGCGCATCACCAGCTGGCAAAAATCGGGGCAGGAGCAGTTGCTGGCGCCGATCATGGATCACTTCTACCGGGCGCCGCTCGACAACGATATCGGCACCAGCGAGGCGGATCACGCTGACCCCAACTCCTGGATTGCCCGCTGGCAGGCGTGCGGCCTAGGGCAGTGGCAGCACCGCTGTCTGGCTGTGGCGCTGGCCGGCAGCGAGCTGCGGGTGACTCACGGCTATTTCCATCAGGATCAATTGCAACTGCTGAGCCATTGGCATCACAGCTTTGCTGACGATGGCACCATGAGTCTCGAGATTGAGTGCGAACTGGCGGCTACGCTCCCCTCGCTACCACGGATCGGTCTGCTGCTCCATCTGGCCGAGGTACCGGCACGGGCCGAATGGCTGGGTCGTGGACCGCACGAAAACTATCCGGATCGCCTGCTGGGTGCCGATCTGGGTCGCTGGAGCCTGCCGCTGGAGGCCATGCACACTCCTTATGTGTTCCCGACCGACAACGGCTTGCGCTGCGATACCCGCCAGCTGCAGCTGGGTAGCTCAACGATGAGCGGCGCTTTCCATTTCAGCGTTAGCCGCTTCAGCCAGCAGCAGCTCGCTGCCGCGCGTCACCAGAGCGATCTGGTGGCCGAAGAGGGGCTGTGGGTCTGTCTCGATGGTGCCCATATGGGGGTGGGTGGCGATGACTCCTGGAGCCAGAGTGTGCGTCCCGAGTATCAGCTGACCGCCCGTTGCTACCGCTGGCGCTGCACCCTTGGTTGAGCTCTTTGACAACAGCCTGTTAGCGACTAGCCTCAATGCTGCGGAATAGATTGAGTCCAAAAATCAACGCTTGCATTTATGCTTTTGAAAAATAAGAAAAAGATTCAATGTAACAGAGTGTAAACGTTTTCATTTTGTAGTCATGATCACAGAAGAAATGACAACAAACTGATTACATTAATCGGCGCTTGCTCAATAGCTCGCCACCCTACAACACAGATAGATACATCGGAGCACACACAATGAAAAAAATGACGACCGTTGCTGCCCTGCTGCTGGGCCTGATGGCTGGCGCCACTGCTGCCCACGCTGAAACCCGCATCGGGGTGACCGTCTACAAATATGACGACAACTTCATGGCGGTGGTGCGCAAGGCGATCGAGAAGGAGGCGACTGCCAACCCCGGGGTTGAGTTGCTGATGAACGACTCCCAGAACGACCAGTCCAAGCAGAACGACCAGATCGACGTGCTGCTGGCCAAGGGGGTGAAGGCGCTGGCCATCAACCTGGTTGACCCGGCTGCCGCCCCAGTGGTGATTGAGAAGGCCCGTGGCGAAGATATCCCGGTAGTCTTCTACAACAAGGAGCCGAGTGCCGCCGATCTGGCCAGCTATGACAAGGCTTACTACGTGGGTACCGACTCCAAGGAGTCAGGCATCATCCAGGGTCACCTGATTGCCAAACACTGGAAAGCCAATCCGGCCTGGGATCTGAACAAGGATGGCGTCATCCAGTTCGTGCTGCTGAAAGGGGAGCCGGGCCACCCGGATGCCGAGGCCCGTACCACCTATGTCATCAAGACCCTGAACGATGAGGGTATCAAGACCCAGCAGTTGCACATGGATACCGGTATGTGGGATACCGCCATGGCCAAGGACAAGATGGACGCCTGGATCTCCGGCCCCAACGCCAACAAGATCGAAGTGGTCATCGCCAACAACGACGGCATGGCGATGGGCGCTGTCGAGTCGCTGAAAGCGCAGGGCAAGACTGCCATTCCGGTATTCGGTGTGGATGCGCTGCCTGAAGCGCTGGCGCTGGTGAAGAGTGGTGCCATGGCCGGTACTGTGCTGAACGATGCGGCCAACCAGGCCAAGGCGACCTACGAGCTGACCAAGAACCTGGCTGAAGGCAAAGCGGCCGGTGAAGGCACCAAGTGGAATATCGTCAACAAGGTCGTGCGTGTTCCCTACGTCGGCGTAGATAAAGACAACCTGTCTCAATTCGAATAATTCCCTCCTCCAGGGCAAGGGAGATCCCCTTGCCCTTTTTCCAACCAGATGTGATGGCTGATATGACAACACAGCAACAATCAGAATGGCTGTTGGAGATGATTGACGTCAGTAAGAGCTTTCCTGGCGTCAAGGCACTCGATAATGTCAATTTACGGGTCCGTCCTCATTCTGTGCATGCGTTGATGGGCGAGAACGGGGCGGGAAAATCGACGCTGCTCAAGTGCCTGTTCGGCATCTACGAGAAGGATCAGGGCAAGATCTTCTTCAAGGGGCAGGAGATCAATTTCACCTCCTCCAAGGAGGCGTTGGAGAACGGCGTTTCCATGGTGCATCAGGAGCTCAACCTGGTGCTGCAACGTTCCGTGATGGACAACATGTGGCTCGGCCGCTACCCCACCAAAGGGTGGTTCATCGACCACGGCAAGATGTATGAAGACACCAAACGCATCTTCGAGGAGCTGGATATCGACATCGACCCGCGGGTCAAGGTGGCGTCCCTCTCGGTCTCCCAGATGCAGATGATCGAGATCGCCAAGGCGTTCTCCTACGACGCCAAGATCGTCATCATGGACGAACCCACCTCCTCGCTGACCGAGAAAGAGGTAAACCACCTCTTCAAGATCATCAACAAGTTGAAGGATAAGGGGTGCGGTATCGTCTACATCTCCCACAAGATGGAGGAGATCTTCCAGCTCTGTGACGAGATCACCATATTGCGGGATGGCCAGTGGGTGGCGACCCAGCCGCTCAAGGGGATGACCATGGATCAGATCATCGGCATGATGGTCGGTCGTGAGCTCACCCAGCGCTTCCCGGAGAAGACCAACCAGCCGAAAGAGGTGATCCTCGAAGTCGAACACCTGACGGCGAAGAACCAACCCTCCATTCAGGACATCACCTTCAACCTGCACAAGGGGGAGATCCTCGGCGTCGCCGGATTGGTGGGGGCCAAGCGCACCGACATCGTCGAGACCCTGTTTGGCATCCGCGATCGCAGCCAGGGCTCCATCAAACTGCACGGCAAAGAGGTGGCCAACCACAACGCCCACGAAGCAATTCGCAACGGCTTTGCGCTGGTGACCGAGGAGCGCCGCTCAACCGGTATCTACTCCCGGCTCGACATCGCCTTCAACTCCCTGATCGCCAACATGGACAGCTACAAGGGCTCCATGGGTCTGCTCAGCGACAACAAGATGAAGAGCGATACCCAGTGGGTCATCGACTCCATGCGGGTCAAAACGCCGACCCAGCAGACCCAGATCGGCTCCCTCTCCGGGGGCAACCAGCAGAAGGTGATCATCGGCCGCTGGCTGCTGACCCAGCCGGAGATCCTGATGCTGGACGAACCGACCCGCGGCATCGATGTAGGGGCCAAGTTCGAGATCTATCAGCTCATTCTGGAGCTGGCGAAGAAGGAGAAGGGGATCATTATCATCTCCTCCGAAATGCCCGAACTGCTGGGGATCACCGACCGCATCATGGTGATGAGCAATGGTCGGGTCGCCGGGATCGTCAACACCAAAGAAACTGACCAGAGCGAGATTCTGCGCCTGGCATCTCTGTACCTCTAGAGACAGGAAGACATTTATGGAGTCGGCTAAAAATTTCAATCTGATGCAGGCATTCAAGGAGAACGCCATCTACTTGGTGCTGCTGGTGCTGCTCATGATCATCGTGATCAAGGAACCCTCCTTCCTGAGCCTCACCAACTTCAGCAACATCCTGACCCAGTCCTCGGTGCGGGTCATCATCGCGCTGGGGGTGGCAGGTATTATCATCACCCAGGGTACGGATCTGTCGGCCGGTCGTCAGGTCGGTCTGGCGGCGCTGATTGCGGCGACCATGCTGCAGGCGTTGACCAACGTCAACAAGGTGTTCCCGACGCTGGGCGAGGTGCCCATTCCGGTGGTGATCTTGCTGGTGTGTGCCGTGGGCGCCCTGATAGGTCTGGTCAACGGTCTGATCGTGGCCTATCTGAACGTGACCCCGTTCATTACCACTCTGGGCACCATGATCATCGTGTACGGCATCAACTCCCTCTATTTCGACTCGGTGGGCGCTTCGCCGGTGGCTGGCTTTGACCCCCGTTTCTCCAGCTTCGCCCAAGGCTTTATCCGAATAGGAGGATTCAAGCTTTCATACCTCACCTTCTACGCGGCCATCGCCAGCGTTTTTGTCTGGGTGCTGTGGAACAAGACCCGTTTTGGCAAAAACATCTTTGCCATCGGCGGCAACCCCGAGGCGGCCAAGGTCTCCGGCGTCAACGTGGCGGTCAATCTGGTGATGATCTATGCGCTGGCAGGGGTCTTCTACGCCTTTGGCGGCATGCTGGAAGCTGGCCGGATCGGTAGCGCCACCAACAACCTGGGCTTTATGTACGAGCTCGACGCTATCGCTGCCTGCGTGGTGGGCGGGGTGTCATTTGCGGGTGGGGTGGGAACTGTCGCAGGTGTGATCACCGGCGTACTCATCTTCACGTTGATCAACTATGGTTTGACCTATATCGGCGTCAGCCCTTACTGGCAGTTCATCATCAAGGGCGGCATCATCATTTTGGCGGTGGCATTGGACTCCATGAAGTACGCCAAGAAGAAATAACGATTGGCAGGGAGGGTTGGCAGTGCCAGCCCTCTCTTCTGGAGGGATCCCATGCCATTCAAGGTCAAGATTTACGTCCTGTTGCTGCTGGCCATTCTGGTCACCATCGGTACCGCCTGGTTCAGCGTCAATCACTTCATCAGCGCCTATATTCGTACCCAGGCGACCAAGAACATCAACGAACAGATCACCCTGGTCAAAGAGAAGCTGGCCAGCGACATTAATCAGAAGATCCTGTTGGCCGCCAACCTCAACTTCGGGGTGACCAACGTCAAGAAGACCCTGCAAGAGACCGGCTTTCACAATATCGTCAAAGTGATTGGCGACATGGCGTTCGACGTGAGCGGCGTTATCAACGATACGGCAAAGGTCGATGCGCTGCGCAAGCTGATCCCCGCCGCCAACAACCAGATCACCGTCAGCCCGCTGCAACAGGTGGATGGCAAGCCAGTTGTCACCATTTTGGTGCCGCGCGGGGCTGATTCGGCCTATCTCTACTATCTCGATATGAGCGAATTCAAGAGCTTGCTGACCAAGATGAGTGGCGAGGGGCGCTACTTCTCGCTGGCCGACAGTCAGGGCAACAGTCTCTATGACAGCAAGCCGCAGGGGGAGAGCGAAGCGCGCCCCAACCAGCTGGATATTCGCGGCAACAGCTGGACCCTGACCGGCTATATCGATCTTGATTACATTCGCACCATGACTCAGGCACTCAACGGCCAGATCATCATGGCGCTGCTCGGGGTAGCCGTGGTGGTGATGGTGCTCGCCGTGCTGGCGCTCAACCTGGCCTATCGCCCCATCCTCTCGCTGCGGGATCTGGTGCTGGAGCTCTCCCGCGGCAGCGGCGATCTCACCCGTCGGCTGGCGGTGACCAGCACCGATGATCTGGGCCAGATCTCGGCTGGCATCAACCGCTTTATCGAGCGGCTGCAGGAGATGATGGGGGAGGTGCAGGAGGCGAGTGGCCAGCTCAATAGCGGCATTGCCGGATTGGCCAGCCAGACCGGCGCCGCCCAGTCATTGCTGGCGGATCATATACGGGAAACCGAGCAGGTGGTGACCGCCATCAACGAGATGAGCCGCACCGCGGTCTCCGTCTCCGAGAGCGCGGCCAGCACGGCCCGGCTCACCGGCCAGAGCCAGCAGCTGGCAAGCCAGTCGCGGCAGGTGGTCGATCAGGCGATGGCCAGCGTGATGGCGCTGGTGGACGAGGTGGAGGAGACGGCCCGCTCCATCGAGACCATGCAGCAGGGTGTGCAGCAGATTGGCTCTGTGCTGGGGGTGATCGGCAGCATTGCTGACCAGACCAATCTGCTGGCCCTTAATGCCGCTATCGAGGCCGCCCGAGCCGGTGAGCAGGGGCGTGGTTTTGCGGTGGTGGCGGACGAGGTGCGCTCGCTTGCGGCCCGCACCCAGCAGAGCACGGCGGAGATCCAGACCATGCTGGCCAGCCTGCAACGGGGCAGCCGCACCGTGGTGGAGGCGATGGAGAACACCAAGCAGAGCTGTCAGGGCGCTGCCGAGAACACCACCCGGGTTAACGAGTCGCTGGATCTGATGGCGGGTGAGGTAGTGGAGATCAACGATCTCATCAGTCATATCGCCACCGCTGCCGAACAGCAGAGCGCGGTAGCCGAGGAGATCAACCGCAATATGAGCGCCATCGCCGAGGTGATCCGCCAGCTGACTCACAATGGGGAGGCGACAGTCGCCAGTGCGGACTCGATGCAGCAGACCTACGACCGGCTCAGGGAGATAGTGGGCCACTTCCGATTGCGGTAACACCTGTTCACGCCATAAAAAAACAGGGCCAAGCGGCCCTGTTTTTTTATCCCTTCGGATCAACCCGCCTTGCGGCGCAGGTAGACCCCGGCCTCCATATGGTGGGTCCAGGGGAACTGGTCGAACAGGGCGAAGCGGGCGATTTCGTGGGTTTCGCCCAGCACGGCCATGTTGGCCTGCAGGGTCTCGGGATTGCAGGAGATGTAGAGGATGTTGTCGTACTCCTGCACCAGCTTGACGGTGGCGTCGTCGAGACCGGCGCGGGGGGGATCGACGAAGATGGTGTTGCACTGGTAAGCGCCCAGATCGACCCCTTTGAGGCGGTTGAACTCCCGTTCGCCGCGCATCGCCATGGTGAACTCTTCGGCCGACATGCGCAGGATGATCAGGTTGTCGACGCCGTTGGCGGCGATGTTGAACTGGGCGGAGTCGACGCTCGGCTTGGCGATTTCGGTGGCCAGCACCTTGCGGAAGTTCTGCGCCAGCGCGATGGAGAAGTTGCCGTTGCCGCAGTAGAGCTCCAGCAGGTCACCCTCGCTGCCGTTGGTCACGTCCAGCGCCCAGCCCAGCATCTGTTCGTTGATGGCGGCATTGGGTTGGGTGAAGCTGTTTTCCACCTGTTTGTAGATGAGCTGGCGGCCTGCCACGTTGAGCTGCTCGATGACAAAGTCATCGCCCAGACAGATCTTCTGCTTGTGGGCGCGGCCAATCAGCTGCAGCTCGAACCCCTTGGCGCGCAGGTCTGCTTGCAGTGCTTCAGCAGCCTGCTGCCACTCGGTCTCCAGCTTGCGGTGATAGAGCAGGCTGACAATGATCTGGCCGGACTGGGTGGAGAGGTAGTCGATCTGGAACAGCTTGCGACGCAGCACCTGATGGGGGCGCAGTCCATCCAGCAGTACCGGCATCAGCTGGTTGATGAGGCGGCTGGCGGTGGGGAAGTAGTCGACCCGGATGATCTCTTTGGTCGCTGGCGCATACATGCAGTGGAAGAGGTCGTCGCCCTCGTGCCAGATGCGGAATTCGGCGCGCATCCGGTAGTTCTCCGCCGGTGAGCTGTGCACCTCCAGCGCAGGAGGGTTGAAGCTGGCAAACAGCCCGGTAAGGCGCGCACTCTTTTCATCGAGCTGGGTCTGATAGTCGGCCGGGGTTCGAAGGGGCGCCGAGTCGGCGGAAACCCGTTGGGATTGGGTCATAGATACCTCATATGCACACCGGCCGGGCCGGGTCGAAATCGCGGGATGGCAACAGACCACCCAAAGGGGCCCGATTTTAAAAGCCAGCCGCAGATTGTCCAGCATTTTGTGGTCAAGAAGTATTCAGTCAGGCCGATAGCTGATCTACAGGCATGGTGGGAGGACACATTATGCAGATCGACGGCGTGGGCGCAGCCCAACCCATGGGAGTGGGTGTTTCTCCCAAATCGCCCCAGCAGGCGGAGTCGAAACAGGTCAACAGCGAGGATGAGGTCTCCTTGCACAAGCCCCCGAAGTGGGCACAGGTACTGATCCAGCAGGCATTGCAGTTTGCCCTGAAGATCAATGGTCAAAGTTATCAGGCACCCAAGACGCAGGATCGGCCGGAAGAGGTCACCCCGGATACCCTGTTCGATTTCCAGTCGGTGGCGGACAACGTGCTGCAGTTCGTTACCGGGCGGCTGGGGGCGGCTCGTGCCGACGGCAAGTCGGATGATGATCTGGCCGGCATGATGGAACAGGCTCGCAAGGGGGTGGATAACGGCTTCGGTGACGCCCGCAAACAACTTGGTGACTGGGCTGACAACGGGGATATCAAAACCGGCATGGATCAGAGTTACAAGCTGATCCAGAAGGGGCTCGACGAGTTCGAGAAGGAGTTCTTCGGCAAGGTCTCTCCCACCGATATGGGGGCGGCCGAGATGGCCAGTCGCCAGCAGGGCTATCTGGAGATCCAGACCAAGGATGGCGACAAGGTGGTGCTGCGCTTCAATGACAACTGGCAGGCCAAGTCCCAGAAGAGCGACAGTGGCAGCCAGTTCAGCCTCAAGTCGAGCCAGAGTTTCGGCTTCTCGCTGGAGGGAGATCTCAGTGGCGAGGAGATGGACTCTATCGGCAAGCTGGTCAAGGGGATCGACGATCTTGCCGGAAGTTTCTTCTCCGGCAACTTCGACGACCTGCTGAAAAAGGCGGGGGATCTGAAACTGGACGACAGCCAGCTGGCATCCTATTCGCTCAAGCTCAAGCAGAGCGTCAAGTTGAGTCAGACCTATCAGGGCGCGAGCTCGCTGCAGGATCTGCTCAAGCCCTTTGCCGATTACCTGCCCAAACTCGATGAGGTGCAGAAACAGGCTGATGCCGTGCTACCGGAGTCACAGCAGCAGGCGCTGACCCCTGCGGTGCTGGCTGCGCGCGGTCAAACCGACCCGGCACAGATTGGCAGCTTCACCAGCTTCAACCAGCGCATGTTGCAGGCGATGCGGATGCTGAGCCAGTTCCAGCCATCGACCGAGCCCACCAGCAGCGGCAAGAGTGCCTGAGCGCTTGCTATCGGGATTGATTAGCTCCTGACCGGCCGTTTGCCAGCTCCTGCGGGGGCTGGCAAACTGGCCTTTTTCCCGATGTGACCAGCCAATGAATCCGAAAAAGCCCCGAGACAAGCGCGAGCTCTGCTACCCCTTTATCTTCGAAACCTCGCTCAAATGTGACTTTGAAATCGCCACCGATGAGCTCTGCTGTCAGGTCGGGGCCGTGTTGTCACACCTTGCGCCGGATGCCGATACCGAGCCCATGCTGGCGGATCTCGCTCTGTTGCAGCGGCTTATCTACAACCTCAACGGCTCGGTGCGCGGCAAGCTGGGGATCTTCGATGCAGACCTTGAGTGGCTCAAGGCCTGTTACGACCACTACAACGAGGCGAGTCGCGGGAGCGTCACCGGTTTCGTGTTGCCGCAGGGGCCGCAGCCCATCCCCACTCTCCATCTGTGCCGCTGCAGCAGCAAGAAGGTGGTGCGATTGCTGGTACGGCTGGAGGAGAGCGAGGTGGCTTTCGATTCCATTCTCTATCGCTTCGCCAACCTGTTGGCAAACTTCTTCTTCGTGCTCACCGTCTACCTCAAACAGTGCTGGCAGGTGCCGGAAGTGCCCTATGTCAGCATCAACTACTGACTAGAATGGCTGGCTGAGTAGGGCCGCGAGTCAGAGGCCATCATGGATTGAACGGAATAAAAAAACCGGAGCTGTGTGCTCCGGTTTTGCTTTTCAGTGTGCTTGCGGCTCACTCAGCTGGAGATTAGCACTCTGGCCGAGTTGGCAGGGATGGTGAGCTGCACCTCGCCCTGCACCACTTCAAACTTGTCGCCATTGAAGGCATCGGTGAAGCGGCTGGCCGGGCTGGCGGTCTGCCACAGGGGCAGGCTGATGGTGCGCGGCTCGCTGGGGTGACGGTTGCAGGCAACCACCACCTGATCGCTTTGCAGGGTGCGGGCAAACACATAGCTGTGCGGGCCGGCATAGAGGGTCTGGATATCACCGCGGCGCAGGGAGGGGCGCTGGCGGCGGATCTGGATCAGGCGGCGATAGTGATCGTGCAGCACGTGATCCCAGGCGGTGGTCTCCCACGGGAAGCAGCGGCGGCAATCCGGATCGCCCCCCCCCGACAGTCCTACCTCGTCACCGTAGTAGATGGAGGGGACTCCGATATAGGTGAGCAGCAGGGTCGCGGCCAGTTGCATTCGCTGCTTGTCCTCACCCAGCAGGTGGAGGAAGCGGGCGGTGTCGTGGCTGTCCAGCAGGTTGAACTGGGCCAGCTGGTTCTTGAACGGGATATGGGCGCGCGCCAGTTTGAGCCAGCGATCCAGCTCTTCGGCGCTGATCTTGATGGGGTGGTAGGCGATATCCTTGCCAGCCAGGAAGGCGCGGATTGGATGGGCGAAGCCGTAGTAGTTCATGGCGCCATCCTCCTGATCCCCTTGCAGCCACTGGCTCGCTTCGAAGAAGTGTTCCCCGAGCACGTAGGCGTCCGGGTTCTCCTGCTTCACCGCACCGCGAATGGCGCGTACATGGCTGCGGTTGCCCTCGGCGGTGCCCCGTTCCCCCAGCATGTGGATGACATCGAAGCGCCAGCCGTCGATCTGGTAGGGGGCGCGCATCCAGTAGCGCAGGATGGCATCGTCGGCACGATAGATGGCGTCCTGCACCTTTTCGCAGGAGAAGTCGAGCTTGGGCAGGCTGCGAATCCCCTTCCAGCTGACGTAATCCCCTTCGCTATCAAAGGTATAGAAACTGCGCCACGGGGAGTCCGGGTTGCTGTTGGCCCCCAGCGGCGGGCAGAACCAGGGGTGCTGGGTCGAGGTGTGGTTGACCACCGCATCCAGGATGATCTTCATGCCGCGCTGGTGCAGATTGCGGGTCAGTTCGGCGAACTGCTCGTTGCTGCCGAGGTGGGCATCCACCTTGAAGTAGTCCTGAGTGTCGTACTTGTGGTTGCTCGGTGAATCGAAGATGGGGTTGAGATAGAGCGCCGTCACCCCGAGGGATTGCAGATAGTGCAGCTTGGCATCGATCCCCGCCAGATCGCCGCCATAGAATTCACAGGCGCCGTGTCCCTCTTCGTGGCCGCTGACCGGTTCACCCCACGCTTTGCTGATCACCGCCTTGCCGCGGTATTCGTACTCATGATGCTTGACGCTGAGCGACGGGTCGCCGTTGCAGAAGCGGTCGGGGAAGATCTGGTAGAAGACCTGATCCTGCACCCAGGCCGGTGGCTGGTGCAGGCTGTTGAAGCGAAAATGCTGTTCCCGTGGCGGCATGGACGAGCTGACACCCGCCCCGTGCAGCCACCACTGCTCTTCGTCAGTCAGACACTTGAAGCAGTAGAGATGGATATCCTGTCCCTTGATGAGTGGCAGGGTGACCTGCCACACCTGCAGCCGGTCGCGGGTCGAGACGGCCGTCATCGGGATCAGGTACTCCTCGTTGTCCGGCTCATGGCGCAGCCACACTTCGCGGATCGGGGCATCCAGTGCGCTGAACAGGGTGAGTTGCAGGGCGTCGGCGCTCTCTTTGAACCAGGGCGCCACCTGGGGATGAAACAGAAACGGATGGGTCATGATGCTTATTGAGTCAGAAGATCGGCGAGGGCATTACCCTGTTCGTGGAGTGTTTCGAGCTGGCCAGCCAGCGATTTGGGATCCAGTCCCAACTGATCGGCGAGCGGTTTGGGGAAGCGGGCGATGATGGCCTGGGCAGGCACCCCCGCATTCCAGGCGAAGGAGATAAATACGGCGAGGCGGATCAGTACCGCCTCCTTGCTGACCGGATCGTGGGAGAGCGGGTCGAGCTGCTGGGAGATGGCATCGACGAAGCTCTCCGACAGGCTCCAGCGTCGCGCCAGCTCGGCACCGAGCTGGGCATAGTCATAGCCCAGCATCTCGCGCTGAGCCTCGACCCGGCTGCTGCCATTCTGGATCGCCAGATTGATGAGCTCCGCCTCTTCCGGTAGGGTGCTCTGGATCAGCAGTTCGCCGATGTTGTGGATGAGGGCACAGGTGAAGGCGGTTTCGGGGTCGAGCACCTTGGTCTCATGGGCCAGGGTCTTGGCGATGGTGGCAACCTGAAAGGTCTCGGTCCAGAACTTGTTCTTGTCGAAGCTGGGGGGCGCCTTGAAACTGCCGATGATGCCGGAGGCGACCACAATGGAGCGCAGTCGGTTGAAGCCAAGGCGGATCACCGCCTGATCGATGGAGGTCACTTCGTTGCCCCGGCGCAGGGCGGCCGAGTTGGCCATCCGCAGCACCTTGACGCTGATCACCTGATCCATGGCGATCTTGGCCGCAATCTCGTCGATGCGGGCATTCTCGTCGTTGAAGCTCTGCATCAACTCATGCAGCAGCTTGGGAATAGTGGGGAGTTGTTTGATCTTGTCAAACAGACGATCCATCGACATGGCTGAGGCAGCCTCCATTACGAACTCTGCCTCATATTGTGCCACAGCCGGACAACATGTTCCTGTTTGTGATGCGGCTTTGTGATGGGGGTTGCGAGCGCTAGAACACCCAGTCGCGCAGAGTGTATTCCAAACGGTGCTGTTTGCCCTGCAGGATCAGGGTCTGGCTGGAGCCGCTCAGCGTCGCCCCCTCGGTAAGAGTGGTCAGAACCGCCTGCTCCACGGTATCCAGTGGTGGCATGCAGGCCATCTCGGTGCTACCCAGGCTGGTGACCCACAATTTGTCATTTTCCAGATGGCCCTGCCCGAAGTAGCGGTTGCAACCGGCGATGCCGTTGACGGTGAAGTGCTCACCGATCTCGAAATCGGGGGGATTGTCGCGCGAGGCTGCCACCGGCTCGCCATCCAGTTTGCTCAGTACCCAGTGGTGATGTTGCAGATCTTGCTGAACAAAGGTGGTCGAGCTGCAGCCAGCGAGCAGTAACAGGGGGATCAGCAAACAGGGCAATCTGGGCATGAGGGGGCTCCGGTTGGGGGAGCTACAAGAATACTCGGTTTGCTCGCCCTGGAGCAGGGCGCGAGAGGGGACGACCGACCGCTTCTGTCGCCCCTTGTCCCGCACCACTGTCGCTTAATGGCAACACCTTGGGGAAGTTGCCATCGGTTTGCGCTATCTCTGGGATCAGTTGGTGAACAGCCGCTCGGCATAACGGGCCAAGCCCGCAGCCACCGAGCCAAAGTCATCACCACCCTCGAGCGGGATAGTCGGCAGCTTCTGGCGGATAAAGCTGGCGATCAGCGGTGAGCGGGCGCTACCGCCGGTGACGAAGATGCGGTCTGGTTGCACACCAGCGGCAGCGATCGCTTCGTCCATCAGCTCGCCAATCTTCTCCAGCAGCAGAGCCGAGGCATTGGCCAGCTGTTCGCGGGTCAGCTCCGCTTCCAGCCCTTTTTCCAGCTCGCTCAGGGCGTGGCGGCTGCTCTCCTGCTCCGAGAGGGCGATCTTGCCCTGCTCGGCACGCCACACCAGCTGGTGGCTCAGCTTGTGGGCCCGCAGGTTGGCCAGACGCCCCAGCTTGGTGCCGGGCTGGCTGTCGAGCTGCAGTTCTTGCAGCTGGCGGGCGGTATCGAGACTGTAAAAACGGCTCTGGGCGCTGACGTCGTTGATGGCGGCCGCATCCCAGAACAGCGGGTGGGGCAGTGGCTTGCCGGTTTTGAGCACCTCGTGCATGCCGAGCAGCGGCATCATCCCTTCCACCGTCAGGCGAATGTCGAAGTCGTTGCCGCCGATCCGCTGGCCGCTGTGGCCGAGCAGATCGCCGCTGCGATCCAGCTGGTCGCGGTAGCTTGGGCCCATCCGCAGCATGGAGCAGTCGGTGGTACCGCCGCCGATATCCACCACCAGTACCACCGCATCTTCGGTGAGGCGCGCCTCGAATTCAAAACCGGCAGCCACCGGTTCATAGAGAAATTCCACCTGCTCGAAACCAGCCAGACGGGACGCCTCGGTCAGGATGGCGATGGCTTGGCTGTTGCTCTCTTCCCCCGCCAGCCCCTGGAAGTTGACCGGGCGGCCGATCACCGCCTTGCTGATCGGGGCACCAAGCTGCTGCTCTGCCTGTTGGCGGACGTGGAGCATCATGGCGCAGACGATATCTTCAAACAGGGCGATCTGGGGGGCCTTGAGACCATAGGCACCGAGGAAGGATTTCGGCGACTTGATGTAGTAACCGTCGTCCGGCTCTTCCAGATAGCGCTCCAGCGCGGCGCCGCCGAAGCTCAGCTCGTCGATCAGCCCCTCTTCGCGCATCAGGCGGCGCACCGCCTGGGCACGGGTGATCACGGGGCCACGCAGCTTGAGGTACTCCGCCTGCTGGGCCGGTGCCAGCCCTTCGGCCAACAGACCGGCGATGGCATCCCGGTGGGGGGCGTGCATGGTGGAGGGGAGGTAGCGGGATGCGCCGAGATTGAGCAGCCTGGGGCTACCTTGTTCCATCACGGCCACGGCACAGTTGGAGGTGCCGTAATCAAATCCGATAAACATGGGCGCCAGACTCCAGAGTAAGAAAGGAGGGCTGGCCTACCCGAAGGTGCCGGGTCTCACAACCCGACGCACAGTCGGAGGTCCAGTGAGCAAATCCGAGCAACATGGGCGCCAGACTCCTGAATAAAAAAGGGGGGCTAGCCTACCCGATGGCGCCGGGTCTCACAACCCGGCGCGTGACGAAGAGAGGGCGAGCCCTTATTCCACTTCGTTGTCGCTGCGGCCCTGGCTCTCGATAGCCTGAATGTTGCCGAGGGTGGTGTCGGCGATGGCGTGCAGCGCCTCGCGGGTCAGGAACGCCTGATGGCCGGTGAACAGCACGTTGTGGCAGGCGGACAGGCGGCGGAACACGTCATCGGTGATCACCTCGTTGGACTTGTCGGCGAAGAAGAGATCCTCTTCCTCTTCGTAGACATCCAGCCCCAGCGCGCCGATGCGGGAGCTCTTGAGCGCCTCGATGGCGGCGTTGGAGTCGAGCAGGCCGCCACGGCTGGTGTTGATGATCATTACACCGTCCTTCATCTTGGCGAACGCCTCCTTGTTCAGCAGGTGGTAGTTCTCTTTGAACAGCGGACAGTGCAAGCTGATGACGTCGGACTGGCGGAACAGGGTGTCGAGATCCACATACTCGGCGCCCAGATCGATGGCTGCCTGATTGGGGTAGGGATCGCTTACCAGCAGGCGCATGCCGAAGCCTTTGAGGATGCGCAGGGTTGCGATACCGATTTTGCCGGTGCCGATAATGCCTGCGGTGCGGCCATACATGTTGAAGCCGACCAACCCTTCCAGCGAGAAGTTGGCATCGCGGGTACGCTGATAAGCCTTATGGATACGGCGGTTGAGAGTCATCATCAGACCGACCGCGTGCTCGGCCACAGCTTCGGGGGAGTAGGCGGGCACTCGTACCACTTTCAGTCCCAGCTCCTTGGCGGCAGCCAGATCCACGTTGTTGTAACCGGCGCAGCGCAGGGCGATCACCTGGGTGCCGTTGGCGGCCAGTTCGGTCAATACCTCGCGGTCGGCATCGTCATTGACGAACAGACAGACCACCGGGAAGCCGTGAGCCAGTCGTGCCGTTTTGGCCTCCAGCCGCACATCGAAAAACTCCAGATCGAAGCCGTACTGGCTGTTGGCCTGAGTGAAATGCTCTTTGTCATAGCTCTTGGTACTGAATACGGCGACTTTCATGGTGTGTGCTCCGCAGCGAGTGTGTCGTTAAATTACAACAAAATGGGTCAGCTATCACCGGACAAACCGGCTGGTTATTGTCCCCACGGCATGATGGGAACGGCGCTGACGGCACTCTTGTACGAACCATCCACCAGTTTGGTGCTGTAGGTCAGATAAACCAGTGCATTGCGTTTTTTGTCGTAAAAACGCACCACTTTCTGCTCCTTGAACACCAGCGAAGTGCTGACATCGAACACCTCTTCCCCTGCCTTCAGCTTCTCGGGCAGGGTGATGGGGCCGATCTGGTGGCACGACAGGGAAGCGTGGGAGGGATCTTCCGCCAGTCCCAGCCCGCCTTTGACGCCACCGGTTTTGGGGCGTGCCAGATAGCAGGCGACGCCGTCGATGCGCGGGTCATCGAACGCCTCCACCAGGATCTTGTGGTTGGGGCCAAACAGTTTGAAGGCGGTGCTCACCTCGCCGACGGCATCAGCCTTGTCGGCCAGCACCGGGCCGGCGAACAGGGTGCCCAGCAGCAGGGGCAGGGCGCGGCGAAGGGCGTTATTTCGCGTGTGGCGGTATGACATGGTCTCTCCTGTTGGCTCCCTCAGTAGGGAATGCCCAAACGACGATAGAGGCTGGCAAGCACCCAGGCGGGGCCTATCAGCAGAAATTGCAGGTCGGCGAGGAAGGAGGGGCGCTTGCCCTCGATCCTGTGGCCGACAAACTGGGCTATCCACAGCAGCACGAAGATAAACAGCGCGGGCCACAGCAGCGGCCCCTGCCACTGGTGGCAGAAGGCCAGCCCGAGCGCGGTCAGCCCCGCCATCCCGACAAACAGGGCAAACGACAGCTGCAGGTAGAAGGCCAGTACCGGAATGGCAGCGACCGCTGCCCAGTTGAGTCCTGCTGGCGGCGGTCCGGCGGGCAGACTCCAGAGCAGCCCGAGCGAGCAGAGATAGATGCCCGGCACCGCCAGCTTGTGGATGGCGACGTTGACCGGATGGCGATGGCTCTGGCCGTACTCCGCAAACCACTCTTCGATACTCTTCATGGCACCTCCCTGGCACGTTGATTGTTCTGTCCCTGTCGGGGTGATCGGGTTTTACCCCTGCGGTGGATAGTCCCAATATTGTGCCGGAATGCTCTTGAGCAAAGGGGTCATATCGGGATTGGGCAGTTGGATGGTGACCCGTCTATCGAGGTCGGCACTGGCCAGCGCCTCGCGGATCTTGGGATTTTCATGGAAGAATTTCATGAAGCTGCCATCGGCATAGGCCCGTTCCAGTCCGGTCTGGATCGCCTTGGCCAGCTTGGGGTATTCGGGGCTGACGAAGAAGAACTGGGCGAAGGGGTAGCGGATCAGCAGGTGTTGCTCGATGGCGAGATCGGGATATTGCGCCACCAGTTCGCTGCGCTCGGCGAAGATCTCCACCAGGCTGCGGGGAAAGAAGTCGATCTTGTCGCCATCTTGAATCAGGCGAAACAGGCTGCTGAAGCGGCCCGAGTAGGTGGGAATACCGGCATTTTCCAGAATCTTGTTGTCGGCCCAGCCAACCCCTTGTGCCGCTCTCATTTTTCTAAGGTCGGCCAGGGTGTTGATCTGGTTGAATTTCTCTTGTGCATCGGCGTGGATGAACGACAGTCGCAGCCCTTCCAGCCCGCGAAACAGCGGAATGGGGACGGCAAGCAGGGAGGATTCGAGGGCGCTGGAGGTACCCATCCAGAAGACGTTGATGCTCTTGCCCTTGCTCAGCTGTTGCTGGAGGGTGTACTGGTTGAGATCGAGGTCGACGGGTTGGATGCGAAAAGGTTGTCCGGAACGGGTGAGCGCCAGTTCCAGCAGTTTAATCTGGTACTCCTGATCAAGATTGTTGACGGGGCGGCTGGGCACCTTGACCGTCAAAACCTGTGCTTGTGCCAGCAGTGGCAGGCACAAACACAGTTTGATGAGCCATTTCACGCTCTGTTCTCCTGTAGATTCCTGGGCTTGCCCGGAGTCTAACAGAACTTGTCACTATCTTGCTGCGTAGCGGTGTACAAGGTTTGAGCGCTGGGCCCTACCTTGCTGGTCGCTTGTTGCTCCAGAATGGTGACGGTTCTTCGAAGAATCAGGCGACGCGACGGAACACGTGGGTATCGTTAAATTCCTTGGTGCTCTGGCATTCGACGCAGAAACGGGATTCCGGACGGGCATGCAGCCGCTTCATGGAGATCTCGTCACCGCAAGATTCGCAGTAACCAAAATCCCCTTCGCTGATGCGCTTCAATGCGCCGCGCAGCTTGCGCAGGTGTAGTTTGTCGTGCTCGATGCGGTTCAGCTCCAGACGGCGGGCTTCCTCGATACTGGCACGGTCAATTTCATCAGCCATCTCGTTGGTGTCGGTGGCGATGGCCTGGCTGGCCTGGGAGTTCAGGCGCTCTTCGAGTTCGGCGATCTGCCGCTCGATCTGCCCCTTGTAAAAGGCCAGTTGGTCTTCAGTCATGAAATCACACATACGATTTACTACCAGTCAGTTTACTAACCCAATAATCCCTGTTTATGGGGGCTGTCTGCCTACAGACCAAGCCCTTGTATCCTGAATTGCACCTGTTTAATGCAATAGAGTGCAAATCAGGGCGGGCCTTGTACCAAAAAAATGCAGCCAAGCAAAGCAAATCGGATACGGATTGTGCGCCTTTGCAAAAAAATGGCCCCTTTTAGCGAGCGACAGACGAGATCTGACATTTCGTTTCGGCTGGTTGGCACTTGCCTTGCACTGGCAAGAAACAGGGCATCGAGTGTTTAGTATTTGGTATCGACTTGGTCATTATATGCGCCGTTATTTATAATTTTTTAAACACGCCTGCTTGACATTGCCCTTGTCGGCGGGCTTTTATGGTGGTGTTGATTACATTTTTATAACAAGGGTGTTCCATATATTAGACACCCTTGCCAATGGCAACCGTAAAGTCGGGGTTTAACATGGACAGTATCAAGGGCTGGATGGAGAGCAATCGCATCACGGAAGTGGAGTGTCTGTTTCCGGATTTCACCGGCAATGCCCGGGGAAAGATCATTCCAGCCAACAAGTTTTTGCGCGAAGGGGGCATGCGACTGCCCGAGGTGATCTTCACCCAGACAGTGACAGGTGAGTATCCGGATGACGACAGCATGATCGACCCGCTGGAGCGGGACATGCAGCTCTATCCCGACCCCAATACCATCCGTTTTGTCCCCTGGGCGCTGGAGCCGACTGCCCAGGTGATCCACGACTGTTTCGACATCAACGGCAAGCTGATCGACATCGCGCCACGCTCAGTGCTGCGTCGGGTTTTGTCATTTTATGAGAAGCAGGGCTGGAAACCGGTGGTCGCTCCCGAGCTGGAGTTCTATCTGGTCAAGCGCAACGAAGACCCCGACTATCCGCTGGTGCCGCCGGTGGGGCGCAACGGCCGCCCGGAGACCGCCCGACAGTCGTTCAGTATCGATGCGGTCAACGAGTTCGACCCCATCTTTGAAGACATGTATGACTACTGCGAGGCGCAGGAGCTGGAGGTGGATACCCTGATCCACGAATCGGGGGCCGCCCAGATGGAGATCAACTTCCTGCACGGTGATGCCATCGATCTGGCCGATCAGGTGTTCCTGTTCAAGCGCACCATGCGCGAGGCGGCGCACAAGCATGGTATCTACGCCACTTTTATGGCCAAACCGATGAGCGACGAGCCGGGTTCGGCCATGCACATCCACCAGAGCCTGGAAGACGCGAACGGTCACAACCTGTTTGGCACCGAGGAGGGGGGCAACTCGGCGATGTTCATGCATTTCATCGCCGGTCTGCAGAAATACACCCCGGCGGTAACCGCGCTGCTGGCGCCCAACGTCAACTCCTACCGTCGCCTCACTTTCGGTGAGAGTGCGCCGCGCAACGTTCAGTGGGGCGTAGAGAACCGTACTTGCGGGCTGCGGGTGCCCTTCTCCGATCCCGGTGCCCGTCGGGTAGAGAACCGTTTTGCCGGAGCCGATGCCAACCCCTATCTGGCGCTGGCCGCCACTCTGGCCTGCGGTTACCTCGGCATGATGGAGAAGCTGGAACCACTGCCGGAGATGAAGTCGAGCGCCTATGAGCTGCCCTACAGCCTGCCGCGCTCGCTGGAGGAGGCGCTCAGCCATCTTGAGCAGTGCGACCCCATCAAGGAGATGCTGGGCGAACGCTTCACCCGCGCCTTTGTCGCGGTCAAACGCAAAGAGTACGAGACCTACTTCGGGGTGATCAGTCGCTGGGAGCGGGAGTTCCTGCTGCTGAACGTGTGATGTTGGTGCGTGTCCACCGCGCACTACCCCAAAACGGGGAGGCCAATCCCGGCCTCTCCCGCTCATATCGAAGGAACCGAGGAGCAAGCAATGCAGCATACGACTCGTGAGTGGCAGCAACTGGATGCTGGCCACCACCTGCACCCCTTTACCGATTTTCAGGCCCTGAACAAGAAGGGGAGCCGCATCATTACCAAGGCCAGCGGCGTCTATCTGGAAGATTCCGATGGCAAGCGCATTCTGGACGGCATGGCGGGCCTGTGGTGCGTCAACATGGGTTATGGCCGCCAGGAGCTGGTGGATGCCGCCACGCGCCAGATGCAGCAATTGCCCTATTACAATCTCTTTTTCCAGACCGCGCACCCGCCGGTGATCGAGCTGGCCACTCTGCTGGCCGAAGTGACGCCGTCCCATCTCAACCATGTCTTCTTTACCGGCTCCGGTTCCGAGTGCAACGACACCGTGCTGCGGATGGTGCGCCACTACTGGGCCAGCAAGGGTCAGCCTGACAAACAGGTGATCATCAGCCGCCACAACGCCTACCACGGCTCCACCGTGGCGGGGGCGAGTCTGGGTGGCATGAAGGGGATGCATGCCCAGGGTGGCCTGCCCATTCCCGGCATAGTCCATATCGACCAGCCCTATCACTTCGGCGAGGGGCAGGGGATGAGTGCCCATGAGTTCGGTCTGGAGCGGGCTCGCCAGCTGGAGCAGAAGATTCTGGAGCTGGGAGTGGACAAGGTGGCCGCCTTTATCGGCGAGCCGATCCAGGGGGCGGGCGGCGTCATCATTCCGCCTGACAGTTACTGGCCCGAGATCCAGCGCATTTGCGATCACTACGGCATTCTGCTGATTGCCGACGAGGTGATCTGCGGCTTTGGCCGCACCGGCCACTGGTTTGCCAGCGAAGGGTTTGGTATCAAGCCGGATCTGATGTGTCTGGCCAAGGGGATCACCTCCGGCTACCTGCCGCTTGGCGCTGTGATGGTGAGCGACCGGGTCGCCAAGGTATTGGTCGAGGAGGGGGGCGAGTTCAACCACGGCTTCACCTATTCGGGCCATCCGGTCTCCTGCGCGGTGGCGGTGGCCAACATCCAGCTTATGCAGAAGGAAAGCATAGTTAAGCGTGTCCATGATACCATTGGCCCCTATTTGCAGCGCCGTTGGGCTGAGCTGGCTGACCATCCGCTGGTGGGGGAAACCCGGGGCAAAGGTCTGGTGGCCGCGCTGGAAATTGTGCAGGACAAACAGACCAACCGGCGTTTTCCGGCGCAGGCAAATGCGGGGATGACCTGTCGGGAGTTCTGCTTTAACAATGGCTTGGTGATGAGGGCGGTAGGCGATACCATGATCATATCGCCCCCCTTGGTCATCACCGAGGAACAGGTTGATGAATTGGTCAATCTGGCCAGGCGCAGTCTGGATCTGACAGCCGAAAAGCTGAAGGGTTGAGGTAGGCCGGGCAGGTTGGCATGCGCATACAATTTGCTTAGGAGACAAGGATGATGTCTTTCAAAACAGGAGTGATCGCTGCCTCTGTGGCTCTGGTCATGGCAAGTGCCGGAGCAATGGCCGAAGAGAAAGTGCTGCACGTCTACAACTGGAGCGATTACATCGCACCGGACACCCTGGATAACTTCCAGAAGGAGACCGGGATCAAGGTGGTCTATGACGTGTTCGATAGCAACGAGGTGCTGGAAGCCAAGTTGCTGGCGGGCAGTTCGGGTTACGATATTGTCGTGCCGTCCAACCCCTTCCTGGCCAAGCAGATCAAGGCGGGCGTGTTCCAGAAACTGGACAAGTCCAAGCTCTCCAACTGGCAAAATATGGATCCCAGCCTGCTCAAAGCGCTCGAGCCGAGCGATCCGGGCAACCAGTACTCCATCCCCTACATGTGGGGCACCATCGGCTATGCCTACAACCCCGAGAAGGTGAAGGCGGTGCTGGGTGCCGACGCGCCGGTCAACTCCTGGGATCTGGTGTTCAAGCCGGAGAACATGGCCAAGCTGAAGGAGTGCGGTGTCTCCTTCCTCGATTCGCCGACCGAAATGCTGCCAGCAGCCCTGCAATATCTGGGCTTCAAGCCGGATAGTCAGAAACCGGCCGAGTTGAAGAAGGCCGAGGAGCTGTTCCTCTCCATTCGTCCCTATACCGCCTATTTCCACTCCTCCAAGTACATTTCGGATCTGGCCAACGGCAACCTCTGTGTGGCGGTTGGCTATTCCGGTGACTTGCAGCAGTCCAAGGCGCGGGCAGCTGAAGCCAAGAACGGCGTGTCGCTCACCTACACCATTCCGAAAGAGGGGGCTGGCAGCTTCTTTGACATGATCGCCATTCCGGCGGATGCCAAGAACGTCGAATCCGCCCACGTCTTTATCAACTATCTGATGAAGCCCGAGGTGATCGCCAACATTACCAACGTGGTGAAATTCCCGAACGGCAACAAGGCGGCGACCCCGCTGGTCAATGCGGAGATCCGCAACGACCCGGGTATCTATCCGAGCGAAGAGACCATGCAGAAGATTTACACCTTCCCGGATCTGCCGGCCAAGGTGCAGCGCCTGATGACGCGCAGCTGGACCAAGATCAAGTCCGGCAAATAAGTGACGAGTGCCCCTCCTGGCCCGCAGTTCGGCCGGGAGGGTAGTGATGCCATCCTTCGGGATGGGCCGCGCGAAAGGATGCGCAGACGGTCAACCACTAAACACAGGAGAACTGACACCGTGCAGACAACCAGATTGGCAACCATTGCCCTGACCATGGGGTTGGCAAATGCAGCGCAGGCCGCTCCTGAGCTCCATTTCTACAATTGGTCTGACTATATTGGCGAGACCACCCTCAGCGATTTCCAGCAGGCGACCGGGATCAAGACCGTCTATGACGTGTTTGATTCCAACGAGACCCTTGAGGGAAAGCTGCTGACGGGGCGAACCGGTTACGATCTGGTGGTGCCCTCCAACAATTTTCTGGCCAAGCAGATAGAGGCCGGGGCGTTCCAAAAGCTGGATAAATCCCTGCTGCCCAATCTGGTCAACCTGGATCCCGTGCTGCTCAAGCAGCTCGACAAGGTGGATCCGGGCCATCAATACGCCGTGCCCTATCTGTGGGGCACCAACGGCATCGGCTACAACGTCGAGAAGGTCAAGGCGGTGCTGGGGGTCGACAAGATTGACTCATGGGCCGTTATCTTTGAACCGGAAAACATGAAGAAGCTATCCCGTTGCGGTGTCGCCTTCCTCGACTCTGCCGACGAGATGATCCCCGCTGCCCTCAACTACCTCGGTCTTGATCCCAATAGCCACCAACAGGCGGATATCAAGCAGGCCGAGGCGCAGTTGCTCAAGGTGCGGCCCTATGTCGCCTATTTTCACTCCTCCAAATACATCGGCGATCTCGCCAATGGCGATATCTGCGTGGCTGCCGGTTTCTCCGGCGACATTTTGCAGGCCGCCGCGCGGGCCAACGAGGCTGGCAAGGGGGTGAAGATTGCCTACAGCATCCCGAAGGAGGGGGGCAATTTGTGGTTCGACATGATGGCGATCCCGGCCGATGCCACCAATGTCAAAGAGGCGCATGCCCTGATCAATTACGTGCTGCAGCCCGAAGTAATTGCCAAGGTCAGCAACTATGTGGGCTATGCCAACCCCAATGCCAGGGCGACTGCTTTTATGGATGAAAAAGTGCGTGACGATCAGTCTGTTTATCCACCGCAGCCGGTGCTGGCGAGACTCTATGTGTCGCAGACACATCCTCGAGCAGTGATGCGGCTGATGACCCGGAGTTGGAACAAGATCAAGTCCGGAACCTAACCTTGGTGCCCGTTCGGGGGCGCCAAATCGCTTTTATGGATCGACCGTGAGGTCGATATCACGTTGGGGAGTTTGGTAATGGCGATAGCCTCCAGTGCCTACAAGAAAGCCCTCGAGGGCAGCCAGCAACGCAAAGATGTGCTGGTGAAGATCGATCGGGTAAGCAAGCAGTTCGATGAAACGCTGGCGGTCGATAACGTATCTCTCAATATTCACAAGGGGGAGATCTTCGCCCTGCTTGGTGGCTCAGGCTCCGGCAAGTCGACCCTGCTGCGGATGCTGGCCGGTTTCGAGCGCCCGACCGAGGGGCGGTTGTTCCTCGACGGGGTCGATATCACCGACATGCCGCCGTACGAGCGCCCCATCAACATGATGTTCCAGTCCTACGCCCTGTTCCCCCATATGACGGTGGCGCAGAACATCGCGTTTGGCCTCAAACAGGATGGCTTGCCCAAGGCTGAAGTGGATGCCCGGGTGGAGGAGATGCTCAAGCTGGTGCAGATGACCCAGTATGCCCGTCGCAAGCCGCATCAGCTCTCCGGTGGCCAGCGTCAGCGGGTGGCGCTGGCCCGTTCGTTGGCCAAACGTCCCAAATTGCTGCTGCTGGATGAGCCCATGGGAGCGCTCGACAAGAAGCTGCGTTCCAAAATGCAGCTGGAATTGGTGGAGATCATCGAGCGGGTCGGGGTTACTTGCGTCATGGTGACCCATGATCAGGAAGAGGCGATGACCATGGCGGAGCGGATTGCCATCATGCACCTCGGCTGCATCGAGCAGATTGGCAGCCCGATGGATATCTACGAAACCCCGGCCAGTCGGCTGGTGTGCGAGTTCATCGGCAACGTCAACCTGTTCGACGGCCTGCTGGTGGAAGATGAGCAGGACCACGCGACTATCGCCTGTGCCGACCTGGAGCAGCCGATCTATGTGGGCCACGGCATCAGCTCCCGCGCCGAGAACAAGAAGGTGACCTACGCCCTGCGGCCGGAAAAATTGCTGATGAGTCTGCAAAAGCCGGAGGAGATCGAGCATCCGGACTTCAACTGGACCAAGGGGGAGGTGTACGACATCGCCTATCTGGGCGGTCACTCGGTTTATCACATCCAGCTGCCTTCGGGCAAAATCGTTCAGGCTTTCATCGCCAATGCCGAACGCCACGGCAAGCGGCCAACCTGGGATGACCAGGTGTTCCTCTACTGGGAAGATGACAGCGGCGTGGTGCTGCAATCATGAAGTTCTTGCGACGACTGAAGCGGGTCGGGGGGCGTCGGCTGGTGATCGGCATCCCCTTCTTCTGGCTGTTCCTCTTCTTCCTGCTGCCCTTCATCATCGTGTTGAAGATCAGTTTTGCCGAAGCGGATGTGGCGATCCCGCCCTACACCGATGTGATGAGCTGGGCCGACAATCAGCTGACCATCCTGCTCAACCTGGGCAACTACCTGCTGCTGCAGGAGGATGAGCTCTATATCGCGGCCTATCTCGGCTCCCTCAAGATGGCCTTAATCAGCACCATCCTCTGTCTGCTGATCGGCTATCCGATGGCCTACTCCATTGCACGGGCCAACAAGGAGACCCAGACCGTGCTGCTGCTGCTGATCATGATGCCGACCTGGACCGCAATTCTGATCCGGGTCTATGCATGGATGGGGATCCTCAGCAACAACGGCCTGCTCAACAGCTTCTTGCTGGGGATTGGGGTGATCGATGAACCGCTGCAGATCCTCAACACCAACCTGGCGGTCTATATCGGCATCGTTTACTCCTACCTGCCGTTTATGGTGCTGCCGCTCTACGCCAATCTGGTCAAACATGACCAGAGCCTGCTGGAGGCTGCCTCTGACCTGGGGGCGCGCAACCTGACCCGTTTCTGGCAGATCACGGTGCCGCTCTCCAAGAACGGCATTATCGCTGGCTGTATGCTGGTGTTTATTCCGGTGGTGGGGGAGTTCGTGATACCGGAAATGCTGGGCGGCCCGGAGACCCTGATGATCGGTAAGGTGCTGTGGCAGGAGTTCTTCAACAATCGCGACTGGCCGGTGGCGTCTGCGCTGGCGGTGGTGATGCTGGCGGTGCTGATCATTCCGATCATCCTGTTTAACCGTAACCAGGCCAAAGAGTTGGAGGGCAAGGCATGATGAGACGTTTCGGTTTTGCCAAACTGATGCTCTGGCTGGGGTTGCTGTTTATCTACCTGCCCATGGTCATCATGGTGATCTACTCCTTCAACGCCTCCAAGCTGGTGACGGTGTGGGGGGGCTGGTCGCTCAAGTGGTACTTCGGCCTGCTCGACAACAAGCAGCTGATTGGGTCGGTGTTCCGCTCGCTGGAGATCGCCTTCTACACCGCGATCGCGGCGGTGGCGCTGGGAACGGTGGCGGCCTTTGTGCTGACCCGTATTCCCCACTTCCGTGGCCGTACACTGTTCGGCGGCATGGTGACGGCGCCACTGGTGATGCCCGAGGTGATCACCGGTCTGTCGCTGTTGCTGCTATTCGTGGCGATGGCCCAGCTGGTGGGCTGGCCCGCCGAGCGGGGCATGCTGACCATCTGGATCGCGCACACTACGTTCTGTACTGCCTACGTGGCGATCGTGGTATCGGCGCGGTTGCGGGAGCTGGATCTCTCCATCGAGGAGGCTGCGATGGACCTTGGTGCCAAGCCGTGGAAGGTGTTCTTCCTGATCACCATCCCGATGATCGCCCCCTCGCTGGCGGCAGGCGGCATGATGTCGTTCGCCCTGTCGCTGGATGATCTGGTGCTGGCGAGCTTCGTCTCCGGCCCGGGCTCCACCACGCTGCCGATGGAGGTCTTCTCGGCGGTACGGCTCGGGGTGAAACCCGAGATCAACGCGGTGGCCAGCCTGATCCTGTTGTCGGTATCGCTGTTTACCTTCGGCAGCTGGTATCTGATGGCTCGGGCAGAGAAGCGCCGCCGTGCCGAGATCGCCATGACTACCCAGATGCAGGCCGTCGTCTGACGCCATGATAAGATCCGCCTACTCTCGTCAACCTGGAGGATGAGTATGCGGATCTCCCTTTTTAGCGGTCGTGGCACCGAGCTGGTGCCGGGCCTCACCAGCGCCATTCACAAGCAACCGATCGCAGCGCCAGTTCGTTGTTCCTTTGCCGGTCTGGAAGGCGATGAGCAGAGTGATTTGCGCCACCACGGTGGCCCGGATCGGGCGCTCCACTTCTATCCAGCTGACCACTATCCCTGGTGGCAGACCTGGCAAACCGCGCTGGGTCTTCCAGCACCACGCACCCCCTGGCAGCCTGCAGCTTTTGGCGAGAACCTCTCCGGTATCGGGCTGACTGAGGTGCAAGCCTGCATCGGCGATGTCTATCGACTCGGTGAGGCGCTTATTCAGATTAGCCAGCCGAGATCCCCCTGCTTCAAGCTCAACCAGCGTTTTGGCTATGGCCAGATGTCGCAGGTGATGCAGCTCAATGGCCGCTGTGGCTGGCTGCTGCGGGTGCTGGAGGAGGGCATGATCGCGCCCGACGCGACCATGGAGCTGGTAGACAGACCCTATCCCGAGCTGACAGTGAAGCGTACGGCGGATATCTTGTTCAATCAGGTGCGCAACGAGACCGACTTGCTGTTGCTGCTGGAAAATCCGGCCCTCTCGCCCAACTGGCGCCAGCATGCAGCCGACTGGCTGGAGCATGGCACTGTGGCTGACTGGCAGCGCCGTCTGCTGGGGCCGGCATCCTTGCGCTTGGCCTGACTGCGGGTTGCCGGAATGTCACCAGCTGGCTGCATCCCGGTAAACGGGTGAAAAGAGTGCTGAATAGTTGAGCGAACGGTGCCTTTTTTCCCTCAAAATGCAAAAAAGGCTTGTATCAGGTCGGTGCTTTCGGTAAATTCCCGTCCCGCAGACATCGGTGTGTAGCGCAGCTTGGTAGCGCACTTCGTTCGGGACGAAGGGGTCGGAGGTTCGAATCCTCTCACACCGACCAAATTTGAAAAGGCCGCTCAATAGAGCGGCCTTTTTGCATTTTTCTTCCGGCGCTCGTTAACTTGTTCTCTGCCAATCTGCCAATCTGCCAATCTGCCAATCTGCCAATCTGCCAATCTGCCAATCTGCCGACCTGCCGACCTGCCGACCTGCCGACCTGCCGATAGCCCAAGACTCTAGGGGCAATTATTGCTTGTTAGTGTTGCTGGTTCACAGCATGTGGCACCACACTTTGCCTATCCGCTATCCGCTATCC
>NZ_JBHFMW010000034.1:0-2869 GCF_041929505.1 Aeromonas sp. MdU4 | reverse complement strand
ATCCGCTATCCGCTATCCGCCATCCGCTTTGAGATTGCGATGGCAACCCACTCTTTCTCGGTCGGGTGGAGATAGAGAAGCGGTAATTCGGTTGGATATGGGAAGGGCGGGTAACGTTGGGCATAAACAAGATGGTGCTTATTGTGCGTGGGGTCGCCGTTAATGGGGCTGTTGCGGAAATTAAAAGGGCCACCGCTCGGTGGCCCATCGGTGGAGTCTGATCCTGACTCCGGCACTCTAGATTGTGGCAATCTCGCTATGGGTCTTGTCTATGGTGCCCTCCTTGCGCGCCAGGCGCTTGTTCAAATATGCCAGTGCTGATGCCGCAAAGCCTTCATGCTGTGTTGAGGTAGCAAGGCCGCGTGCTTGGGGTACTCACAAATAAAATGTTCGATTCCCTCCATCAGTTGTTCACGCATTGAAATAACGGGCTCATGCCAGGCTTGCAGGCATAAATGGCCGGGAATCAACTGCTCCTGATAATCTTCCAGCAGTTGCTCTGGCCAGGGTTCAATACCGGAATTGCGTTGCAGCAAATAGTGGGCGGCGGGCTCACGAGCATAGATGAACTGAATTTGGGCCAGATCGCGTTGGCTTAGCGTTTGACTGTTGATGTGACAGGTCAAATATTTTCCCGTTTTCAGATCCAAAAAATGACCGCGTTGCCGACAGGGGACGATGCGATACCACGGCAGGGGTGAGGAGAGAGAATACCCCTCAAGCTCCTGTTCCAACCAGTGGCGACACTCAGGTGTCTGCACCTCGTCGAGCATGGACTCGAGCTGTGTCAACAAGGCTCTGGATGGTTTGATTGCCAGTTTCGCACTCATCGCCTGCAATCCTCCCTCTGCACACAATCCCGACTATGAGTATGGACCCTGTTTGACCAGAGGGGTAAGAAATCTAATGATTAAAAGTGGATTAGCAGAGCGGTTTTTATGCACTTAACCCACCAAATAGGTGCCGGTGCCGAAGGCGATATGAGTCCCCTCTTCATTGTGCAACTCCATCCGGGCGACGGCGACCTTGCTGCCAGCCCGGATGATGTGGGCGGTGGCGATAAACTCGTTGCCGCGCCCCGGGCGCAGGTAGTCAACTCGCAGATCTATGGTGCCGAGGCGGGCGAAGCGCTCCTTGAGATAGCTGGGAGAGAACTCCTCCAGCTCATCGATACAGGAGGCGGCGACAATCATGCCGCCCGCCACATCGAGCAGACTGGCGGTGACGCCACCGTGCAGGATGTTGTGGAAAGGGTTGCCGATCAGCTTCTCGTCCATCTTGATGCGCAGCTCCACCTTGTCGAAGTCGTAGTGGGTGACCTGCATGCCGATCAGCTTGTTGAAGGGCATCTTCTCGGCAAACAGGTTGGCAATGCCACTGAGCGCCATCTTCTTGAGCATCTGTTTCATTCTCTGATCCCAATCCTTGTCATCAAAGCCGAGTAAAAACTCCAGTCAGTCTGCAACAGTTTCTTAACAGTCGCAATGGCAGGTTTATTGTGGGCGGCGGCTGCTTTAGAATGGCGACCCCAAAGGAGAGCCCATGACCGCGATTGCCGAAACCCTGCCAGATCCTCAGCCAGAGAGTCCGCTTGCCCTGCTGCAGGCGGTCTTCGGCTATCAGCAGTTTCGGCCCGGTCAGCTCGAGATCATTGAGCAGATAGTCGCGGGGCGCGATGCACTGGTGCTCAAGCCCACCGGCGGCGGCAAGTCGCTCTGTTACCAGATCCCGGCGCTGCTGCGCCCCGGGCTCGGGGTGGTGGTTTCCCCCCTCATCTCGTTGATGAAGGATCAGGTCGACAGCCTGCGCGCCAACGGCGTGGCGGCGGTCTACATCAACTCGGCTCTGAGCCGGGAGGAGATGATCCAGAACTTTGCTGCCATGCGTCGCGGCGAGATAAAGCTGGTCTATGTCTCCCCCGAGCGACTGTTGCAGCACGAGTTCATGGATCGGCTGGCGGAGCTGCCGCTCGGCCTGTTCGCCATTGACGAGGCCCACTGCGTCTCCCAGTGGGGTCATGATTTTCGGCCGGAATATGCGGCGCTGGGGCGGCTCAAACAGTGGTTCCCGCAGGTGCCGGTAGTGGCGCTCACGGCGACGGCCGACGAAGCGACCCGCAGCGATATGTTGCACCGGTTGGAACTCCACGATCCCTTTATCCACACTGCCAGCTTCGATCGCCCCAATATCCGCTACAGCCTGGTGGAGAAGTTCAAGGCAGCCGAGCAGCTGCTGCGCTACGTGCATAGCCAGAAGGGCAACTGCGGTATCGTCTACTGCTCCAGCCGCAACCGGGTGGAGGAGGTGGCCGAGCGGCTATCCCGCCACGGCTGCAAGGCGGCGCCCTATCATGCGGGGCTGCCGCTCGAGCAGCGCCAGCAGACCCAGGATGCCTTCCTCAAGGATGATGTCGAGATCGTGGTGGCGACGGTGGCGTTTGGGATGGGTATCGACAAGCCCAACGTGCGTTTCGTGGTGCACTACGACATTCCGAAGAACATCGAATCCTACTATCAGGAGACCGGTCGTGCCGGGCGCGACGGTACCCCGGCAGAGGCGCTGCTGCTCTACGATCCCGCCGATATCGGTCGGGTGCGCCGCCTGCTCGACAACATCGAGAATCCCCAGCAGTTGCAGGTGGAGCAGTACAAGCTCAACGTGATGGCGGCCTTTGCCGAGGCGCAGACCTGCCGCCGTCAGGTGTTGCTCAACTATTTTGGCGAGTACAACGACAAACCGTGCGGCAACTGCGATATCTGCCTCGATCCGCCCAAGAGCTATGACGGCACCGAAGATGCCCAGAAGGCACTCTCCTGTGTCTGGCGGGTGGGGCAGAACTTCGGGGTGGGCTATGTGGTGGAGGTGCTGG
>NZ_JBHFMW010000033.1:0-72348 GCF_041929505.1 Aeromonas sp. MdU4 | reverse complement strand
ACTCTGGGTATCAGCACCATGAAAATAAAAGCCTCCCTGAAAAGGGAGGCTTTTTTGCATCTGTCAGTTTCTTCATCCCTTGTGATACCCCCATATTCCCTCTGTTGGATCAGTATTCGTTTTATGCTGATCTGAGTCCCTCAGTGTTACTCATTTGACTGCTATTGATAATTTTATCCACATATTTAACCATGTTTGATTGACGTAAAACGTTTTACATGTAAAATCCGGCGCGTTTTGCCTATTACGTGGAGAGAGAGCATGGCGCAGGATAATGAATACTGTTTGGGGGCGGTTCCCGCCAAGGGGCGCAGAGGTGTGCTGTCGCTGATGCTGGTGATGCTCGGTCTGACCTTCTTTTCTGCCAGCATGTGGACCGGCGGTGCGTTGGGTACCGGGTTGATATTCGATGACTTCATCAAGGCGGTACTGATCGGCAACTTGCTGCTGGGGATCTACACTGCCTGTCTCGGTTATATTGGTGCTTCAACTGGCCTCTCAACTCATCTGCTGGCTCGTTACTCCTTTGGGGTGAAAGGTTCCTGGCTGCCATCTCTGCTGTTGGGCGGCACTCAGGTCGGCTGGTTCGGTGTCGGTGTCGCCATGTTTGCGCTGCCGGTGCAGAAGGCGACCGGCATTGATGTGAACTGGCTCATCGCCATTTCGGGCATTCTGATGACGGTAACCGTCTACTTCGGGATCTCCGCCCTGATGGTGTTGAGCTTTGTGGCAGTGCCGGCCATTGCGCTGCTCGGTGGTTATTCGGTCTGGCTGGCAGTGACCTCGACCGGTGGCATGGCGGCGCTGCAGCAGGTACAACCAAGCAATCCCATCGAGTTCACCACGGCGCTGACCATGGTGGTCGGCTCCTTTATCAGCGCAGGAACCCTGACCGCCGACTTTGTTCGATTTGGTCGCAAACCCTGGGGCGCCGTCATGATTACCATGGTGGCGTTTTTTTTGGGCAACACCCTGATGTTCGTCTTCGGTGCAGCCGGTGCGGCGGTGACCGGGCAGGCCGATATCTCGGAAGTGATGCTGATGCAGGGGCTGCTGATCCCCGCCATTCTGGTGCTGGGCCTCAATATCTGGACCACCAACGACAACGCCCTCTACGCCTCCGGCCTCGGTTTTGCCAACATTACCGGTCTCAAGAGCAAGCCGCTCAGCGTGATCAACGGCCTCGTCGGTACCGCTTGCGCCCTCTGGCTCTATAACAACTTTGTCGGTTGGCTGGCCTTTTTGAGTACGGCAATCCCGCCGATTGGTGGCATTATCATCATGGATTTCCTGCTCAATCGTGAGCGTTACCGTCAGTTTGCCGATCAGCAGTTCGAGACGGTGCGCTGGCAGGCACTGGTAGCAACGGCAGTCGGGGTGGCTGTCGGCAAGTGGCTGCCTGGCATAGTGCCACTCAACGCGGTATTGGGCGCCGCCTTCACCTATTTCATTCTGGTTCGCCTCACCCCGCGGCCGGTTCTGGTACAGGAAGCTAGCAAATGCTGATTCAACATATTCGTTTGGCCGATCGGGAAGGGTTGTGGCAGATCCGTTGTCAGGATGGGGTCATCACAGCCATCGAGCCCCATGACGAGCATGCCGTCGCCGGTCGGGTACTGGACGGGGAGGGCGGTCTGGCCATCGCCCCCTTTATCGAACCCCATATTCACCTCGATACTACCCAGACGGCCGGTGAGCCGAGCTGGAACCTTTCCGGCACCCTGTTCGAGGGGATTGAGCGCTGGGCCGAGCGCAAGGCGCTGCTGACTCATGAGGATGTGAAACAGCGAGCCATCCAGACGCTGAAGTGGCAGATCGCCAATGGCATCCAGTTTGTGCGTACTCACGTCGATGTCTCCGATCCCAATCTGGTCGCCCTGAAGGCGATGCTGGAGGTGCGCGAGGAGATGAAGGAGTGGGTCGAGCTGCAGATCGTCGCTTTCCCGCAGGAGGGGATCCTCTCCTACCCCAACGGCAAGGCCTTGCTGGAGGAGGCGCTCAAGCTGGGTGCTGACGTGATTGGTGCTATTCCCCACTTCGAGTTTACCCGGGAATATGGGGTCGAAAGTCTGCACTACATCTTCGATCTTGCCGAGAAGTATCAGGTTCTGGTCGATGTGCACTGCGACGAGATTGATGACGAGCAGTCCCGCTTTATCGAGACGCTGGCTACCCTGGCCTACGAGCGCGGTATCGGTCATAGAGTCACTGCCAGCCATACCACCGCCATGCACTCTTATAACGGTGCTTATGTATCTCGCTTGTTCCGGCTGCTCAAGATGGCGGACATCAACTTTGTCGCCAATCCGCTGGTAAATATCCACCTGCAGGGGCGGTTCGATACCTATCCCAAGCGCCGTGGTATTACCCGGGTCAAGGAGATGCTGGAGGCGAACATCAACGTCTGCTTCGGCCATGACGACGTGTTTGATCCCTGGTATCCCATGGGCACCGCCAACATGTTGCAGGTGCTGCATATGGGGCTGCATGTCTGCCAAATCATGGGCTACGAGCAGATCAACGACGGTTTGAAGCTGATCAGCAGCCACAGCGCCCGTACCCTGAACGTGCAGGATCGCTATGGCATCGAGGTGGGCAAACCAGCCAACCTACTGCTCCTGCCTGCCGACAACGGCTTCGATGCGGTGCGTCGTCAGGTACCGGTGCGTTATTCGATCCGCCATGGCAAGGTGATTGCCCAGACCCGGCCTGCGCAAACCGAGGTGCTGTTGGGTCAGCCCGAGCCGATCGACTTTCGGCGCTGAGTTTTCAATCAGAGTGGATGGCGATTAGTTCCACCTCTGGGCACAAGGGCCGCCATTGGGACATAATGGCGGCCTGACCCTGAGGGAGTGATGTCATGCAAACCTGGTTCTATGTTGCCGCTGGGGGGGCTATCGGTGCCTGCCTGCGTTTTGGGATTGCCGAATTGATGGCCTGGCTGCTTGGCCGCCACTTCCCGTACGGAACTTTGGCGGTCAATGTGGTGGGCTCCTTCATCATGGGGGTGGCATTCGCCCTCATCAGTCACGGTCATGTGGTGGAACACCCGATGAAGCCTCTGCTGATGGTGGGTATCCTCGGTGCGTTGACCACCTTCTCTTCCTTTGCCCTCGATACGGTGGTGTTGGCCCAACACGGTGCCTATCTGAAAGCGCTGCTCAATATCGGTCTCAATCTGTTCCTCTGTCTGGCCATGGTTGTGCTGGGCATGCAGTTGGTTGCGAGCCGGGTTTAAGGTGTCCGGACGCCAGTGGCTCTGGTAAACTGGCGGCCATTCTTTGCTCTATGGGTGTTTAAGGGATGTCAGAACAAGCTACGACAACGCATTTTGGCTTTAAAACCGTGGCTGCGACCGAGAAGGAAACTCTGGTGGCAGGTGTCTTCCATTCGGTGGCAGCCAAGTATGATCTGATGAACGATCTGATGTCGTTCGGCATTCACCGCCTGTGGAAGCGTTTCACCATCGACTGCTCCGGTGTTCGCAAGGGCCAGAAGGTGCTGGATCTGGCCGGTGGTACTGGCGATCTGACTGCCAAGTTCTCCCGCATCGTCGGCGAAACCGGTCAGGTGGTGCTGGCGGATATCAACGACTCCATGCTGAAAGTGGGCCGCGACAAGCTGCGCAATCTGGGGGTCGCCAACAACGTCTCTTATGTACAGGCTAACGCCGAGGCGCTCCCGTTCCCGGATAACCACTTCGACATCATCACCATCGGCTTCGGCCTGCGCAACGTCACCGACAAGGACAAGGCGCTCGCCTCCATGTTTCGGGTGCTCAAGCCGGGTGGCCGCCTGCTGGTGTTGGAGTTCTCCAAGCCGGTCAGCGATGTGATCGCCAAGCTCTACGATCTCTACTCCTTCAAACTGTTGCCGAAAATGGGTGAAATTGTCGCGAACGACGGCGAAAGCTACAAGTATCTGGCAGAGTCCATTCGCATGCACCCAGATCAGCAGACCCTGGCTGGCATGATGGAAAATGTCGGGTTCGAGCAGGTCGAGTTCTACAACCTGACTCAGGGTGTGGTCGCCCTGCACCGCGGTTACAAGTTTTAAGGTTGCCTATGCCGATGGATGCCATGGTCACCGCGGTGATCGAAACCAGCCTCAACCAGTTGCTGGTGCTGGACAAACAGAGCCCGGATCGGCTGCGCAAGCTGACAGGCAAGGTGCTCAAGCTGGAGCTGCGTGAACTCAAGCCACTCTGGTTTGTCTTTTCAGAGCGTCGGTTGGATGTATTGGCCAAATTTGAAGGGGAGGCCGATGCGGTGCTGAGTCTCTCTCTGACCGCCCTTGGCCTGCTCAAAGATCCTTCCGCTCTGACCCGCTATATCCGTGAGGAGAAGCTGGATCTGAGCGGCGATCCCCAGCTGGTGCAGGCATTCAGCGTGCTGCTGGGCGAGCTCGATATCGACTGGGAAGAGGAGCTGTCGCGCTATACCGGCGACGTAGTGGCCCACACCCTGTTCAGCGGTGCCCGTCAGGCCCGTCGTCTGGTCGGTCGCGAACTGTGCCGTTCCCGTAGCCAGCTGGCGGAATATCTGACCGAAGAGGCCCGCCTCGCGCCTGGCCCGCTGGAAGTGGCGAGCTTCAACGATGACGTCGAAGTATTGGCCCAGCAGCTCAAGGCCGTCGAACTGCGGCTGGCTCGCTTCGAACAGCAGGTGACCTGATGACCCCGAAGGAGTTCAAACGCCTCTATCGCATCATCACCATCCTGCTGGAGCAGGGCATCGACGAACTGGTGCCCGCTCGCTATCAACCCTGGCCGGGTCGTCTGGCCCGTCGCTCCCTGTTCTGGCTCAAGAACAAGCAACCGGATCTCAGCCGTGGTGCCCGCATCCGCCTCGCCTTCGAGGCCCTTGGCCCCATCTTCATCAAGTTCGGTCAGATGCTCTCGACCCGGCGCGACCTGTTGCCGCCTGATATCGCCGAGGAGCTGGCTCTGCTGCAGGACAGGGTACCCCCCTTCTGTGGTCAGGCGGCGCGCCAGCAGATCGAGCTGAGCCTGGGTTGCCCCATCGAAACCTTGTTTGACGATTTCGACGAGACGCCGCTGGCGTCGGCCTCCATCGCGCAGGTGCATACCGCTCGGCTGAAGGAGAGTGGCCGCGAGATCGTCATCAAGGTGATCCGTCCCGACATCGAGCCGGTCATCGACGCAGACCTGCGACTGATGCAGGCGCTGGCCCGTCTGGTGGCCCGTTTCGTGCCCCAGAGCGCGCGGCTGCGCCCCATCGAGGTGGTGGAAGAGTATCGCAAGACCATCCTCGACGAGCTCAACCTGATGCGGGAGGCGGCCAATGCTATCCAGCTGCGCCGCAACTTCACCGGTTCCGAGGCGCTCTATGTGCCTGAAATCATCACCGATCTCTGCCGCGAGAAGGTGCTGGTGATGGAGCGCATCTACGGTATTCCGGTCTCAGATATTCCGGCGCTGGAAGCCAATGGCACCAACATGAAACTGCTGGCCGAGCGTGGGGTGGAGGTCTTCTTCACCCAGGTGTTCCGCGACAGCTTTTTCCACGCTGACATGCACCCTGGCAACATCTTCGTCTCCTATGAGCACCCGGAGAACCCGCTCTGGATCGGTATCGACTGCGGTATCGTCGGCACCCTCAATCGGGAAGACAAGCGCTATTTGGCCGAGAACTTCCTCGCCTTCTTCAATCGCGACTATCGCCGGGTGGCGGAGCTGCATGTGGAGTCGGGCTGGGTACCGGCAGACACCAAGGTGGACGAGTTCGAGTTCGCCATCCGCACCGTGCTGGAGCCCATCTTCGAGAAGCCGCTCTCCGAAATTTCGTTCGGTCACGTGTTGCTCAATCTGTTCAATACCGCACGCCGCTTCCATATGGCGGTGCAGCCGCAGCTGGTGTTGCTGCAGAAGACCTTGCTCTACGTGGAAGGGCTGGGTCGTCAGCTCTATCCCCAGCTGGACTTGTGGCAGACCGCCAAGCCGTTCCTCGAAAACTGGATGCACGAGCAGGTGGGACCCAAGTCGGTATTGAATGCCATCAGGGAGAAGGCGCCGTTCTGGGCGGAGAAGCTGCCGGAACTGCCGGAGCTGGTCTATGAGACCCTGCGTCAGACTCGTCACCAGCAGCGTCATTTCGACCAGATGTTTGCCGAGTTCCGCCGTCACAGTCGTCGGCAGGGGCAGGCCCGCTACCTCTTAGGGGTTGGAGCCAGCCTGCTATTGGCGGGTGTATTCTTGCTGACCCAAAAACAACATATTGAGTGGGGACAATTCAGTCTCGTTGGTGCTGCATTCTGCTGGCTGCTTGGCTGGCTGCGCGCCCGCTCTCATTAAACCAACATAAAATGCGCCCTATGGCGCCAATTCTGGAGAAATCACGGGCTGGTATCAGCGTCGTGATCGTGAATAACAAACTTACGAACCTTAGCGTCAATTTTGGAGAAATATCATGGGTGGTATCAGTATTTGGCAATTGTTGATCATTGCAGTCATCGTCGTGCTGCTGTTCGGTACCAAGAAGCTGCGCGGCATTGGTGGTGATCTGGGTGCGGCGGTCAAGGGATTCAAGAAAGCGCTGGCTGATGAGCCGAGCGATGCCAAACCGGAACAGAAGGATGCCGAGTTCCAGCCGAAACAGCTGAACGAAGCGGCCAGCCAGAGTGCCGAGACCGCCAAGCAGAAAGACAAAGATCAGGCCTAAGCCATGTTCGATATCGGTTTTTGGGAGCTGGTGGTTATCGCCGTCGTGGCGCTGGTGGTGCTGGGGCCGGAACGACTGCCCAGCGCCATCCGTACAACGACGCACTGGATCCGCCTTATCCGCTCCACCGCCAACTCGGTCAAGGCTGAGCTGGAGCAGGAGCTCAAGCTGCAAGAGCTGCATAACGACCTGAAGAAGGCTGAACAGTTGCAGATGAGCAACCTGAGCCCCGAGCTGCAGGAGTCCCTCGAACAGCTCAAGGCTGCGGCCCAGTCGGTCAATCGGCCCTATCAGGTCGAGAACGAGATCCGTCCTCCCGTCGCAGAGCCTGTTGCCCCGGTCGAGCCAGTGGCTCCGGTTGCCCAGATGAATGATGCGGTGCCGCCGGTCAACAGCCAGCAGGAGCATGAAGTGGTAAACGAGCCGGTCAGCAAAGGGGAGGTGAAGCCATGAGTCAGGCAGAACAACCCCTGATCAGCCATCTGGTGGAGCTGAGAACCCGCCTGCTGCGGTCGGTGACGGCCATCCTGCTGGTCTTTCTGGCACTGATTTACTTCTCCAACAACATCTACGACTTCGTGGCCCAGCCGCTGCTGAGCCAGTTGCCGGCAGGCACCAGCATGATAGCGACGGATGTGGCGACCCCCTTCCTGACACCGATCAAGCTGACGCTGGTGGTCGCCTTCTTCGTGGCAATCCCCTATCTGCTCTATCAGGCCTGGGCCTTTATTGCCCCCGGTCTGTACCAGCATGAGCGGCGCCTGATCATGCCGCTGGTGGTCTCCAGTGCCCTGCTGTTCTACGCGGGGATGGCGTTTGCCTACTACGTAGTGTTCCCGCTGGTATTCGGTTTCTTCACCAGTACCGCGCCGGCCGGGGTCACGGTGGCGACCGACATCGCCAGCTATCTGGACTTCGTGCTGACCCTGTTCTTCGCGTTCGGGGTGGCGTTCGAAATTCCGGTGGCCACCATCCTGCTCTGCTGGACCGGAGTAACCAGTCCCAAGACCCTGAAGGAGAAGCGTCCCTACGTCATCGTCGGGGTGTTCGTGGTCGGCATGCTGCTGACCCCGCCCGATGTCTTCTCCCAGACGCTGCTCGCGATCCCCATGTGGGCGCTGTGGGAGCTGGGTCTCTTCTTCGCCCGTTTTTACGTGAAAGAAGAGAACAAAGAAGAGAGCGAAGAGAAGCAGGAACAGACTGAAGAGGGGAGCTAAGGCTCCCTTCCTCTTTTCATGTTCCCGTTCGAGGCGTATGGTAAGGCCCCATTCGGTAGATAGTTTTCAAATACCTGATATGTATTCCTTTTGTCTGGAACTTCCCATCCCATGATCGATATCGGTTTAAACCTGACCAGCAGCCAGTTTGTCGGCGAACAGGCTGAGCTGGTGGCCCGTGCCCGTGCCGCCGGAGTGGAGGCGTTGATACTGACCGGTACCGATCTGGATGGCAGTCGCGAGAGCGCCGGGTTGGCCGCCCGCTGGCCGGGCTACTGCTTCTCCACCGCCGGGGTCCATCCCCACGATGCCAAAAGCGTCGATGCGGCGACCCTGCCCGCCCTGCGCGAGCTGGCAGCCTTGCCGCAAGTGGTGGCCATCGGCGAGTGCGGTCTCGACTACAACCGCGACTTCTCCCCCCGTCCGGTGCAGGATGCGGTGTTCGATGCCCAGTTAGCGCTGGCCGCCGAGCTCGGGATGCCGGTGTTTCTGCACTGCCGCGATGCCCATGCCCGTTTTATCGAGATCCTCCGGCCCTGGTTGCCCAAGTTGCCGGGCGCCGTGCTGCACTGCTTCACCGGCTCCGATGAAGAGCTGGACGAGTGTCTGGCGCTGGGACTGCATATCGGCGTGACCGGCTGGCTCTGCGACGAGCGCCGCGGCCAGCTGCTGCGTGAACAGGTGGCCCGCATTCCGGCTGGCAAGTTGATGATCGAGACCGATGCCCCCTATCTGGTACCGCGGGATTTGAAACCCAGACCAAAACGCAACGAACCCGCTTTTTTGCCGCACATCGCCCAAGTGGTGGCGGCCTGCCGTGGTGAAGCGCCCGAGGCCTTGCTGGCCCACACCCGGGCCACCTCCGCCGCGTTTTTCCAACTTCCTCTTCAGGAGTGATTCATGGCTACAACTCTTCCGGGCGCCTTTCCGGGCCGCCGCCTGCGCCGGGTGCGCAAACATGATTTCAGCCGTCGTCTGGTGCGCGAGAACGTACTGACCGCTAACGATCTTATCTATCCGGTGTTTGTGCTGGAGGGGGAGAATCGCCGTGAGGCCGTCCCCTCCATGCCAGGGGTGGAGCGTCTCTCCATCGATCTGCTGCTGGAAGAGGCTGCCGAGCTAGTGGAGTTGGGCGTGCCAGCCATTGCCCTGTTCCCGGTCACCCCGTTGGAGAGCAAGAGCCTGATGGCGGAAGAGGCCTACAACCCGGAAGGGCTGGCCCAGCGCACCGTGCGCGCTCTCAAGGCCCGCTTCCCGGAGCTGGGGGTGATCACCGACGTGGCGCTCGATCCGTTCACCACCCACGGTCAGGACGGCATTATCGATGACGAAGGCTATGTGCTGAACGACATCACCACCGAGATCCTGATCAAGCAGGCGCTCTCTCACGCCGCTGCCGGGGTCGATATCGTGGCGCCGTCCGACATGATGGATGGCCGCATCGGTGCCATCCGTGCCGCGTTGGAAGAGAACGGCTTCATCAACACCCAGATCATGGCTTACTCCGCCAAGTATGCCTCCTGCTATTACGGCCCGTTCCGCGATGCGGTCGGTTCTGCCGGCAATCTCGGCAAGAGCAACAAGGCCACCTACCAGATGGATCCGGCCAACAGCAACGAAGCCCTGCACGAGGTGGCACTGGATATTCAGGAAGGGGCCGACAGCGTGATGGTCAAGCCGGGCATGCCCTATCTGGACGTGATCCGTCAGGTGAAGGATCAGTTCGGCGTGCCAACCTTCGCCTATCAGGTGAGTGGCGAGTACGCCATGCACATGGCGGCGATCCAGAATGGCTGGCTGAAAGAGAAAGAGTGCATCATGGAGTCCCTGCTCTGCTTCAAGCGGGCCGGGGCCGACGGCATCCTGACCTACTTCGCCAAGCGCGTGGCGCAGTGGCTGAAGGAAGATGCCCGCTAAGCGGGATGAAGGGAATAAACGAGAGGGGAGCCGATGGCTCCCCTCTTTTGTTATGAATGTTGATTACAGCTTGGTCCAGGCATCGCTCCAGTTACTGCCTGTTCCCGGTGCATAGTGGCTGCTGGCGCCGCTACACCAGCCACTGTAGGGGAACGGCTTGCACTCGAAGTTACCGCCCGCGTTGCTGACCCGATCACCGGCTTTATATCCAGTGTTGGGGGTGTAGGCTGGGTAATCACCTTCGCCACCGCCGCTGCTCTCTTCGGTCAGGGCAACCGGGAAGCGCTGTACCACCGCCTGCTGGCCATCCGCCAGACCGGTGATCACGACCTCGTAGCTGCCATCAGTCACGTTGCTGCCCTGCAGTACCAGGGTGGCGGAGCCGCTGACCTTAGTGCTGGTGGCGCCGTGGCGGCGGCCATTTTGTTCCAGGGTTGCGGTGATCTGCACCGGGTTGGTGGTGGTCACGTTGAAGCGGATGCTGACCTGGCCGTTGACGATGGTGTAGTCGGAGCTGATGGCACTGACGGTGAAGTCGCTGCTACCGCTCACGGGGGGCTTGTTGCCACCATTGCAGTCGCTGTCACCCTGCACACGCCAGACTCCCCACTCACCTGTGGTCCCCGGCTCTTCATTCTGGGTCCACCAGCCCGCCAGCCAGGTCTTGCCGTTGTGGCTGACGATGTCGCCGCCCACGTAGACCTTCTTGGCATCCCAGCTGTTTTCACAGATTGCACCCTGCTCCTTGACGGTCACGTTGCGCTGTTGGGTCACCAGCTGACCGGCGCTGTCGCTCACCTGATAGGTGAGGCTGTAGCGACCGACCTTGCTGCTGTCGACGTTGCCGCTGATCTTGATCTGGGCGGTCAGGTCGCCATCTTCTTCGTCATGGGCGCTGACACCCGTCATCGGATCAAACGGGGTACCGAGCTCTATGGTGGTGTCCGTTACGCCGGTAAAGACCGGCTTCATGCTGTAGACCTCGACGGTACGCACCTGTTCGGTGACGTTATTGTCGCGATCACTCACTTTGTAAGTCAGGGGGTAGAGGCCGATACGCTGGGTGTCGACGCTCCCTTCCACCTGGATCTGGCTGGTGAGATCGCCATCTTCCCTGTCGTTGGCGGTCACGCCAGCCATAGGATCAAAGACGGTGCCCTGCTTGATGCGGCTATTGCTCAAACCGCTGAAGACTGGCTTGCCGTTTTCCACCGGGGGCGGCGTGATATTTTGATCGTGGATAAAGGGGCCGTAGCTCTTGATGAAGGATTCGTTGTAGGACTGACCGGCCGCGTTGCGACCCATATCCCAGTTGATGGACCAGGTCATCACGCCACGCAGCGGTTGCCCCTGGCTCTTCAGTTTGTTGAAGGCATCGAACAAGTCCTGCGGATTCTTGACGTAGCCGGTGGCGGCCGCATCGATATTGGTCGGAATGCCGAACACCAGCTTGTCGTGGGGGATCTTGTAGTAGCCGCGGCTGCCGTTGATCAGCGAGTCAGCCATGTAGTAGATGAACTCTTCTTTCAGGGCATCGTTGTTCTGGGCGATCCAGCCCACACCATCGATCCAGATACCATCGCCACCCTGGTTGTAGAACTGGGGGTTGATCCAGTCGTAGTAGCCTTCCAGTGCTTTCAGATAGGGGGTGTAGGCGCCGGTCTCTTTCAGATAGGGGAACTCGGGCGCCATGGTGATGAGGAAGTTTTTTCCCTGGGCGCGGTAGTGATCCTTGACCAGCCGCAGGGCGGCCGGGATCACGGTCTGGTTGTTGGCGGCAGTGATAGCAGTCTGTTCAAGGTCGATATCCAGGCCGTCGAAGCCATAGGTCTCCACCAGCCGGATGATCTCGTCGGCGAACGCCTGCTCCTGACCGGTGCGCAGTTCGATATGGGCATCGGCCCCACCCAGTGCCAGCAGCACGGCACGACCCTGGCTGTTCAGGGTAGCGATCTGCTCGATGAACTGGCTTTCGCTCATGCCGGTGGCGGGGTCAAGGATGAAGGTGGGGATCGGGCTACTGCCATAGACCTTCATGAAGGAGACATCGACCACATTGTATTGCGGGTGGATCTGGTTGAGTTTGACGCAGGGGGCGGTGCCCCTCTGGTAGCCTTCGCCGCCGCACCAGTTGTGCCAGTAGCCGACCACCACGCCGGATTGTGGATTGACCATGCTCTGGCCAGCAGTTGCTGCGTGCAGCATGGGGCTGGCAACGCCGATCAGGCAGCCCAGCAGGGAGAGTTTGAATTTGTTCATCATTGCTCCGTACGTTGCAAAAGGAGGCCCACCACAAGATGGGCTTCGGGGGCAGCCCCGCTGTCATAGGAGAGTCCCTTAGACCGGTGGCTTTGCGTGGTGGCCTTTCGAGCCACATTGCCTTTTTCACCCGACTTCTGTGTGGCACAGATCATCAAGTGTTCCCCTAAATTAGCCGCATATGGTAGGAGGGGGAAGATAAATTAATCAATGATACATTCTATATGTCACCTTTTCGCCAAGGTTAACAATGCCCTGCAAAGCAGGGGGTTGATTGCGGAACTGGTGGGGGGCACGCGTGGGTAAAGCCTGGTGGCGACGGGCTTGATAAGGGGGATTGGCCGCTATTTGCGGGGTCGTTCACGTGCATTCTGGTTGTTCGAGGGGGATGGGATCGTCGCCGGTGGTGTGTGTCATTTGCTGTCGTGGGCTAGTGCGAAGAGGCGTGGTGAGTGTGGGTTGTGAGGCGGCTGGCAAAAAGGGGGCGGGAGTGTGATTCTAGCTTGATTATTGCATGGGTTGCCCACATGTTAGAAAGCCATACAGAGCTGCTAAAGCGGTCTGTTCAAGACCAAACAAGAGGTAACCGGGATGAATAACCCTTTGCTGACAATGGATTCTCTGCCCCCTTTCAGCCAGATCAAGCCGGAGCATGTGCAACCTGCCGTGATTCAGGCGATTGCTGACTGCAAGCAGAAGATCAGCGATGTGCTGGCCCAGCGCGAACCCCATACCTGGGATAGCCTGATCGCCCCGCTGGAAGAGGTAAATGACCGTCTGTCACGGATCTGGTCACCGGTCAGCCACCTCAACTCCGTACTCAACAGCGAAGCACTGCGCGAGGCCCATGATGCCTGCCTGCCGCTGCTCTCCGAATTCCAGACCTATGTCGGTCAGCATGAAGGGCTCTATCAGGCCTATCTGGCCCTCTCCCAGAGCGATGACTTCCCGCTGCTGAGCGGCGCCCAGCGCAAGGAGATCCAGAATACCCTGCGCGACTTCCGCCTCTCCGGTATCGGTCTGTCTGCCGAGGCGCAGCAGCGTTACGGCGAGATCCAGGCTCGTCTCTCCGAGCTGGCCTCCCGCTTCAGCAACAACGTGCTGGACGCGACCCAGGGCTGGAGCAAGCTGGTGGCCGATGCAGCCGAGCTAGCCGGTTTGCCGGAGAGTGTACTGGCAGCAGCCCGTCAGATGGCCGAACTCAAAGGCAAAGAGGGGTGGCTATTCACTCTCGATATCCCATCCTATCTGCCGGTGATGATGTACGCGGACAACCGCGAACTGCGCGCCGAGATGTACCAAGCATTTACCACCCGCGCTTCCGACCAGGGGCCGAATGCAGGCAAGTGGGATAACTCTGCCATCATGAGCGAGCTGCTCACCCTGCGCAGCGAACTGGCCCAGTTGCTGGGTTTTGCCAACTATGCCGAGCTCTCCTTGGCGACCAAGATGGCGGACAAGACCGAACAGGTTGTGAGTTTCCTCACCGATCTGGCGGCCAAATCCCTGCCGCAAGGTAAAACCGAGCTGGAGGAGATCCGCACCTTCGCCACCGAGCAGTATGGTCAGAGCGAGCTGGCTGCCTGGGATCTCGCCTATTACGCCGAGAAGCTCAAGCAGCACAAGTTCTCCATCTCCGACGAGCAACTGCGCCCCTACTTCCCCGCCAACAAGGTGGTGAAAGGGTTGTTCGAAGTGGTCAAGCGGGTGTTCGGCATGAAGGTGCGCGAGCGCCTCGGTATCGACACCTGGCATCCTGACGTGCGCTTCTACGACATCTTCGATGCCGACGACGAGCTGCGCGGCAGCTTCTACCTCGATCTCTACGCCCGCGAGCACAAGCAGGGTGGCGCCTGGATGGATGTTTGCCTCGGTCGTCGCTATCGTCAGGATGGCTCGTTGCAAAATCCGGTTGCCTACCTGACCTGCAACTTCAACGGCCCGGTGGATGGCAAGCCTGCGCTGTTCACCCACAACGAAGTGGTCACCCTGTTCCACGAGTTCGGTCACGGCATTCACCATATGCTGACCCGTATCGATGTGGCTGGCGTGGCTGGCATCAACGGCGTGGCCTGGGATGCGGTGGAGCTGCCGAGTCAGTTCCTCGAAAACTGGTGCTGGGAGTCCGAGGCGCTGGCCTTTATCTCCGGCCATTACGAAACCGGCGAGCCGCTGCCTGCCGATCTGCTGGAGAAGATGCTGACTGCCCGCAACTTCCAGGCGGCGATGCAGATGTTGCGTCAGCTGGAGTTTGCCCTGTTCGACTTCCGTCTCCATCAGGAGTTTGATCCAGCCAAACCGGATCAGCTCCCGGCGCTGCTTGACGAGGTGCGCAGTCAGGTGGCCGTAATGACGCCACCGGCGTTCAACCGCTTCCAGCACAGCTTCTCCCACATCTTCGCGGGTGGCTATGCGGCGGGTTACTACAGCTACAAGTGGGCCGAAGTGCTCTCTGCCGATGCGTTCTCCCGTTTCGAGGAGGAGGGGATCTTCAATCCGGCTACCGGCCACGCTTTCCTGAAGAATATTCTGGAGAAGGGTGGCTCAAAAGAGCCGATGGAATTGTTCCGTGCGTTCCGTGGCAGAGAGCCTCAAGTGGATGCATTGCTGCGCCATAGCGGGATTGCTGCCTGATATTCTGCCGCCGTCGCCACGGTGAGCCTCATGCAGGTACACTTTTGCGGCATAGTGGGATCAAAGCGTGATTTTTGCGACAAAAAGGGACCTTTTGGTCCCTTTTTTCAATACTTTTTAATATCTTGCTGATTGCACATTTGCACTGCCAACGCCACTTCAGTAGAGTCGTGTCCTAATCAATCAAGGAGAGAAGCCCCCTTGCCATGAGGCGAGCACTCGATTCCGTTTATCAAATCATCTCCAGTCTGGCTCACTCTAGCGGTCTGGGATATTTCGATACCTTTGTGAGTGAAATCGCCGCGGCTGTGATGGCTGATGTCGCCCTGATCTCCGCCTGGGGACCAAACGCAACCCAATTCCGGGTGCTGGCTGCTTATCCCTCGTCTCTCGAACCCGAATCTTTGCAACTGCCGCTGAGCGGCTCGCCCGATGCCATCACCTGGCACGAGGGAGAAGCCTGGTTCAGCGATCGTCTGCCCCAGCTCTTCCCCCATGTTCCCCTTGCGCAAGAGTGGCAGCCTCAGGCTTATGCCGGTATCGTGCTCAAAAATGCCGATGGCGAGCCCATCGGTATTTGCAGCCTGCTCTATCGTCAGCCTCAGGCCAACTTGAACAAGGTGATGGGGCTGCTCAAGCTGCTGGGGCCGCTGGCCGGGCGCGAGCTTGCGCTCCTGTTGCAGCGCACGCTGCCGTCACTGCCCGCTCCACCCCATATGTTGCAGGGCATGCTCTCCCAGGCACCGGTCGGGATCGGCAAGCTGGACCTTGCTGGCCGGATCCTCTGGGCCAATCAGGCTATCGAGAAGATGCTGGGGTATCCCCTCGACGAATTGCTCGATCGCACCATTGCCGACATCAATCACCCCGAAGATTGGCAGCGCAGCCTGGAGTGCTACGAAGAGATTCGACGTGGCGAGCGCGGCAGTTTCACCCAGGAGAAGCGCTACTTCTGCAAGGGGGGGGAGATGCTGTGGGGACGGGTGACGGTCACACTGATCCGTGATGATCGGCAGCAGCCGGACTATCTGATGGTGCTGCTGGAGAACATCGACACCTTCAAGCGTCACGCCGAGCAGCTCAAGCTCTCCCATCGGGTCTATGACAACCTCTCCGAGGCGATTCTGGTGTGCGATGCCGATAGCCGTATCATGTCGGTCAATCCGGCGTTCGAGCAGATCACTGGCTACAGCGCAGAAGAGGTGCGTGGCCTGCGCCCCAGCATTCTCAAGTCCGGGCTGCACGACCAGACCTTCTATGCCGACATGTACCACGCGCTGGAGCGGGTGGGAGTGTGGCGGGGCGAGGTGTGGAACAAGCGCAAGAACGGCAAGCTCTACCCGCAGCAGGTGATGATCAGTACTCTGCGCGAAACTGGCAAAATTCAGCAATATATCGCCATTTTCAGCGATCTTTCCCGCACCAAGCAGGCTGAGCAGAAGATCGCGACCCAGGCCAACTATGACAATCTCACCAGCCTGCCCAACCGCTGGCTGTTTGGCCGCTGTCTCGCCCGTTTTTGCGAGCGGGGCGAGCGTTTCGCCCTGATGGTGCTCGACCTCAACAACTTCAAGGCGGTTAACAACAGCATGGATCACCACGCCGGTGATGCCCTGCTACGGGAGGTATCGGATCGGCTGGTGAGCCGGGTGCGCACCGAAGATCTGGTGGCTCGCATCGGTGGTGACGAGTTCGCCTTTCTGGTGCCGGGTATCGTCACCCGCCGTCAGGCGGAGGTGTTTGCCAAGCAGGTGATCGGCAGCTTTGCTCGCCCCTTCATGCTGGCCAATCAGCATCTTTATGTGGCGGCGACCATCGGTATGACCCTCTGTCCGGTCGATGGCAGCGAGAGTGACGAGCTGCTGCGCAACGCCGAACAGGCGCTGTTTGCGGCCAAGCGGCAGGGGCGGCTGCTCGGTACTTACTGTGCCTCGATGCGGGAAGAGGTGCGTCAGCGCCACCAGATGCAGCAGGATCTGGCGGAGGCGATCAAGCAGGGGCAGTTGACCATGGCCTACCAGCCGATCTGGGACAACCGCAGTGGGCGGGTGGCCAAGCTGGAGGCGCTGGTACGCTGGTATCACCCCCAGTGGGGACAGGTCTCGCCCGCCGAGTTTATCCCGCTGGCGGAAGAGGCTGGTCTGATTCAGGGGCTGGGGGAGCTGGTGCTGTGGCAGTCATGTCGGGATTTGGCGCGGTTGCAGCAGTCCGGCTTCCCGGAGCTGCAGATGTCGATCAACCGCTCCACCATGGAGTTTCAGACCATCGATCCCGAGGCGAGCGAGTGGCTCAAGGTGATTCGCCATTTTGAGCTCGATCCTGCCGACATCGTGATCGAAATCACCGAATCTTTGCTGATGGAGAGCAGCGATCAACACAGGGTTCGGCTCGACGCTCTGCGTGAGGCGGGCTGCAAGCTGGCCATCGATGATTTCGGCACCGGCTACTCGGCGCTCAACTATCTGCGCACATTCCCGGTCGATCTGGTCAAGATCGACCGATCTTTCGTGCGTCATATTCCCTTCAACGAGCAGGATCGCATGCTGCTCGATGGCATCATCAACATAGTGCACAACCTCGGGATGCAGGTGGTGATCGAAGGGGTGGAGACCCGCGAGCAGCTCAACTTCCTCTGCCAGAAGGGGTGTGCCTTTACTCAGGGTTATCTGCTTAGTCGCCCACTGGCCTACGACGACCTCACCGAATACCTGCAACTCAACGATAAAAACATGTTTGTTCAGGCCCGCTCCAGCTGACCGTTATTGCGTCGCTTTCAGTTTCTCCTGCTTGCTCCGCAGCGTTCGGTAATCTTCCCCGAGATAGCGCAGATAGATGCGATCCAGTGTTCCCTCGTCCTGCATCTGCTGCAGCGCCTTGTTGTAGGCGGGCAACAGCTCAGCCCTCTGCTTGCCAAAACAGAGGTAGAGCGGGGTTGAATCGATAAAGGGGGTGAGGGCGCGGATCTTGACGTCCTGCTCCTTGGAGAGAATGGGGGCCGAGAAGTAGTCCAGTACTATCATGTCGACCCGGTTTTTCTCCAGCATCAGCAGCAGCTGTTTGTCGGAGTGGGCCTTGATGGGTTCCCAGCCGGTGAAGTTCTTGATCTTGTCCGTGTAGTCGTAGCCCCTGACCATTCCCACTTTCAGTCCCTTGGCCATCTCCCACGAGAAGCTTTGCAGCGGGCTGTCGGTGCGAACATAGGCGGCTAGCGGGTAGAAGGCGGTGGCGAGATCCGAGTGGTAGCAGCCGGGCAGGGGGGCATTATCGAGAATGCCGTCCGCCAACCCGGTGCTGACGTACTGTTCGCAGCGTCCCCACGGCAGCTCGAGCAAGGTGAGATTCATGCCAAGGCGGCGTGCCACCTCCTGATGGATCTCGACCGATATCCCCTCTTTCAGGTTGCCCTGTTCGGCGTAGGAGAATGGAGGCCAGTCCACACCGCAGACCTTCAAATTTGTGCTGCTTTGGGCTGCGAGCAGCAGGGCGATGAACAGGTGCATGGGGTTTCCTCCCTACAGCGAGGTGAAAGGGCTGTGGTACACTCGGTTCACTGAACTTAGAACGCATCCAGAGACCATGCAAATCCTCCTCGAAGACCCCGCCAAGGCCGCGCAGGCACAAGCGCTGAGCAGCCAGCTTGACCAGATCGATCTTCCCCAGTTTGCCCTGGTATATACCCCGGAACGGTTGGAGCTGCGCAAGCTGGATGAGCCCAAGCTGGGTGCCGTCTATGTGGACTTCGTGGAAGGGGCGGTGGCCCATAGACGCAAGTTTGGCGGTGGTCGTGGTCAGTCCATCGCCAAGGCTGTGGGGCTCAAGGCTGGTGCCACTCCGACCGTGGTGGATGCCACCGCCGGGCTGGGACGCGATGCCTTCGTGCTAGCCTCCCTCGGTTGCAAGGTGACCTTGATCGAGCGCAGCCCGGTGGTGGCTGCCCTGTTGCAGGACGGACTGGCGCGGGCGGCGCAAGATCCCGAGATCGGCTCCTGGGTCAGCGAGCGGATGCAGCTGTTGCAGGGCCCGGCGGTGGACAATTTGCTGGCGTTGCCGGAGCGGCCCGAGGTGATCTACCTCGACCCAATGTTCCCGCACAAGCAGAAGTCGGCGCTGGTGAAAAAAGAGATGCGGGTGTTCCAGTCGCTGGTGGGGCCGGATCTCGATGCCGATGCTTTGCTACCAGCTGCGCTCCAGATGGCAGAGAAGCGGGTGGTGGTGAAGCGGCCGGACTACGCTGGCTGGCTCAATGAGCAGAAGCCGAGCATGGCCATCGAGACCAAGAGCAACCGCTTCGATGTCTACGTGATGGCGGCGCTGGCGGGTTAAGTTGCGCCCGGCATATCTTCCGAGCGACAAAAGAAGAGGGCCAACCTGCTCAGGTTGGCCCTCTTGCTATTTATTGGTTGTCAGACTGGGCTGGTGGGGCGAAGCGGATCAGTCTCTCTTCCCCTTGCCAGTTCAGGCGCAGGGTTGCCAACTCTGCCAGACTGAGCCGCTCGCCACGGTGTAACAGCAGATACTCGACCCCCGCGCTGGCCTCGATAGTACGGATCTTGTCATGCCACTGGCGGCCATCGCGGCTGGCCAGGGAGACCGGTAATTGCCAGCTGGCGGCAATTTCGAGCCAGTCGTAGAGATCGCAGCTGATGGGTTGGTAATCCGGCATGATCGGCTCCAAAACAGGCAGGTTGCTGAGTCAGGCTTCCTGCACGCGGGTCGGCCAGCCCATCTTCTGCTGGCGTTCCATTTCGAGCCGCAGCTCGCTGGCACGCAGGTAGTGCTCCTCCATCCATCCTTTGGGCAGGGTCAGGGTCAGTGACTCCTCTTCTACTTGCAGGGTGAAGTGGGGTACGGTGCCCTGGGTGCGGCGCATGCAGAGGATCAGCGCGATGCGCAGGATACGGGCCAACCGGATCGCCTGACGTCCGGTAACGGCTCCCTGCTTTTCCAGCGGTTCCAGCTTGAATTCGTCCCGCTGGTTGAACAGCAGGGCCGACAACAGCTTCTTTTGTGCAGGGGTAAAGCCCGGCATGTCGATGTTGTCGATGATGTAGGCGGCGTGTTGCGGCGCCTTCTTGTACTCGATACAGAGGCCGATCTCGTGCAGCAGTGCTGCATAACGCAAGATTGGGCGACCGTAGCGTTTGGAGAGTCGCCAGGCTGGTTGCAACTGGGTGAACGCCTCGACGGCAGTATCACGCACCCGTTCGGCGTGCTCTTTATCCAGTTGATAGCGACTGATCAGGCTGTCGGCGGTGCGATCGCGGGCATCACAGTCGTGATTGTTGCCGAGCAGACCGTAGATCAAGCCTTCGCGCAGTGCACCGCCCGCCAGCGTCATGCTCTCGATATTCAGGGTTTCGAAGATGGCGATCAGGATGGCAAGGCCTGAGGGGAACACGGTCAGCCGCTCGGCTGCCAGCCCTTCCAGCTGAAGTTGATCAAGCTTGCCGCAGGCGATGGCCTGCCCCATCAGCTCCTGCAGTTTCGGCAGGGTGACCCGCTCGCTCTTCCCTTGCGCCAGCATGATCTCCTGCAGCGCCTGCACAGTGCCGGAGGCGCCGACGCAGGTACGCCAGCCGAGGGTGCGGTAATCTTCAGCCACTTTCTCCAGCACCGCCTTGGCAGCGGCAATCGCCTGCTCGAAGCGCGCCTCGGAGAGCTCGCCATCACCGAAGTGATTGTTGAGCCAGGTGACGCAGCCCATGTGCAGACTGTTGAGCAGTTTCGCTTCGCTATGTTCGCCGATCACCAGTTCGGTACTGGCGCCGCCGATGTCGATCACCAGCCGGTTGCCTTCGCCAGCAGAGGTCCAGGAGACACCTTCATAGATGGTCTTGGCTTCTTCCTCACCGGAGATGATATCGATGCTGTGGTTGAGCACCCGTTCCGCTTCGCTGAGGAACTCATCGACGTTGGTGGCAAGACGCAGGGTGGCGGTGCCCACGACCCGGATGTTGTCAGCCGGAATGTCCTGCAACTGCTCGGAAAAGAGGCGCAGGCAGTCCCAGCCCCGCTCCATGGCGGCACGGCTGAGACGAAATTCCGGATCGAGGCCAGCGGCGAGGCGAACCTTGCGTTTGACCTTGGCAACGGTGCGCAGGGCACCGGCGACCTCGCGCACCACCAGCATGTGAAAGCTGTTGGAGCCGAGGTCGATGGCGGCATAGAGAGGCGAGTTGTGCAACTTGGCCTGTCCTTAGCTCTTGCGCGGCGGACGACGGCGGTTGTTGCTGTTGCCACCGCCCTGGCGATCCCGCATGTTGCGGTTCACTGGCTGACGGTTGCGGAACACCCGTTTCGGGGCAGTCACATCATCCAGCAGCGCTTCGCGGTCATATTTGCTGACCGGGATCGGGTGGTGGATGTACTCCTCAATGGCTGGCAGGTTGAAGGCATAGTCTTCACAGGCCAGGCTGATGGAGTGACCGCTCTTGCCGGCACGACCGGTACGACCGATGCGGTGTACATAGTCTTCGGCGTCGTCGGGCAGGTCATAGTTGAAGACGTGGGTCACGTCGGGGATGTGCAGACCACGGGCAGCCACGTCGGTGGCGACCAGAATATCGAGCGCACCCTTGGTGAAATCCTCGAGGATCTTCATCCGTTTCTTCTGCGGCACGTCACCGGTCAGCAGACCAACGCGGTGGCCGTCATTCTCCAGCCAGGCATGCACGTCTTCACAGACATGCTTGGTGTTGGCGAAGACGATCGCTTTTTCCGGCCACTCCTCTTCCATCAGGGAGAGCAGCAGCAACATTTTGTCTTCGTTGGAGGGGTAGAACAGCTCCTCCTTGATCCGTACACCGGTCATCTGCTCCGGCTCGACTTGCACATGTTCCGGGTGGTTCATGTGTTCGTAGGCCAGCTCCTGCACCCGCAGGGAGAGGGTGGCGGAGAACAGCATGCTCAGACGCTCGGTCGGGGCAGGCATGCGGCGGAACAGGAAGCGGATGTCCTTGATAAAGCCCAGATCGAACATGCGATCCGCTTCATCCAGTACCACGACCTGAATGTTGCTCAGATCGATCACCTTGGACTTGAAGTAGTCGATGATGCGACCCGTGGTGCCGATCAGGATGTCGACGCCCTGTTCCAGCACGGCCAGCTGCTTGTCATAGCCTTCGCCACCGTAGGCGAGGCCAAGCTTCAGACCGGTGGATGCAGCGATGCTGTCGGCATCGTTGTAGATCTGTACTGCCAGTTCCCGGGTGGGCGCCATGATGATGGCTCTGGGTTGATTAACCAGACGGGGATTGGTCAGTGGATGGGTCAGCAAATAGTTGAAGGTGGCGGCCAGGAAGGCAATGGTCTTGCCGGTGCCTGTCTGAGCCTGACCGGCGAGGTCATGGCCTTCTACCAGCAGTGGCAGAGACAGTGCCTGGATGGGGGTGCAATAGTGAAATCCCTTTGATTCCAGACCAGCCAGAACTTCGGGTTCGAGGCCCATTTGGGCGAATTTGTCGGTCGTTAAGTGTGTTTTGCTCATGGCGGTAGGTTATCAGGTTAGGCTTGCAATAATAAACAGGATCATTTCAAATAGGGCAACTATTGCCTTTATTGACGTATCAATAAAGCCTTATTTACTGACTGGAGTTGGAGATGAGTGACAAGATTGTTCAGCTGAGCGATGCCAGCTTCGAGGCAGATGTAATCAAAGCTGATGGCGCCGTTCTGGTCGACTTCTGGGCCGAATGGTGTGGTCCGTGCAAGATGATTGCCCCGATCCTGGAAGAAGTTGCCCAAGAGTACGAAGGTCGTGTGACCGTAGCCAAACTGAACATCGACCATAACTCTGATACTCCGCCCAAGTACGGCATTCGTGGTATCCCGACCCTCTTGCTGTTCAAGAATGGCGAAGTGGCAGCGACCAAGGTCGGTGCACTGTCCAAGACTCAGCTGAAAGAGTTTCTGGACGGCAACCTGTAATAATTAAAAGAGGAGCGCATTGCAATAATGCGCTCCTTGTGTTTTATCACCTAGACGCTCATCCCGATTGGTGCTAGTTTATCGCTCGTTTGCTAACCTTTTGCCTGACTCTTTGCTAACATAGCCTGGCAATCAAATCCGATCAGCATCAATCCAGCAGACTGTCTCCTCATTTCAATCCTTGCTTACAGACTTTCACCACTATGAATCTGACTGAACTAAAGAACACTCCTGTGTCCGAGCTGGTCAAGCTTGGCGAATCCATGGGGTTGGAAAATCTGGCTCGGGCGCACAAGAAAGATATTATTTTTGCAATCCTCAAGGCGCACGCCAAGGGTGGCGAAGATATCTTTGGCGACGGTGTGCTGGAAATCCTGACCGATGGTTTTGGCTTCCTGCGTAGTGCAGACGGCTCCTATCTGGCAGGCCCGGACGATATCTACGTCTCCCCGAGCCAGATCCGCCGCTTCAACCTGCGTACCGGCGATACCATTTCCGGCAAGATCCGGCCACCGAAAGAGGGCGAACGTTACTTCGCGCTGCTCAAGGTCAACGAGGTCAACTACGACCGTCCGGAAAACTCCCGCAACAAGATCCTGTTTGAAAACCTTACCCCCCTGCATGCCAACGAGCGCCTGCGTATGGAACGGGGTAACGGTTCTACCGAAGATATCACCGCCCGTGTGCTGGATCTGGCTTCGCCGATCGGTAAAGGCCAGCGTGGTCTGATCGTTGCGCCGCCCAAGGCCGGTAAGACCATGCTGCTGCAGAACATCGCCCAGAGCATCGCCTACAACCACCCGGACTGTGAACTGATCGTTCTGCTGATCGACGAGCGTCCGGAAGAGGTGACCGAGATGCAGCGCATGGTGAAGGGTGAAGTGATCGCTTCTACCTTCGACGAGCCTGCGTCCCGTCACGTTCAGGTTGCCGAGATGGTGATCGAGAAGGCCAAGCGCCTGGTCGAGCACAAGAAAGACGTGGTGATCCTGCTGGACTCCATCACTCGTCTGGCCCGTGCTTACAACACCGTCATCCCGTCATCCGGCAAGGTACTGACCGGTGGTGTGGATGCCAACGCCCTGCACCGTCCCAAGCGCTTCTTCGGCGCTGCGCGTAATGTTGAGGAGGGCGGCAGCCTGACCATCATCGCTACCGCGCTGATCGATACCGGCTCCAAGATGGATGAAGTCATCTACGAAGAGTTCAAGGGTACCGGCAACATGGAACTGCACCTCTCGCGCAAAATCGCCGAGAAGCGTGTCTACCCGGCCATCGACATCACCCGCTCTGGCACCCGTAAGGAAGAGCTGCTGACCACCGGTGACGAGCTGCAGAAGATGTGGATCCTGCGCAAGATTGTGCACCCGATGGGCGAAATCGACGGCATCGAGTTCCTGATCGACAAGTTGGCGATGACCAAGACCAACGACGAGTTCTTCGACGCCATGCGGCGTCAGCAGAAGTAAACCCGGTCACAAAATAACGAAACCGCGGCCCTGGTCGCGGTTTTTGTTTATCTGTTTTCTGTGCGCTTGGTTACTATGAATCCTCGATGTCACAAGGATAGAGACGTCATGAAACCCGTTTTATGGCTCCTGCTGGGATTATTGTTGGTAGCTCCAGGCTACGCGCGGGCCGCTCCGACTGCGGTGACTGCCGAGATCTTGCAGACGCATCAGGCCTATCTGGCGAGCCGTCTGCAGCAGGGGCAGTTTGCTGCCATCGACACCTTGCTGGCGACCCTGAGCCGTGCGCAGCGGGAGTTTCTGCTATTGCAACTGCTACGGGACATACCTGCCTCTGAGCTTGCCTCCCCGGACTTGCATGCCTGGGTGGAGGCTCAGGCTGGCAAGGTGCCCCAGTGGCTGGTCGAACAGCAGGTGGATGGGTTCCTGGTACAGCAGCCTGCCTACGATTTCAGTGCCCAGGCCCGTCTGCTGCTTTGCCAGTGGCAGCAGCAGCGCTGGCAGCTCAGCTATCAGCAGCAGTTGAGTGCGGGCAACTTCCGCTTCAAAAGCATCTATTACCGCGGCAATGCCAATATTGCCCGCCAGCAGCAAGCCTTGTTGCTGGCTTTCGAGCAATTGCCACTACCTGTCTGGCGTCGTGAGGCGCGTCAGTTGGCTGCGCAGAATATCTACTTGCCTGACAACGGCCTGCTGCTGCACTTGCTGCAGCGTACCGGTGAGCCCACTCTCTATGCCCGATTGTGGCGTCAGCCGGTCGATCAGGACACGCTGGCTGCGCTCCCCTCCATCAGCCGGTTTCATCATGGGGTTGTGGCCAGCGATTTGCTGATCGCAGCCAGTAAGAAGCCGCGCCTCAGAGAGGCTGCGCTACGTCAGTTGAGTCAACTATCTCCCTTGCCACAACAGGCTCAGCACTATCTGCTGGCCGAGCTCGCCAATCGCCAGTATGGCGCGCTGGTGGCTGGTCTGTTGATGGAGGTGGATGAGCCCAGGCTGCTCTCCTCATTGGCCAAACGTCTCGGCCAGCGTGACACGCCCCCCATTGCGCCGAGTCTGTTGCCCGATTCGGGTACACCCGATGTGCCGCCAGGGTTATAATGCCTGACCTCCTGAACCCGGTTGGGAACTTGCATGAAGTACAAGGACTTGCGTGATTTCGTTGCGCAGCTGGAACAAAACGGACAACTCAAGCGCATTACCCGCGAGATAGATCCCTATCTGGAGATGACCGAAATCAGCGACCGCACCCTGCGTGCTGGTGGCCCGGCTCTGCTGTTTGAAAATCCCAAAGGCTACACCATGCCGGTGCTGACCAACCTGTTTGGCACGCCGGATCGGGTTGCCATGGGGATGGGTCAGCCCGACGTGAGCGCTTTGCGTCAGGTCGGGGTATGGCTCTCCTATCTGAAAGAGCCGGAACCGCCCCGCGGCTTCAAGGAGCTGATGGAAAAGCTGCCGATCTTCAAGCAGGTGCTCAATATGCCGACCAAGCGCCTCTCTTCCGCCCCCTGCCAGCAGGTGGTGCAGGAGGGGGATGCGGTCGATCTCGACCAGATCCCGATCCAGCACTGCTGGCCCGGCGACGTGGCGCCGCTGGTTACCTGGGGCCTTACCATTACTCGTGGCCCCTACAAGAAGCGGCAGAATCTAGGTATTTATCGGCAGCAGAAGATTGGCAAGAACAAGCTGATCATGCGCTGGCTGGATCACCGTGGCGGTGCCATTGATTTTCGCGAGTGGCAGGAGGCCCATCCGGGCGAACGGTTCCCGGTGGTGGTGGCGCTTGGTGCCGATCCGGCGACTATTCTCGGCGCAGTGACGCCGGTGCCGGATACCCTTTCCGAATACGCCTTTGCCGGTCTGCTGCGCGGCAGTCGTACCGAGGTGGTAAAAGCCATCAGCTGTGATCTGGAGGTGCCCGCCAGTGCCGAGATCGTGCTGGAAGGCTATCTGGAGCCGGGTGAGCTGGCGCCGGAAGGGCCCTATGGCGACCACACCGGCTACTACAACGAGGTGGACGAGTTTCCGGTCTTTACCATCACCCACATCACCAAGCGGCGCGATGCCATCTATCACAGCACCTACACCGGCCGTCCGCCCGATGAACCGGCGGTGTTGGGGTTGGCGCTAAACGAGGTGTTCGTACCGCTGTTGCAGAAGCAGTTCCCCGAGATCGTCGACTTCTATCTGCCGCCGGAGGGGTGCTCCTACCGGATGGCGGTGGTCACCATCAAGAAGCGTTACCCGGGTCACGCCAAGCGCGTGATGCTGGGGGTGTGGTCCTTCCTGCGCCAGTTCATGTACACCAAGTTCGTGGTTGTGTGCGATGACGACGTCAACGCTCGTGACTGGAAGGATGTGATCTGGGCCATTACTACCCGGATGGACCCGGCTCGTGACACCACCTTGATTGAGCATACCCCGATCGACTATCTGGACTTCGCTTCGCCCATCTCCGGCCTTGGCTCCAAGATGGGGCTGGATGCCACCAACAAGTGGCCAGGGGAGACCAATCGCGAGTGGGGTCAGCCCATCGTGCAGGACGAGGCGGTGAAGCAGAAGATCGATGCCATCTGGGATGAGCTGAAGATCCTCGACTGAGGTAAACATGGCTGCTTTGTTGCATTTGCTGCAAAAAGTGATGCGATCCGCAGTTATTTGAGTATTCTCGACTGACGGGGCCAGGGCTGCTGGTCGTCACTCCATAGTGAAACAATGAGCGAAGCGGGCCGAGCGAGCCTGCCACAAGGACAAGAATGCAACGTATCAAGTGCCGCGTAGAGGAACTGCGCGAATATGTCGACACCATCTGGCATGTGGCCCTGACGCCGCAGCAAGAGATTAATTTCAAGCCGGGCCAGTATCTGCTGGTGGTGATGAGCGATTCGGACAAGCGCCCCTTCTCCATCGCCAACTCGCCGACTCGCCCGGGCGTGCTGGAGCTGCAGATTGGTGCCACCCCCGAAAATGCCTACGCCGGTCAGGTACTGGCCCGCATGCGCGAGCAGGGCGAGATCGAGGTCGAACTGCCCGCCGGCAAGGCGTTCCTGCGCAATGAGTCGCCGCGTCCGCTGATCCTGATGGCGGGGGGCACCGGTTTCTCCTATGTCAAATCGATACTGGAGTCCCTGATCGACAGCGGTAGCAAGCGCCCGGTGTTCTTCTACTGGGGTGTGCGTCAGGCGCACTGGCTCTACGAGCTGGAGCTGATGCAGCAGTGGGAGAGTGACTACGCGCCGCTCACTTTTATCCCGGTGGTGCAGGAGCCGGAAAGCGACTGGAGCGGCCGTACCGGTCTGGTGCACAAGGCGATCATGGATGATTTCGTCAGCCTCCATGAGTACGACATCTATGTCGCCGGTCGCTTCGAGATGGCGGGGGCGGCCCGCGAGGAGTTCAAGATCCTCGGTGCCGAGCCTGAGCGCATCTTCGGTGATGCCTACGAATTTATCTGACGATCTCCTCGTTCAATGCTGCAGCCCCCGGTTTTACCGGGGGTTTTGCTTTTTGGGGCTACCACGTTGGGGACGGCGACCCATGATGCGACGGTTGTCTCGTTATCCCATGATTTTTCGATATTTGGGCTATGAATGGCTACTAATCGGGTGTGGCTGATGGCATCTTGGTGAGTGATGGTCAGCAAGCTGGATAAGGATATCCGCAGTGATAACGCAAGGAGAGGCGGTGTTGAGCGCAGAGGGCAGGGCTCCAGCAGAGGATGACCGGGAGGTTGCGGGATCTGCGAGGCGCATCGCGACCCAGACCCAACATGATGGTGAGCTTGCCCGTTTGCAGCAAGAACTCGCCGCGTTGAAGCATGAAAACAGCCTGTTGCACGAGAAGCTCAATGCCGCCCTCGATGGTACCGGTATCTGCCTTTGGCAGGGCTCCATCCCCACCGGTGAGCTGCGCGTATTCAATCTGCAAAACTTCCAGGTTGGGGATATGGCCCCCCATTTCGAGCAGTGGAGCGCCAAGCTCCATCCCGACGATCGCGCCCATGCCATAGGCAGCTATTTCGCCCATCTTGAGGGGAAAACCCCCTTCTACGAGGTGGAATACCGCACCATCAGCCCGGCAGGGGAGATCACCTGGTTGTGGGACAGAGGGCGGGTTGTCGATAGGGATGCTGATGGCAAGCCGCTGCGGATCATGGGTTCCCATATCGATATCACCCAGCGCAAGGCTTACGAACAACGGCTGGCAGAGCGCGCCAATAGTGATGCACTCACCGGGCTGCTCAATCGGCAAGGTTTTGGCAAGGCCTTCACACGGCAGAGTTCACAAGGTGCAGGCGCGCTGCTTTTTATCGATCTGGATGATTTCAAAGGGATCAATGACCAACTGGGTCATGCCTGTGGTGATTTGGTATTGCAGCAGATGGCCGCATGGCTGCGTCTCATTATGCCGGGCTCGGCGCTATGTGGCCGTTACGGTGGCGACGAATTTGTTGTGTACCTGCATCGGGATGTCTCGAGCCATGGGCTGGCACAGCTGGCCGATGCCCTGATTGGCAGGATGCGTGGTTATGTACCAAAACCCGGTTGCCCGCAACGGGTTGGATTGAGTATCGGCATCGCCTTGTGGGAAGAGGAGCCATTAACATTTCTGCAGGCTCTGGAGATCGCTGACAGGGCCATGTATGAAGCCAAGGCGCGTGGCAAGCAGGCTTGGTATTTGCTGCGGGTATAAGCGCGTTGGCTGAACCAACACAGAGCAAAAACCCCAGCCTGGCTGGGGTTTTTGTTATTCGCCTTTGGCGCCTAGCTGCTCTTCGAGTTGAGCCAGCTTGCTTTCGAGGGCGGCCAGTTTTTCCCGGGTACGCAGCAGTACCTTGGTCTGCACGTCGAACTCTTCACGGCTGACCAGATCCAGTTTGTTCAGTTGGGCCTGCAGTACCTGACGCATCTTCTTTTCGGCCTCTTCACCCATGCTGCGAATGCCGGGTGGCAGAGAGTTATGTACCTGCTTGGCGATCTCTTCCAGTTTTTTCGGGTCGATCATGACGTCCTCCTTAAGCGTTGGTGGACATTCTACCGACAATTCCATCACTTTGCCGAGATCGCGGCGGCTTTTTAGTCGTGACGATGCCCGCAGGCTGGTCGGGTTTGGTTAATCCTCTGCTGTTGTTAACCTTGCGCCCCCTTTGTTGACGTAAAACCTTGATTCTCTCCACAAACCCAAACATGAAATGGCCAATATGAGTCCTTTTTGTTGTTGGTTTTATGTTAACTTTGTTCGTTCGAAGTGGGTAATGCTTCGTTGGCTTGTGATGGACAATAACTTATAAAGAGAACAATAAATGAAGAAGAAGCTAATTTATGCCGCTGTGATCAGCGTCCTGCTGACCGGATGTGTGGAAGATGACAACAAGGGAGATAGTGCCAGCTCCCTTGACTATGCCCTGAGTGGTGCCAGCGGTATGCGTCCGAGTGTACTGGCTCCCCGTGCCAGCGATGGCACCCTCAAGTTTGCGACCGAGACCAAGGATCTCTCCAACCCTGTGTCTGCCCTCTCTACGCTGGATGGGTGGTCCACCACCCAAGCTATCCAGCTGGTGCCATCTGTCGTGACGGGGGTGACCGTTCCGGCACCGGCGGCAGCTGACTATGCCTCTGCCATTGCACCGCTGTATCTGCTTGAGCTGGAGCTTGATCCGATAACTCAGCGCCCTGTCGGGGTGAAGAACAACAAGCCTCTGACCTATGGTGTCGACTTTGTGGTGAGTGACGGTGGTGGCAAACTCAATCTGGTGCCGCTCAAGCCACTTAATCCCTCCTCTTACTACATGATCGTAGCGACAGATGCCCTCAAGGACAGTCGCGGCACGCCGCTCAAAGCGGGGGGCGATTACAGCAACTTCAAGTCCAGCGCCGGGACGACCGCTCAGGAGCAGACCATCAATGGTCTGATAAACCTGCAAGAGGGGTTGTTCAAATCCGCCACCGGCATTACCAGTGACCGGGTGATCTTCTCTGACTGGTTTGCTACCCAGTCCGGTGCCGATGTGCTGTTGGCGGTGAAGGCTGCGGCCGCTGCCGTATTGAAAAGTCCGAGTCTGGACGCCGCCTCGTTGTGGAAGCAGGACGCCACAGGTAACACCAGCCTGCCGGGAACTTACACCATTGGTGGGCTGAATAGTGGTGTGGAATTTCTTGATCAGCTGGATGCCGAAACGTTTCTGCCGAAGGCGCAGAAAGATTCATTGAGTGCCGCCTTTGGTTCTGGCACGCCACTTAATGGGGTTGCCCAGCTGACCAAGGTTTATACCGGTACCGTCAAACTCCCTTACTTCCTCTCAACCCCGGCGATAGCCGGTTCTTGGAACAAGGCCAAGGCCCAATCCTGGCACGGCGTCATTCCCAGCCTCTATGCCATCGCCAACGCGCTGAAAGCGGGCGATACCGAGGTTATCGGTGGACTGGTCGGGGCGGGGGTTGATCCTGCCAAGCTGGGCGAGTTGATCGCCGATCCCTCTCGTCATAACGAACTGCTGGAGGAGGCAAGCAAGCTGATCGGGGTCACCCTGACCTCCGGTGGCCAGCCGCTCGATAGCGAGCACAATATCGGCCGCTTTAACCCGCTGCCAGCACTGACCGAAGTGCAATCTGTGCCGCTGCGGATTTTTGCTGCCGCTCCGCTTAGTGCCATCACCGATGTGATCATCTATCAACACGGGGTTACCTCCATCAAGGAGAACGCCTATGCGCTGGCCTTGGGCCAGATTGCTGCGGGTTTGCAGGTTACTCCAACGGCCAAGCAGGTTGCTGTGGTGGTGATCGATCATCCGCTGCATGGTGAGCGTGGCTTTGCTCTGAGTGGAACCATGGACACCGTGACTACCTCGGACAATCCGACCCCCTATCTGAATCTGGGCTACCTGACCGTGGCGCGGGACAACCTGAAACAGAGCGTGGCGGATCTGCTGGGCTTGCGTCTGGCGGTAGGTTTGGCCAACAGCAAGGGCGAGATAGGCAGTGCTGGTAGCCTCAGGGTGCACTTCCTTGGCCACTCTCTCGGCGCAATTACCGGGGCGAACTTGCTGGCGGTCGCCAACCAGAAAATGGGTAACGCCGCTGATACTATGTTCGAGTTTTCAACCGGTGGTCTGGCGATGCCGGGTGGCGGCATTGCACCGCTGCTGCTCAATTCGCCGAGTTTCGGCCCGACCATCAAGATGGGGGTGCTCACCTCGGGTAGTCCGGAGCTGAAAGCAGGCTTTACCGCCTATGCTCCCAACTGCAAAACCGCAGTGCCGACCTGCTTTATCAACGAGTTCCTGCCGAGCCTGGATGCGGCCACTCAGGCCGGCGCGGTGAGCACGCTGCAGAGCTATACCTTTGCCGCCCAGACAGTGCTCGACTCTGCCGACCCGATCAACTTGGGTCGCGGCATCACGGCAGATTTCCCGCTATTTGCTACCGAGATCGTGGGGAATGGGGCGCTCAACTTGCCAGATCAGGTGATCCCGAACAGCATTGCCTCGGCTCCGCTAGGTGGCACAGAGCCGCTGTTTCAGGTGCTTGGATTAAATCCGTTGACCGATACTTACCTTGGCCCGGTACATCATGCGGCGCGTTTTGTGGATGGTGGTCACAGCTCGCTGCTGGGCCCAGATGGTAATAGCAGTAACAGCGAGGTGACTGCCGAGATACAGAGGCAGTTTGGTAGCTTCTTTATGAGCGGCGATAACGGCGGTATTGCGGTACAAGTGACCGCTACTGGTAAAGACTTGCTCAAGCAATAAATTAGCCTTGCAGCTGTAACAACAACGCCGCCCTTTTCGGGGCGGCGTTGTTATTTCTGCGGTAGCTGCAAAAGATCAGGTGGGCTGGTGGTTTCTATCCAGCCAGCCTTGTAGCAGGCCAACCAGCAGACCAGTCAGGTGGGCGATATTGGCGGTGCTGGTGCCGAGCATGTCGAAGAAGCCGAGCACCATCCAGAACAGCATAAAGCCCATCAGCGCCGGTGGCAGGGTCAGGCCGCAGGACGGTTGCAGCTTGGCTCGCAGCCAGCAGTAGCCGAGCAGGGCATAGACCACGCCGGAGAGGCCGCCAAACAGCGGGCCGCTGGCGAAGAACTCAGCAATATTGGGCAGGGCGGCGCCCACCAGCAGCAGGATCAGCAGCTTGCCGCTGCCAAGGCGCTGCTCGATCTGGCCCCCCAGATACCACCACCACAGCAAGTTGAACACCAGATGGAGCACCGAGAAGTGGATCAGGGCGGGGGTGAAATAGCGCCATGCCTGCCAGTCGGTGAACTGGGCCAGGGTCGGGTGGAAAGCCAGCTCATCGTAGATCGGCAGGCCGATGGCATCGATGCCGTAGATGGCGAGACAGGCGATGATCACCACCAGGGTCAGCGGCCCCGCTTGATGGAGGAAATCGGTGATGGGGTCTGTCATCCCCTTGCTGTAGTCGATGCGGGCATCGGCTCGGCCGGATTGCCAGGAGGCTTCCATGTAGCGCGGGTGATTCGGCTCGGTGAGAAAGCGCTTCACCTCCAGCTGGGCCTGAGCAAGGCGCTGCTCGTCAGCCAGCCAGATGGTGACTCCCAGCTCGGACTGAGTCAGCTCGCAGGAGATGCCCAGCGTCGCGAGATAGTCCACCAGCGCCTGCGCCATGCGGGCGTTATCGAGCACCAGCAGCTGGATCATGCCTCGCCTGCCTCGATGGGAAACTCCCGACGCCACGCCTCGAAGCCACCATCCATGCTGTAGACCTCGTCATAACCCTGTTGCAGCAGGTATTGGGCGGCACCCTGACTGCTGTTGCCGTGATAGCACATCACGATGACCGGGGTATCGAAATCCACTTCATTCATAAAGCGCACCAGCGTGCCGTTGGTGAGGTGGAAGGCACCGACCGCGTGGGCCGCTTCAAATGATTGCGGGTCGCGAATATCCACCAGACGGGCTTCACCCGCGCTCAGTTTCTGGTGGGCATCATGGGCATTGATATGGGCAAACTGGTCCATTGAGATGTCCTGCGAATAGGTTGATTACGGGCCAGTGTACCGCAAGCTTGGGCGCAAACTAACCCCACAAAAGATAAGGGAGCCCGCGGCTCCCTTGTCGATATGGCATATGGGTCAGTGGGTTAACCGCCCAGATAAGCCTGCCGCACCGCCGGGTTGGCGAGCAGGGCGGCGCCCGTGTCTTGCAGCACCACGTGGCCGTTTTCCAGCACATAACCGCGGTCGGCCAGCTTGAGCGCCTGATTGGCGTTCTGCTCCACCAGAAAGATGGTCATCCCCTTCTGGCGTAGCTGCTCTATGGTGTCGAAGATCTGCTGAATGACGATGGGGGCCAGCCCCAGCGAGGGTTCATCCAGCAGCAGCAGGCGCGGTTTGCTCATCAGGGCGCGGCCGATGGCCAGCATCTGTTGCTCGCCGCCGGACATGGTGCCCGCCCGTTGTTCCAGCCGCTCGTGCAGGCGCGGGAACAGGGTGAACACCTGATCCAGCAGGCCGTGCTGCTCGGCTTTGTCGACGAAGAAGGCGCCCATCAGCAGGTTCTCCTCCACCGTCAGGCGGGCGAAGATACGGCGCCCCTCCGGCACCACGGCGATATCCTTGCGCATGATGCGGGCGGTGGTGAGGGAGCTGATCTGTTCCCCCTCAAACCAGATTGAGCCGCTGCTGGGCTTGGGTTCACCGCAGAGGGTCATCAGCAGGGTGGTCTTGCCCGCGCCGTTGGCGCCGATCAGGGTGACGATTTCCCCCTCTTTCACCTCGACGCTGACATCGTGCAGTGCCTGAATTTTGCCGTAGTGGGTCGATACGTTGCGAAGTTCTAACATCTTTTTGTCCTTACGACTCGCCCAGATAGGCCTTGATCACTGCCGGGTTGTTGCGGATCTCATCCGGCTTGCCGTGGGCCAGCGGGGTGCCCTGGCTGACCACGAAGATGCGGTTGGAGATACCCATCACCAGCTTCATATCGTGTTCGATCAGCAGCACCGAGACCCCGAATTCGTCCCGCAGGCTCATGATCAGCTCGTCCAGCTCGTCGGTTTCCTTCGGGTTGAGACCGGCAGCCGGTTCATCCAGCATCAGCAGCTCGGGCCGGGTTGCCATGCAGCGGGCGATCTCTAGGCGGCGCTGCTGGCCGTAGGCCAGATTACCGGCGGCGCGGTTGGCCAGATCCTTGAGCCCCACTTTATCCAGCCAGAAGGCAGCCAGCTCCAGCCCCTCCTGCTCGGCACGGCGAAAGGCCGGGGTCTTGAACAGACCGGCGATAAAGCTGGTGTTGAGGTGCTGGTGCTGGGCAACCAGCAGGTTCTCCACCGCCGTCATCTCCTTGAACAACCGCACATGCTGGAAGGTACGCACTATTCCCTTGCGGGCGATGAGGTGGCCGGGCAGCCCCTGAATCTCCTCACCCTTGTAGCGGATGGTGCCGCCGCTCGGGCAGTAGAAGCCGGTCAGGCAGTTGAAGATGGTGGTCTTGCCCGCGCCGTTGGGGCCGATGATGGAGATCACCTCGCCCTTGTCGATATCCAGCTTGACCCCGTTGACTGCCAGCAGGCCACCAAAGCGCATCGACAAATCAGAGACTTCCAATAACTTCTGATGAGTACTCATTTCTTCAACTCCAGATGCGGACGGGTCATCGGCAGCAATCCTTGTGGCCGCCAGATCATCATGAACACCATCAAGAGGCCGAACATCAGCATGCGGTACTCGTTAAACTCGCGGGCCAGCTCCGGCAGCACCGTCATCACGATAGCGGCCAATACCACCCCGATCTGGGAGCCCATGCCCCCCAGCACCACAATCGCCAGCACGATGGCCGACTCGATAAAGACGAAAGATTCCGGGCTGATAAAGCCCTGCCGCGAGGCGAAGAAACTCCCTGCGAAACCGGCAAAGGTGGCACCTATGGTGAAGGCGGTCAGCTTGATGATGGTGGGGTTGAGCCCCAGCGATTTGCAGGCGATCTCGTCTTCCCGCAGCGCTTCCCAGGCGCGGCCCAGCGGCATCCGCAGCAGGCGGTTGATGACGAACAGGGTCGCCACTACCAACACCAGCGCCATCAGGTAGAGGAAGATCACCTTGTGGTTGGCGTTGTAGGTAATGCCGAAGAAGTTGTGGAAGGTATCAAAGCCGCCATCCTTGACGGTGCGGTTGAATTCCAGGCCAGCGAGCGTCGGTTTGGGAATGCCGGAGATACCGTTTGGGCCGCCGGTCAGGGTGGTCATATTGTTGAGCAGGATGCGGATGATCTCGCCAAAACCCAGAGTGACGATGGCCAGATAGTCCCCCCGCAGCCGCAATACCGGGAACCCGAGCAGGAAGCCGAAGGTGGCGGCCATCAGTCCGGCGATGGGCAGGCACTCCCAGAAACTGAGCCCGAAGTAGGTGTTGAGCAGGGCATAGCTGTAGGCACCGACCGCATAGAAACCGACATAGCCAAGATCGAGCAGGCCTGCGAGGCCGACCACTACGTTCAGACCCAGCCCCAACATGATGTAGATGAGGGTGAGGGTGGCCAGATCGATGGCGCCGCGAGAGGCCATAAAGGGCCAGCTCACCGCGAACAGCAGCACCAGTACAGCGGTGAGGTTATAGAGCTTGGGCGCCTCTTCCGGGCTCGGCAGCACCAGCTTGGTGAAGCCGACCGAGAAGCCGCTGATGGAGGCCTGAAACAGCTTGGCAATCTGGCCGCGCAGCATCTGGAACCAGAATACGATGGTGGCGCCGCCCAGCAGCCAGGCCAGCGACACATCGAGGCGGCTCACTACCAGCAGGCGGGAGCCATCGGTCTCCAGCTTGAAGCCGAGCAGCCAGAAGGAGAGCACCAGCAGTACCAGGCTGGCGATACAGGCGTGGATAAATTGACGTTTCATCAGACTTTCTCCACTTCCGGACGACCCAGAATGCCAGTGGGCATAAAGAGCAGCACAAAGATGAGCAGGGCAAACGCCATCACATCCTTGTACTCGGTGCTGAGATAACCGGCGGTGAGCGCTTCCACCACGCCGAGCAGCAGGCCGCCCAGCACGGCACCCGGAATGCTGCCGATGCCGCCCAGCACTGCGGCGGTGAAGGCCTTCAGCCCGGCCATAAAGCCGAGGTAGGGGTTGATGACGCCGTAATACATGCCGAGCAGCACCCCGGCCACGGCGGCCAGCGCAGCTCCGAGCACGAAGGTGATGGAGATGACCACGTGGGTGTCGATCCCCAGCAGGTTGGCCATCTTGATATCTTCCGAACAGGCGCGGCAGGCGCGGCCCATGCGGGAGCGGTTGATGAACTGGGTCAGTGCCAGCATGGTGATGAAGGTGATCACGAAGATGATGAGCTGCATATAGGAGAGGCTGGCCTGAAAACCATCCTCGCCTCCCAGGGTCCAGCCACCGGAGATCAGAGTGGGCATGGCGATATCCCGCGAGCCCTGGGCCATCCGCATCATGTTCTGCAAGAAGATCGACATGCCGATGGCGGAGATGAGGGGGATCAGCCGGTTACCGCCGCGCAGCGGCCGGTAGGCGACCCGCTCTATGGTCCAGCCATAGCTGCCGGTGATGATGATGCTGACCAGAAAGGCGCCGCCCAGCAGCAAAACGGTGCTGTCGATACCCATCATCATGAGCCCCGCCATCACCATAAAAGCGACATAGGAGCCGATCATGTAAACCTCGCCGTGGGCGAAGTTGATCATGCCGATGATGCCATAGACCATGGTGTAGCCGATGGCGATCAACGCATAGGTGCTGCCTATGGTTAATCCGTTCAGCAACTGCTGAACGAAATAGAGGAGGTGTTCGGACATACTGCATTCCCTGTACTTGCCCGCAAAGAAGAGGAGGGGCGAGTCACCTCGCCCCCAATCGGCAGATTATTTGAGTTGGCTGGAGGTACCGTCAGCGTGCCACTGGAATACACCGAATTCGAAGCCTTTCAGGTCACCGTTCGGTGCCCAGCTCAGAGGACCCATCACGGTATCGATTGGTGCGGCCTTGATGGCGGCGGCGACGGCAGCCGGATCCTCGTCACCCGCCTTGGCGATACCGGCTGCCAGGGTTTGCACTGCGGCATAGGTGGTCCAGACGAACGGGCCGGAGGAGTCCTGACCCTTGGCCTTGAACGCCGCAACCAGCGGGGCGTTGGCAGGTACCAGATCATATTTGTTCGGCAGGGTCACCAGCAGGCCTTCAGACGCCGGGCCGCCGATGGCGGAGATGTCCTTGTTGCCTACCCCTTCCGGCCCCATGAACTTAGCCTTCAAACCCTTCTCGCCAGCCTGACGCAGGATCAAACCCAGCTCGGGGTGATAGCCGCCGTAGTAGACGAAGTCGACGTTCTCTTTCTGCAACTTGGCGATCAGGGCGGAGAAGTCCTTGTCACCGGCGGTGATCCCTTCAAAGGCCACTACCTTGACGCCCGCCTTGTCCAGCGCCGCTTTCACGCTGGAGGCGATGCCTTCGCCATACTGCTTCTTGTCATGGATAACGGCAACGCGCTTGGGTTTGACCTGCTCGATGATGTACTTGGCGGCGGTCGGCCCCTGATCGCTATCCAGACCGATGGTGCGCAAGGTCAGCTGATAACCGCGCTCGGTGATCTTGGGGTTGGTGGAGGCCGGGGTGACCATCAGGATCCCTTCATCTTCATAGATGTCGGAGGCTGGCAGGGTGTTGTCGGAGCAGAGGTGGCCGACCACAAATTTGACGCCGTCATTCACCACCTTGTTGGCGACTGCTACGGCTTGTTTGGGATCGCAGGCATCGTCATAGACGATCGCTTCGATCTGCTTGCCCTTGATGCCGCCCGCCTTGTTGATCTGCTCGACCGCCATCTTGCCGCCGGTGAACTGCATGTCACCGTACTGGGCAACCGGGCCGGTTAGCGGACCTGCAATGCCGATCTTGATGGTGTCTGCTGCGTGGGCAATGGAGATCGATCCAAACAGAGCCAAAGAAACCGCTGCGCCAACTGTGATTTTGCTCAACTTATGCATTGATTCGTCCCTTAATCAGTGAATTGTTTCATTTCCGTTTACCATTCCGGACCTACATCCCGTGCATCCGGCAATAGGTATGGTTCTATCATTCCTCACGGGGCAATAACAAGCTGTTAAAGATACTAACCAGAGGGGTGGTTAGTGGCTTATTTTGAAACAAATAGCCTGTTATTTTTCACCAATTAGAATTTAATGTTGATTTTGTAAGTTAACATCTTGATAACGCGAGGCGCGGCGGATAAACATCAGAGGATTAATCTGATGATATTTTATCCCGATGATGCTCCCATTTTGCGTTCGAAACGTTTGCGCAAACGAAAGTGAGCGCCTAAATTAGCCAGCATTGACAATTCCGTGGCAGAGCTCGTTAAAACCAAGCCTTTATTCGGGAAATCTGCTAATGTTCCGCCTTTGACAGTCAGGAGACAGAGATGGCCACTATCAAGGATGTCGCCTCGCGCGCAGGCGTATCCATCTCCACCGTCTCACATGTGCTCAACCACACTCGCCGGGTCAGCGAAGACGCGACCCAGAAAGTGATTGAGGCGGTGGCAGAACTCAACTACGCGCCCAACTCGGTAGCGCGCAGTCTTAAAATAAATTCGACCAAAACAATTGGCATGCTGGTGACCACCAGCGTAAACCCCTTCTTCGCAGAAGTGGTGCAAGGGGTGGAAGCGTACTGCTTCGAACAGGGCTACAGCCTGATCCTTTGCAACACCGAAAACCAGCCACCCCGTCAACAGCACTATTTGCGCATGTTGATGGAAAAGCGGGTTGATGGCCTGCTGGTATTGGGGACTGATATCGACACTCCACTGCGCGACATGCTGCGCATCCACAAGAACGTACCGCAGGTGGTACTGGACTGGGGCACGGAGTGCGATTTCGCCAACGTAATCAATGACAATGCCCGGATCGGGGCCCGCATGGCCGTGCGCCATCTGCTGGAGCTGGGGCACCGCGATATCGTCTGCATTACTGGCCATATCGCCAAGCAGACCACTCAGCAACGGCTGGCAGGGGTGCGAGATGCCCTTGGCGAGCAAGGTCTGACCTTGAAAGAGGAGCAGATCTTTGAAGGGGATTACGAGAGCCAGAGCGGTTTCGATGCCATGCAGCGGATCCTTGCCCTGCAGCCTCGTCCGACCGCGGTGTTTGCTTTTGACGATCCCATGGCGATCGGTGCGATTTGCGCCGCCTGGGAGGCCGGGGTCAAGGTGCCGGACGACATCTCCGTCATCGGTTACGACGATGTGGCGATGGCGCGCTTCTCCAGCCCGCCGCTGACCACTATCCGCCACCCGAAGGCCGAACTGGGTCTGCTGGCGGTCAAACAGCTGGTCAGCCGGATCCGTGACAAGGAGCAGGATGTCGAGTCGATGACGGTACAGCCCGAGCTGATTATTCGTCGTTCGGTCAAGTCCCTGCGCTGATCACGCCATGGCAATACCATGAACAAGAAAACCCCCTCGCTAGCGAGGGGGTTTTTGTTTATGGGCAGTTTACTTCAGCTCGGGCCAGTATGCTTTGTTGGCCGCAACCAGGTCATCCAGAATGGCTCTGGCCACCGAGGCGCTCGGTACTGTCTTGGAGAGGGTGATGGCTTGCCACAGCTTCTGGTAAGAGTGTTCGACCCAGGCTTCGACCACCAGTTTCTCGACCGCTACCTGCTGACCCATCATGCCTTGCTGGAACAACGGGATGTTACCCACTTGCAACGGCTCAGGCCCATTGCTGCCCACCAGGCAGGGGATCTCGACCATGGCCTCCGGGTCGAAGTTGGGGATGGCGCCGCGATTGGGAACGATCAGCAGCATCCGCTCCTGGGTGTTGAAGGCGATGGCGGTTGCCAGATCAACGATATAGGAGGCGTGCTCATCGATCTCCAGCTCGCCGGCTGCGGAGTTGCCAGCTGCCACGATGGCGCGGCAGGCGCTGAAGACATGTTTCTCACGGTGCTCCATCACTTCATTGGCGCGAGTGTGCTCCGGGTTGGCGTGGGCAACCACGTAGTCCGGGTAAAGGTAGTACTTCAGATAGGTGTTGGGCAGGGTATCCGGGTCGAGCGCCCACACATCCTTGGCCTTGGCGAAGGTATCGTTCCAGCTTGCTTCTGCACCACTGTCGCTGTTGGCGACATAGCCGTGGCGGGCAACGTGCTCCTTGATCTTCGGCATCAGGTCGTTGCCTGCCAGATCTTCGATGCGGGTCCACCAGCCGAAGTGGTTGAGGCCGTAGTAGCGCACCCGCATCTCTTTGCGGGATGTGAGGCCTGCGATCTGGGCCATGCGTCCCTCGATCCCGATCGGCATGTCGCAGATGTTGAGAATTTTGGCGTTGGGGCGCAGGCGCCGGGTTGCTTCGGCCACGATGGCAGCCGGGTTGGAATAGTTGAGCATCCAGGCATTGGGTGAGTACTGCTCCATATAGTCGACCAGTTCCAGCACCCCGCCGATGGAGCGCATGCCGTAGGCGATACCGCCCGGGCCGCAGGTCTCCTGACCGACCACGCCATGGCGCAGCGGGATCTTCTCGTCCAGCTCGCGCATCGGATATTTGCCAACCCGGATATGGGCCATGACGAAATCTACATCGCTAAAAGCAGCTTTGGGGTCGGTACCGTAGCTGAAGGCGATCTCGGGGGCCTTCTCTTTCAGCAGAATTCTGCAGGCTTCGGCGATGATCTCCTGACGGGCACCATCGTTGTCGTAGAATTTGATCTCCTTGAGCGGGAAGCGATGCTGATTTTCCAGCAACATCAGAACGATACCAGGAGTAAAAGTGCTGCCACCACCGGCAATGACTACAGAGAATTTTTTCATGATCATGACTCCATTACTAAAGATGATTGTTGATGACTGTTGTTCATAATCGATTCCATATTTTCACGTACCTGAGGTACATGCAGACCGATAATTACCTGGATACTATCGCCATGGCGGACGACACCATGGGCACCCAATTTCATAAATTCCTCATCTGCTGCTGCCAGCTTGCTGTTAACCAGCGAAATTCTTAACCGGGTGGCGCAATTATTCAGGCTGCGTATATTTTTGACTCCGCCAAGCGCCTCGATAATTTGTGCTGCGCTATCACTACCATGCTGTTTTTTGGCTGCCTGATAATCAGCTTTTGAATAAAGCTTTATTTCACTGTCTTCCCGCCCAGGGGTTTTAAGATTGAGCCGGATAATAAGTGCGCGAAATACCAGGAACCAGATGCCAGTAAAGACCAATCCGATAGCGATCTGGGTGAACATCATTCCTGCATGATTGTGGAACATGGGTATCCAGTTCTGTGGCAGGAACTGGTCGAGCAGACCCCCGCCCATATTGCCGACCACGCCAAACAGGTACATCACCGTCGACATGGTGGCTGCCAGCAGGGCGTGGATGGCAAATAGCAGCGGCGAGATAAACAGGAAGGTGAACTCCAGTGGCTCGGTAATGCCTACCAGAATGGCGGTCAGGGTGGCCGGGATCAGCAGGCCTGCCACCTTGGCCTTGTTCTCTTTGGCGGCAGTGGCGTAGATGGCCAGGGCAATACCCATGGCACCAAAAATCTTCGAATTGCCATGGAGGGCAAAGCCACCCTGAGGGAACTGCTCAATCAGCGGGCGAGTGCTCTGGCTGAACTCCAGCATGTGTTGTGCCCAGTAGAGCTGAATGCCACCTTCTACTGCTGCAGGGCCAAAGATAAAGGGGCCGTAGATAAAGTGATGCAGGCCGGTCGGGATCAAAATTCGCTCGAGGAAGGTGTATACCCAGACCCCGACCGGACCGGAGACCAGCATGAAATTCTGCAGGGAGGCGATGCCCATCTGTACTTTTGGCCAGCCGAGCAGGGTCAGCCAGGCACAGGGGATCATCACGAAGAAGGCGACGATGGTGACAAAGGAGCTGCCCTGAAAGATGCCGAGAAAGACCGGCAGCTGGCGATCAAACAGACGGTTGTGCAGGGCAGTGACGATGCCGGAGATGACGATGGCACCTATGATGCTGGTATCCAGGGTCTTGATCCCCGCCACCATGGCGAGGCCACTTTCACCACCCACATCCTGACTGAAGTCGACTCCGAAATAACTGCCCCAGGTCATTCCCATGGCGTTGATAAAATAGTTCCAGGTCATGAAACTGACCAATACAGCCAGACACGCTCTGGCTTGTGCCTTATTTGCCAGACCGATTGGCAGGCCAATTGCAAATATTAGCGGCATATTTCTGAATACTGTCCAGCCACCCTCTTCAATAATATGGATGATCTGGAAAAACAATCCTTGTGGGTTTGCCAGTGATTCACCGACAAACATCGGGTTTTTCAGCATAATGGCAATGCCTACTACCATACCTGCAAATGGAAAAAGCAGGACAGGAGTGAACATTGCTCCGCCAAAACGTTGAATTTGACTGAGCATATATTGTCCCTTGGTTGAAATAATTAATCTAATCTTTGCCGGTGTTGCCAGATGCAAATTAACAACGAAAAAAAGAGAGCTCATGAAATATCTTGGAAATATGTGATCTGACGCATGCGGTTATTTAGACAAAGATGTCCAACTTTTGAGATATTATTGTACCTCTTTGTTTTGTGATGTTTATGCAGCTTTTGTTGAAAGTTAACTCATTGTTTTTATGTTATTTTGCTACGTTTTTCAAAATGAGGTAGCTGGTATTGCTACCACAGGAGATGTCTAGCAGTGATCTATAAATCGGTAGCCGATCGACTCAGGATCAGGGTAAATGAGGCCGAGTGTCGGGTAGGGGATGTGTTGCCGGGCGAAAAAGCATTGGCAGAACAGTATGGCGTTTCCCGTATGACCATCCGAAAAGCGTTGGACATGTTGATCGAATGGGGACTAGTGGAGCGGCGTCACGGCAGCGGCACTTATGTGACGAAAAAGGATGTCCAGCATGAAACCAAAGGGTTATGTGGTTTTACCGAACTGATGCGTTCGCAGGGTCGCACCTTGACCAGCGAGGTGCTGGAGTTTCGCACCATGCCAGCTCCGCCTGCCATCGCCAGTCAGCTCAGGATCAAGGTGAACGAGCCGGTCTATTTCTCCAACCGCGTGCGTTCGGTTGATGGTCGGGCCCTGCTCGTGGAGGAGAGCTACATGCCGGTGCGGTTGTTTCGCACTCTATCGGTGGCTCATCTGGAGGGCTCCAAGTTTGCCTACATCGAGAATGAGTGCCAGCTCCCCATTGCAGGCAACTACGAAAGTTTCAGCGCCGTGCTGGCCGATAGGCGGATGGCCGAGTTGCTGCATATCGAACAGGGTGCCCCCATCCTGCGACTCACCTCCCTTTCATACGGCGAGAACGGCGAGTTTCTCAACTACTCCATCATGTTTCGCAATGCCAACGACTATCACGTGGATTACCACCTGCGTCGGGCCCGCAGCTAGCTAGCGTGACTGGCAGATGAGTTGGTCCTGTGGTTTAACGCGGGCAGACCCCTCACACCGCTTTGATGATGAGCAGGCCGAGTCTGTGCAACAGTCATAAGGAGTCCTGCTCAACAATAGCGACAGATAAACCTGTCGGGGCTATGGCCGCGAATGTCTCCTTCTGCCCATGCAGATCAAAATAATCAACTCAGATGTTAGTTATCCTTGCCCCGTCAGTTCTGGATGGGGGCAGTGAGGGAAACATGAGTGTGATCGAAGCCGTGACCATGGCCGCAGGCCTGGCTTATCTGGTTCTGTTGGCGTGGCAGGCGCGATCCGGCTGGTCGTGGTGCCTTGCCCTCGGTCTGCTGCTTATGGTCTGGTTGCTGGCGGCAGATAGTCTGCTCTGGCTTGGTCTGGGGCTGGTGGCTGCGGCGCTTGTTCTGTGGCAACGGGGTAGGCCGTTGCCTGACCTCGGCGAGATCAACAGCCAGTGGTTACGGGGGCGGACGCGGCACCTGTTGTTGCTCTGCTGGGGCTTGGTGACGGCCCAATATGCTCTGCATATCTGGCAATTGGGGCAGGGGATGACTCCCTGGCTGGTGCGTCCCGACGTGGTGGACGGTTTCTTGCCCATTGCTGGCGGGCTTGGGCTGCGGGCCTGGTTCGGCCAGGGATTGGTGGATCCCCACCATCCGGCGGCGACCATCACTGTGCTGGCACTCTCCCTGTCGGCCCTGCTGCTGGGGCGGGCGTTCTGTGCCTGGTTCTGTCCGCTTGGTCTGGTGGGAGAGTGGCTGCACTGCCTGCGCAGTCGCTGGATTACGGGGGAGTGGCTGCCGCCGCGCTGGCTGGATAGGTTGCTGCGTGCCCAGAAGTTTCTGGTACTTGGTTTTCTGCTCTTCATTATTGTGCTGGCGGTGCCCTCCACCGCCCTGCCCGGTTACTTCACCAGCCCCTATCATCAGGCGGCAGATATGAAGATGGGCGCCTTCTTCTTCAACCTGACCCTGATCTCCGGCCTGTGCCTCGGTTGGGTGCTGCTGCTCACCGCCGTCTTCCGGCAGGGCTTCTGCCGTTATCTCTGCCCCTATGGCGCCTGGCTCGCCTTGTTGGGCTTGCTGACGCCTCTGCGTATACGCCGTGACCCGGCCCGTTGCCTGCGCAGTGCGGGCCACGACTGCGACAAGTGCAGCCGTGCTTGTCCGTCGCACATTCAGGTGCATCAGCTTATCGCGGTGCGCAACCCGGAGTGCACCAGTTGCCTGAGCTGTGTCGCCGCCTGCCCCAAGCGGGCCGATGCGTTGCACCTTGGTAGCAAGACGCACAGGCTCGCGCCGAACCGTTTGCTGGGGCTGCTCTGTCTGATGCTGCTGGTGTTGCCGCTGCTTGCTTATGGTCTGCTGGATATCTGGGTCAGCCAGACTCCGCTGGCGGTGCGGGCCCACCTGCTGCAACTGCTGCCGCAGTTGACCCATTGAGCGGGTTGCAAGGGGGAATTGTGAGCAGGCTCCGGTTTAGTCTGCTGATGGCTTGATCAATATCAACAAAGACATAAGTTCTGATGGACTCCCATTTTAACCGTTCCATCCTGTAAGTTGGGTATGACTATCAAGGATGGTGTCTTATGTTCCCCCCTCGCAAGCTGGGTCACCAGATCACGCTGCTGGCGATCAGCGGCATCGTATTGCTGGCCGTCGTGCTGCTCACTTTCAACCTGTTCGAAAACCGTCAGCGAGCCGTCGTGGCCGAGCAGACTGCGCTGCAAACCGAACTGCAAAATATCGAATCGGTGATCCGCAATGCCAGCCATGAGACGGTGCTGGCGGCCACCCTGATTGCGCAGCGCCCGGATGCCGCCAAAGCCGTGGCCGACAAGGATTGGCAAACCCTCGCCAGCCTGTTCGATCCGCTCTGGCCAGCCCTCAAGGCGCAGGGGATCCAGCAGTTCCACTTCCACCTGCCGCCAGCAACCTCCCTCTATCGGGTGCACAAGCCCGCAAACCATGGCGATGATCTCTCTGCCACCCGGTTGGCGGTGGTGGAGGTGAACCGCAACCACCAGCCGGTGGGCGGGCTGGAGACAGGCCAGGGTGGTACCGGGATCCGTGGCGTGGTGCCGGTGACTTTCAACGGTCAGCCGGTCGGTTCGGTGGAGTTTGGCCGCGCCCTCGATGCTTCGCTGTTTGCCGATCTGCTGGGTCAGGACAGTCGTCTCGCCATCTATCTGTTTGAACAGGGCAAACCCGTGATGCTGACCGGTACATCCATGCTCGTCGAGTCGGCGGACTGGTATCAGGAGGTGCTGGCAGGAGAGAGCCGCTTCACCACCAGCAAGCAGCAGGGGCGCGATTTTCTGGTGATGGTGGCGCCGCTGCGCGACTTCTCCGGCAAGGCGGTCGGGGTCATCGAGCTGGCCCGGGATCACAGCGAGGTTGCCGCCGCACTGGCGCGCCAGAACTGGCAGATGGTGATGATTGCCCTGCTCGGTACGGCCTTGATCGCGGTGGCGCTGGTGTTGCTGCTGGGACGCCTTAACCGCCCGCTGCAGGAGAGCGTCAAAGCGCTGGAGGCGCTGGCCAATGGTTCGGGCGATCTGAGCAGTACGTTGCCGGTGGCCGGGCCGGAGGAGACTCGCCGTCTCGGCATTGCCTTCAACGCCTTTGTCGGCAAGATCCGTGACACCATCAGCCAGTTGACCGCCACCCTGGGCGAACTGGCGGGCGAGAGCGAACGGCTGTCGCGCAGTGCAGCGGGCAACCTTGGCAGCATGACGCGTCAGCAGGAGCAGACCACCCAGCTCGCAACCGCCATGAGCGAGATGACCAGCACGGTGCACGAGGTAGCCAACAACACGGCGCAGGCTGCCGAAGCAGCCAGCGAGGCGGATACTCAGGCCGTCACTGGCGACGGAGTGGTGCAGCAGAGCGTCACCATGATCGAGCAGCTGGCCGATGAGATCGCCAGCGCAGGCAGCACGGTGCAGGAGGTCGCCAGAGCCAGCGAGCAGATCGGCTCGGTGCTGGCGGTGATCCAGTCCATTGCGGAGCAGACCAACCTGCTGGCGCTCAACGCCGCCATCGAGGCGGCCCGGGCCGGTGAGCAGGGGCGCGGTTTTGCGGTGGTGGCCGATGAGGTGCGCTCGCTGGCGGGGCGTACCCAGCACTCCACTGCCGAGATCCGCAGCACTATCGAGCAACTGCAACGGGCTGTTACCAACACGGTGACCATGATCGAGCACAGTGTGCAGCAGGCGGGAGGGTCGGTCGAGCGGGCCAATCAGGCAGGGGAAGCGCTCGGCCGGATCAAGGGGGCAGTCAACCGCATTCGCGACATGAATGCCCAGATTGCCACTGCTTCGGAGGAGCAATCCTCGGTGAGCGACGAGATCACCCGTAACATCGTTGGTGTCCACGAGATCTCCCAGGCCACCACGCTGGTGGCGCGGGATACCGCCCAGATTGCCAGCCATGTGGCTACCCTGGTCGACAAGCTGGGGGAGCTGGCGGGTCAGTTTCACGATGGCGCCAACCTGAAGATGGTGCTGAGCCGTGCCCGCGCCGCCCACATGGGCTGGAAGACCAGGGTGCGTGCCTATCTCGACGGACAGGAGGGGTTATCCCGCAGCGAAGCCGTCAGCGACAAGGAGTGCCGCCTTGGCCGCTGGTACTTTAGCGAAGGGGCCGCATGCTGTGGCGACCATCCTGCTTTCAAGGCGATCGCCGCGCCCCATGCCAGATTGCATCAGGTGATCCAGCAGATCATCGAACTCAAGAGCCAGCATAAACACGAAGAGGCGGAGGCCCTCTATCGGGAGATTGAACAGAACTCCGAACGGGTGGTGGGCTGTATCGATCAACTGATGACGCAGATGACCAGTGCAGAACGTCTCTGATTCTCTGGCTAGGTCAAAAAGCAGCAGGGCTGGCAAGAGGAGGAGTGTTACAGCCCCGAGCGTATTTTTTCACTCGGGGCTGGGGGCGTGATAGCCAAAGAGATCATGCTATCAAACGCAAAAAGCGGCAGGAATTGACCAGCGCAATTATTGCTCGGTTAATTGCAGCGTAGCCATAATTGGCAAATGGTCACTGACGGTTGGCCAATTGACCCCAGCATAAACACCGGTCTTGGCTGGAATGGTGACATTTTTGATATTCCAGCGTTGTGCATTGCTGGTGAAGATATAGTCTACCCCGATTTCAGGGTTATTGGCTGGCCATGTACGATGATCCCGATTCAGTGGGGTGATCGAGTTCCAGTATTTTGTTACTTCCTTGATGCTTGCTGTCTCTGGCGTGTCATTGAAGTCACCCATAAGCACTTTTATACCGCGAATTTCAATTGTCCGGTCATTAAGCTCCTGGATCTGGCCGATCCGCATTTCCGGATTCTCTTTGGTATCCAGGTGGGTGTTGATCGCGGTAATGGGGGCAGGGAAGCCCGGTACGGAAACTTCGGTGATCAGCGCTATCCGTTGCTCTCTGTTACCAGATGGCAGCTGTACAATTTCTTTGGTTGCTATGGGATATTTTGACAAGAATGCCAAGCCATATTTACCGCCATCAAAATCAATTGCTGCACCAAACACACCATTCATACCGGTGAGTTTTTTTAATTCAGCCAGGTGATCGATATTGCCACTGCGCTTTGTGAGTTGGTCAACTTCCTGCAAAGCAACAATATCTGCTGAGCTAGCCTTTATTGCTGCTGCAATAGCACTGATATTTGACACTTTTGCCGCACCAATATTGAACGTGGCAACAGTAATGGATGGGCCTCTATTTTGTGCAAACACCTTGTTGGGTAACCCGTTCATGGCGCTGGCCACTTCACGGCTGTTCTGGTTGTTGTTGGCACGTCCATCCTGAGCATTGGCACAGAGTGGAAGTGTTAGCGCTCCAATGAAAAAAAGACTGTATAGTTTGTTCATAAATATCTCTATGGAAAATGCTGTCTTCTACGTGATGTTTATATCGACAACAGAATGCTTTTGCGGCGGTGTTTATATTCAACCTCTGATTTTCATACACTAAATTCTCGCTGAGAATTAACCAAGGCTTTTTTGCTGTTATTGTGATACGGCCCACTATTCATGATATTTACCTGTCCCACTATTAAGCTGTTATTTATAAATTAAATAAGAGCGGCATGATTGGTGCGGGCCATAGCTGATCAGCGTCAGGCAGATGCACCACAAGCTACCGTTTTCTGTGGGTGTTATGAGCTCCGCGTAATCGGACGATCGAGTGGCCTTGGTTGCGGTTGTTGCCGTGCAACAGGGGCGGCCAGCCGGAGGGGCAATTTGGCTGGCCGTTATAGCGAGAGAATCCATTTACGCGAACGTCCGATTACGCCTGACGGCTAATCGAACCTACGACCCGATGCACCAAACGTTACCCCGTTTTCTGCAAGATATGCGGCAAGGGCGGGTAAGGGGTGTTCCGCTTGTTTGCCAGAGATCGGGCGATGCCCCGCTGGCACCCGTTATCGCCGCGGGTGGCCGCCAACTCAGCCAAGGTAGTAGGTATAAACAGAATTTATGGGTTTTCGGATAATGACCAAATTTTTACTTATGCATGCTTGTAGTGTGCCCTGATGCCGCAGTTTGGCCCGTCCACCGCCCGCAAAGGGCAATGGCCGATCTTAATCAATAGGTATGCCGCGCCAGCCAAAGCCCTGTAGGTTCGATTAGCGCAGCGTAATCGGACGAACGAGAGGCTTTGGTTGCGGTTGTTGCCGTGACGCAGGGGCGGCCAGCCGGAGGGGGAAATTCGGCTGGCTGTTATGGTGGGAGAATCGATTTACGCGAACGTCCGATTATGCCTGACGGCTAATTGAACGGACTATGAATTTATATTTGGTTGAGACATTGAGCTTCTTAATAGATACCCAGTGAATTCATGAATATTTAAATAATAATATGGAAACCCTATGTTATACGATTTCCCTTCTAGCAACAGTGGTTTTGAGCCCATTGTGTTTGATTTTGTCAATGACTCTCCCATATGAACAAATTTAGACCTGTCATTATAAAGGTCTTTCATCGCAGTCATCACTGATTTTTTATTTAACGAATGTATTTTTACAAAGTCATTAAATTTGTTTGTTATTTTACGTTGGGTTTTATCAATTGGAGCACCACAGTTATTACATGCAACCGTAATGGTTTTTTCAGTAGTGTCTAATAGAGATTCTATCGCAGATACATATCCTAAAAGCTCGTACTGAATCTTAAATAAATTATGTATACGGTCATGCTCAACCTCATGTCTTAACTTGATGGATTCTGCAAATCTCAGAGCTGAGTTCTTACATTTATCATCTCTTATTATTGCTGAAATTATTTTGTGAGCCTCGTTCGGTAAATATAACTTATCATTTTTTATTATTTCGTCAGCATCAACAAAACCATCCTTATCAATAAAGTAGTTTTCTTTTGTGGTGTTGTTGTCGATATCTGTGCAGTATATTTTATTGTTTGGTTCATATTCGAATAGGTGTTGTGTTACTAGAGTGAATATCGCACAGGTGAGCTTTACTCTCTCCAATATGTACATGTCTAATTGGGACTTTGATATGTATTCTACAGAGAAATAAAAATATAGAACACCATTTATACTAGTTATCCCAAGATTAGATTCAGGGAAAAAGTAGTCACATCCAAAGTGGTATTTAGATCTCACAGGGAAATAAATTCTCCTTGCATTTATTACGGTGTGCAGATCTATTTTGTTAGCATCTTTAATTATATCTGCGATCGCTTTTTCATGATCACCGTTTATAGATGTGTTCTCATACGTAACATCAAGAACTACCTTGTAAATTCCTTTGTTTGTATGGTTGTAAAATTGCATGCTAGCAGAGAATGGTAATGTTCTATGCGCCCAATTAACATCGTATATATAGACTTGAGGGTCGCCTGTTTCAATATAAAAGTGTTGGCATGCAACAGGTCCGATTTCTTTAGAGAATCTATCCCAAAGAAACTCTAAAAAATCATTCACGTTGATCTTTTTGATATTGAGAGGTATATCTATCATAAAATAGAACTCTAAACTTAACCAGTTGAATAAATTACGTATTTAGATGTGTATGGTCAATTAAAAAGGCGCCTATCGGCGCCTTTCTTGATCTCAATCCCAAACTTCGTTTTTACTGCAGCAGGGAGATATCCGCGACTTGCAGGAACAGGTTGCGCAGGTTGTTCAGCAGCGCCAGACGGTTGGCCTTGAGGGCTTCGTCATCGGCCATCACCATCACCTCGTTGAAGAAGGTGTCGACCGGCTCGCGCAGGGCGGCCAGACGGGTGAGGGCAGCCTGATAGTCACCGGCAGCGAACAGCGGGGCCAGTTCGGCTTGCAGTTCGGCAACCTGGGTGGCCAGCGCCTTCTCGGCGGCATCGACCAGCAGTTCCGGTTTGACGGCAGTCGGCAGTTCGCCTTCGACCTTGGCCAGAATGTTGCTCACGCGCTTGTTGGCGGCAGCCAGTGCCAGTGCGGCATCCAGCGTGCGGAAGTGGCTGACGGCCTTGACGCGGCGATCGAAGTCGAGCGGACGGGTCGGGCGGCGGGCCAGCACGGCCAGTACCACGTCGGCACCGATGCCTTCGTCCTGATAGGCGGCGCGGAAGCGGCCCAGCATAAAGTCGACCACGTCGGTGACGACGGTTTTGTTGGTCAGCTTGTCGCCGTAGACGCGTACCGCTTCTTCCACCAGTTCAACCAGGTCCAGATCCAGCTGCTTCTCGGTCATGATGCGCAGGGCACCGATGGCGGCGCGACGCAGGGCGAACGGGTCCTTGTCACCCTTCGGCAGCATGCCGATGCCGAAGATACCGGCCAGGGTGTCGAACTTGTCGGCCAGCGCGACGGCGCAGGCAACCAGACCAGACGGCAGGGCATCACCGGCAAAGCGCGGCATGTACTGCTCGTTGAGGGCCACGGCCACTGCTTCGTCTTCGCCATCGTGACGGGCGTAGTGCATCCCCATGACACCCTGGGTGTCGGTGAACTCGCCGACCATGTTGGTCATCAAGTCACACTTGGAGAGCAGACCGGCACGCTTGGCCTGAGCCACGTCGGCACCGATACGCTCGGCGATAAAGCCGGCGACGGTCTCGATGCGCTCGACCTTGGCCTTGACGGTGCCCAGCTGTTGCTGGAACAGCACGGTTTCAAGGCGCGGCAGGCGGGAGGCCAGGGTTTGCTTGAGGTCGGTCTTGAAGAAGAACTCGGCGTCAGAGAGACGGGGGCGAACCACCTTCTCGTTGCCGCTGATGATCTGGCTCGGGTCTTTGGACTCGATGTTGGTGACGAAGATGAACTTCGGCAGCAGCTTGCCGTTCTTGTCGTAGACCGGGAAGTACTTCTGGTCACCCTTCATGGTGTGAACCAGTGCTTCGGCCGGCACGGCCAGGAACTTCTCTTCGAAGTTGGCGGTCAGCACCACCGGCCACTCGACCAGTGCGGTGACCTCTTCCAGCAGGGCGTCGTCCAGATCGGCAACGCCACCGAAGGCGGCAGCGGCCGCTTCGGCGTCAGCCTTGATCTTGGCCTTGCGCGCCATGAAGTCGGCAATCACCATGCCGCGCTCCTGCAGGATCTGCGGGTACTGGCTGGCGTTGTCGATGGTGAATTCGCTCTCGCCCATAAAGCGGTGACCGCGAAGGGTGCGGGCAGAGTCGATACCCAGAATGGTGGCGGGAACCAGCTCGCCATCCAGCAGCAGGGTCACGGTGAAGACCGGACGCACGAACTGGATGGTTTTGTCGCCCCAGCGCATCATTTTCGGGATCGGCAGCTTGGCCAGCGCAGAGGCAACCAGCTCGCCCAGCAGATCTTTGGCCGGACGGCCTTCGACCTTGGCGGTGTGAACCAGCCACTCACCCTTGTCGGTGACCAGACGCTCGGCCTGCTCAACGGTGATGCCGTTGCCACGGGCCCAGCCTTCGGCTGCTTTGGTCGGCTTGCCTTCGGCATCGAACGCCTGAGCTACGGCCGGGCCGCGCTTCTCGACGCTCTTGCTCGGCTGTTCACCGGCCAGCTCGCTCACCTTGAGTGCCAGACGGCGCGGTGAGGCAAACCACTCGACGTCGCCAAAGGCCAGATCGGCCTTGGTCAGTTCGGCTTTGAAGTTGTCGGCAAAGGCTTCGGCCAGGGAGCGCAGGGCTTTGGGCGGCAGCTCAGCAGTACCGATCTCTACCAGAAATGTATGTTGTGCCATGTCCGTTCCTTAACCTTGCTTGTTCTCACTGCGCTGACACATAGGGAAGCCCAGCGCTTCGCGGGAGGCGTAGTATGCCTCTGCCACGGCCTTGGTCAGGGTGCGAATGCGCAGGATGTAGCGCTGACGCTCGGTGACCGAGATGGCCTTGCGGGCATCCAGCAGGTTGAAGGAGTGAGCGGCTTTGAGGATGCGCTCGTAGGCAGGCAGCGGCAGCGGTTTTTCCAGTGCCAGCAGATTCTGGGCTTCCTTCTCGTACTGCTCGAAGCAGTGGAACAGGAACTCCACGTCGGCGTGCTCGAAGTTGTAGGTGGATTGCTCCACTTCGTTCTGGTGGAACACGTCGCCGTAGGTGGTCTTGCCCAGCGGGCCGTCAGACCAGACCAGATCGTAGACGCTGTCCACGCCCTGAATGTACATGGCCAGACGCTCGAGACCATAGGTGATCTCGCCGGTCACCGGCTTGCACTCGAGGCCGCCAACCTGCTGGAAGTAGGTGAACTGGGTCACTTCCATGCCGTTCAGCCACACTTCCCAACCCAGACCCCAGGCACCCAGTGTCGGGTTTTCCCAGTTGTCTTCCACGAAGCGGATGTCGTGGATTTCAGGATCCATGCCCAGCTCTTTCAGGGAGCCCAGATAGAGTTCCTGAATGTTGTCGGGGGAAGGCTTGATGATCACCTGGAACTGGTAGTAGTGCTGCAGGCGGTTGGGGTTTTCACCGTAGCGGCCGTCAGTCGGACGGCGGGACGGTTGCACGTAGGCGCAGGCGATGGGCTCCGGGCCCAGGGCACGCAGACAGGTCATGGGGTGGGAAGTACCGGCACCCACTTCCATATCCAGCGGCTGAATGATGGTACAGCCCTGGCGGGACCAATAGTCCTGCAGCTGCAGGATCAGGCCCTGAAAGGTTTTGACATCGAATTTTTGCATAATTTTTTTCGCGCGAAATGAAAATCAGAGCAAGATTTGCTGAATGTGAACCGAGGGAGTATACCGTCTGGCATGGTCGGATAATAGGCGAAATTGCAGCGGATTCGCGGGATGGTGCTGCGCCCTGGCTGGTCGGGCGGGATGTCCGGTATATGATGTGAGCGATGCCGCCTGCAGAGTAGGCAGGGTCGGGGAGACCGCTGAAATAACGAGGGAGAGGAAATGGAACTGCGCTGCGCATGGGTGACCAAGGACCCGGAATACATTGAATACCATGACAAACAGTGGGGCAGGCCGGTTTATGACCCCCGCGAGCTGTTTGCCAAGCTCTGCCTCGATGGCCAGCAGGCGGGGCTGTCGTGGATCACCATCTTGAAGCGCACCGAAAGCTACCATCGCGCCTATGCCGACTTTGATCCGGTGCTGATCGCCCGCTTCGACGAGCAGGATGTGGAGCGGCTGATGCAGGACAGCGGCATTATCCGCAACCGGCTCAAGGTGCAGTCGATCATCAAAAATGCCCGCGCCTGGCTGGCGTTGCAGGAGCAGGGGATCGACTTCGCCGATTACCTGTGGGGCTTTGTCGGCGGTGCCCCCATCGTCAACCAGCGCCAGGGTAACGGCGATATTCCGGCAACGTCGCCCGAGTCGGATGCCATGTCGAAAGCACTCAAGAAGCTCGGCTTCAACTTCGTCGGCAGCACCATCTGTTATGCCTTTATGCAGGCGGTGGGAATGGTGAACGATCATCTGGTCAGCTGTCCTTGCCACGCCGAATGCCAGCAGGCTGCCCGTCCCGCCCGTACATAATCGCCTTGCCAAAATAGCCCCGCAAACAAAAACGCCAGTCATGACTGACTGGCGTTGGCTCGGTTTGGGAAGGGGATAAACTACTGTACCCCCGCCTTGATCATGCACTCGCTGTATTGCTTGTCCACCTTCAGGATATGGTTGAGCAGCCAGCTCTTGAGGAAGATGATCATCTCCATGTTGAGATCCTGTTCGTCGCCATCTTCGCGGCGGATCAGGTTGCCCAGCTCGGCCAGCAGCCTGGCATGCTCCTGTTTGTGGCGCTGCAGATCCGGATAGCGCGCCTGTTCCATACTGCGCTCCTCGTCGGCAAAGTGCTGAATCGCCAGCTTGAGCAGCTCGTCCAGCCGCTGTTTGCGCACCTGCACCGGACTGTTATCACTGACCGCGTGGTAGAAGCGGTTCATCGCTTCGAACAATCCCTGATGCTGGCGATCCACACTCGCTACCCGCACCATGAATGTCTCGTTCCAGTGCAGCAGGTCATGCTCATGTCCCGTGGATTTCGGCGGGCTCACCTCGAACTGATCGCTGATCAGGCTGATCTCCTCATTGGACTGGTTCAGGTCGCGAGTGTGGGCGCGGCTCTCGCGGGCCAGCTCGAGGCATTCACGAGCAATATTGGCAACCTGCATAACGTTGCGATTGGTCTCTTCAGCGACCTGAGCCTGTTGCTCGGCCGCTGTGGCGATCTGGCCATTCATATCGGCGACCCGGGTAATGGCCGAGACAATGGCATTGAGGGTTTCGCCGGTGCCCGCGGCCTGATTGACCGCCTGTTCGCTGACGTTGCGAGTGGTGTGCATGGTGCTGACCGCATGGCGGGTGTTGTTCTGCAACGCTTCGATCCGCTTCTGGATATCGACGGTGGCCGCCTGGGTGCGGGTTGCCAGCTGGCGAACCTCATCGGCGACCACTGCAAAACCGCGTCCCTGTTCGCCAGCCCGGGCGGCTTCGATGGCAGCATTGAGTGCCAGCAGGTTGGTCTGCTCCGAGATGGTGCTGATCACCTGCAGTATGTTGCCGATCTGGCTGCTCTCCTGATCCAGCTGGGTTACTTCACCGGCGGATTGCTCGATATGGTTGGCCACCTGACGGATAAGGGCGATGGTTTGACTCACCTGCTGCTGGCCATCGTGAGCCTGGCGCTGGGTTAGCAGCGTATCCTGACTGGCCTGCTCGGTATTGTGTTCGATGTTGTGGACGGTGGCGGTCATTTCGTTGATGGCGGTCGCCAGCAAGTCGGTATTTTGCTGGGCTTGCTGCATGCTGCTCAGGGTGCTGCCCGAGTGCTTCATCAGCATCGCCATCTTGTCGTGGGTTTTGTGGGATACCTGTTGGACCGAGCCGATCAGGCTGTCGATATTGTCGAGGAAGCGGTTGAAAACCGTGGCGAGGTAGGCGAATTCGTCCTGTCCCTGACTACGCAGGCGGAAGGTGAGGTTGTGGCTGTGGTTGGCCAGCTCGACCAGTTGGGTCATCAGATGCTGCAATGGTCGCACCGTTTTGAGATAGATAAACAGCAGCATCAGCAAAATAATGGTCAGGCTGGTGACCAGCAGTAGCAGATCCTGGCTTTGCAACGCTTTGCTTTGGTCTTCGATCTTCGTTTCTTGTTGCATTAACTGCTGATGTTGCTGATCCAGCGCCCCCTCCACCTGGCTGGCGATGGTATCGGTTATCGCATCAAACCCCTCGCCTGGCTGCTTCATCAACAGGTTGCCCGCCTCACGCCCCCCTTTCAGATAGGCATCGACCATCCGCTTGCCAATATCGAGTTGCTTGGTAAGCAGGGGGGAGAGGGTATTTTGCAGTTGTGGCAGGGTATCCAGCAGTTGGCGGGCGGCCTGAGCGTGCTGCTCCGCCTCGCCGATGGAGTCCTGTTCGCCCGATACGGCCGCATCAGTGAGAAATTGCTGCACCTGAGTGGTGTGATAGCGCAGCTCCTGCAGGGCAATTTGGTGGTTGGCGCTGGTGATCAACTGCTCAGGCAGTTGCCCGAGCCGATCAGTCAGAGTGCTGCGCCAGATGCCCCCAAGTACCATGGTGAGGAGAATGACGAGACTCGCTCCCAGCAACAGACGCCGGATCGAGAGGTTATGAAGCAGAGCAGGCATGGAAAGATCTCTGAGAGCTGTTGATAGTACCTTCAATAGTAGTCAACGGCGTCACATTGCGGCCTGCTGTTTCTGATTATTTTGGTTTCGTTCGGGGCTTTTGTGCTAGCTGATAACCTGGGCGGTTTGGCCGAATGACGGCTATCTGTCAGAAGAGGGCGTAACCCGTATCCTGACGTCACACCTTGGCACTCCTCTGGGGTAGAATGCGCGCTCTCCGGTTTAGAGTCGGTTTTTTTCAGAGGTTTTTTCATGCATTTCAAGACACTTGTTCCAGCCGTTGCGCTGGCCGTAGCCCTGAGTGGCTGTACTACCAACCCGTACACTGGTGAGCAGCAGACCGGCAAGGCCGCGTGGGGCGCTCTGGCGGGGGCTGCTGCCGGTGCCGCGGTGGGAGCACTCTCCTCCAGCAAGGGTGACCGCAAGAAGGGTATCCTGACTGGCGTGGCTGCCGGTGCAGCGCTGGGTGGGGGTATCGGTTACTACATGGATGTACAGGAGGCCAAACTGCGCGAGAAGTTGCAGGGTACTGGCGTCAGCGTTACCCGTAATGGCGACGAGTTGATCCTCAATATGCCGAACAACGTCACCTTCGACAGCTCCAGCTCCCAGCTGAAAGCGGCCGGTGCCAACACCCTTTCCGGTGTAGCCATGGTGGTTGCCGAGTTCGACAAGACTCGCCTGAATGTGGTCGGTCACACTGACAGCACCGGCTCCCGCGACCTGAATATGAAGCTTTCCCGCGACCGTGCCGATGCCGTTGCTGCCCAGCTGATTGGTCAGGGTGTGGCGGGCAGCCGCATCGCTACCCGTGGCGTCGGCCCGGATCAGCCGATTGCTACCAACAGCACCGCGGCTGGTAAAGCCCAGAACCGCCGTGTGACTATTACCCTGACCCCGACAGCCTAAGTCGTCCGGTTTTCGGTAACGAGAAGGCCCCGCCAGTGATGGCGGGGCCTTTCTATTGGAGCCGTTGCTTGCAACGGCGCCTTGTTGTTTGCACCCTTCTCCCCTTGTGGGGGAAGGGCCGGGGATGAGGGGAGCTGCAAACCTTGTTGTAAACATAGCCAACAAACGGAAAGCCCCCTCACCCTGCCCTCTCCCAAAGGGAGAGGGAACAGACCCCGGATCGGGCTACTCCCTTAGCAATTGGTCACGGCCTTGCATCGCGTGGCTTAGACAGCTGCAGTGAGCTGCACTTCTACCTTGTAGCCTTCGTGGGCGAGGCGGGCTTGTACGCAGGCGCGGACTGGCGCAGTGTCGGCATCAGGGGAGCCAGGCATCCCGTTTTGCTTAGACAGCTGCAGTCAGCTGCACTTCGACCTTGTAGCCTTCGTGGGCCAGACGGGCCTGTACGCAGGCGCGGACCGGTGCGGTGCCAGCCGGGATCCAGGCATCCCACTGCTCGTTGAAGGCAGCGATGTCCTGAATGTCTTTGAGATAGATATTGGCCATCAGGATCTTGTCGACGCCGGAGCCATTGGCCTCCAGCAGACGTTGCAGGCTGCTCAGTACTTCGCGAGTCTGCTGGTGGATGTCAGCTTCTTCGCTGACGGGGACTTCTACCACATAGAGGGTGCCATTGTGGATGACCACGTCTGACCAACGCTGGGTGGTGCCGATTCGGGTAATGGTTGTCATGGAGTGCTCCGGAAACGGGGGCTTACTGACCCTTGCGGATCAGATAACGGTAGGGGGCCTGCTCTGTCTCGCTGGCGACCAGGGTGTGATCCATAAAGCGGCAGAAACTGGGGATGTCGCGGGTGGTTGAAGGATCGTCGGCGCTGACCAGCAGGGTCTCGCCATCCGCCATCAGTCGCACTTTTTTGCGTACCATCATTACGGGTTCCGGGCAACGAAGCCCGATTGCATCCAACTCATGGGTTGCATCGCAGAATAAATCACTCATCTATTATCAACCTTCAACCTATTCGGCTGCCAATGATACTCAGGGCTAAAAAATAAGCAAATAAACGGCCTGCCAACCAGCATATGTAACCGAAATGTTATTCAGCCCTACCCAGCTTGCGCCGGACGAGTAATATAAAAATTGAACCATATTCAACAAGGAGGTGAATATGCAGGTCTCCTACGGCAGATTACAGGCCTACGCAGGCATGGGGTTCTTGTCCTTCGCCATGATAGTGATGGGCAGCCCGATCGGGAATACCGGTACCTGGTTCGGCTCCATGGTGATGGTCGGGTTGGGGCTCTGGATCGAGCTCAGCGATTACTACGATGAGGAGGAGGACGAAAACGATCAATCCTGAACCGGATGACGATTCAACTACAAAGGCGGAGTAACTCCGCCTTTGTCATTTCTGCCGCTCAGCCATTTGGCTGGCTCAGCGGGTCGAGCGCATGGCCCGCTCCAGATGCAGCGCCGTCTGCTCCGGGTTGGCTTTGGGATCGTTGAAGAAGTTGCTCAGCACATCCATGATTGCCTGCCGCATATTGGTCGGTGTGGCCATCCCTTCTGCCATGCTGGGCAGCAGGTTGTCCTCTTTTTCCGCCAGCAGAAAATCCTGATAAGAGTGGACGGCGCAGCGGTCAAACTTGCTCATGTTCGGGTTGGTCAGCGCCGGGATCGAGCCTTTCACTCGGTTGAACTCCTCCTGAAATTTCGGCGTCATCAGCAGTTGGGCCAGCTCGCCCTGCGCTTGTAGCTGGGCGGGATCCCGCTGTTTGAACATGGCGATGGAGTCGAGGTTGTAGCTAAAGAGGCCAGCGCTACCCGGGCTGGGCAGGCAGGCGATATCCTCACCCGGTCGATAGTTGCCCGCGCTCAGCTCCCCCTTCACCCAGTCCCCCATCACCTGCATGGCGGCACCCCCGCTCTCCATCAGATTGGTGGCCTGATGCCATTTCAGTCCGGCGTACTTTTGTGGCACATAGGCGCGTAGTTGCTGGAAACGGGTCAGCACCCGCACCATCTCGGGGCCGGTCAGCGTTTCGCTATCCTGATCGAGAAATGCTTTGCGATAGAACGCTTTGCCGCCTTCGCCGAGCGCGACTGTTTCAAACAGTACCGCCAGCTGCCAGGGTTCGTTGCCGATTGCGAGCGGGGTGATGCCCCGTTTTTTAAGTTGGTCGGCGACCGCGACGAACTGGGCCCAGTCGGTGGGCGGGGAGAGCTTCTGCTGCTCGAACACCTTGCGGTTGAGCCACAACCAGTTGACCCGGTGAATACCGGTCGGTACCGCCATCAGGGCACCATTCTGGCTGAGGGTGGCCCGTACCATGGGGGGCATTTTGGTGTACCAGCCGAGATGATCGGCCATCGGGCTGAGATCGCGCAGAAAGCCGAGCCCGGCCCACTCCTTGAGTTCATAGCCCTTGAGGTGGGCAGCCTCCGGCGGGTTGGCCGCCAGCGCCCGGCTTTTCAGCACCGTCATGGCACTCTTGCCACCGCCGCCCTGTACAGCAAAGTCGTTCCACTGGTTGCCCTGTTCGGTCCACTCGGATTTGAGTACCTCCACCGCTTTGGCTTCGCCGCCGGATGTCCACCAGTGCAGCACTTCCACTTGCGAGGCGCTAACCGGTAGTGATAACAGGCTGATGACAGAAAAAGACAACCACTTCATAAGGTTACTGCCTTGGTAGAGAGAGTGTGGCCTGTAGGCCACCTTGCGGACGGTTTTCCAGCACCAGATCGCCACCGTGGGCGTGGGCAATGTTGCGGGCGATGCCAAGGCCGAGGCCGGTTCCCGCCTGATCGGTACTGAGCCGGTAATAGGGCTCGAAAATGCGCTCGAACTGATCTTCCGGCAGGCCGGGGCCCTCATCCATGATGAAGAGGATCAGCATCTCCTCGTCATCCATGATGATGATGCGCACCCGCTGGCCGTACTTGATGCCGTTGTCCACCAGATTGCCGATGCAGCGCTTGAGCGCCAGCAGCTTGCCGCGATAGGGCCACTTGCAGTGGCCTTCGATAGTCAGCCGCTCGTCGTGCAGGTTCATCGACTCCGCCATCTGCTCCAGCAGGGCATTGATGTCGATCTCCTCGATGTTCTCGTGGATGTCGGTCTCTTTGACCGTCTGCAGCGCCCCTTTCACCATCAGCTCCAGTTCGTCGAGATCCTTGTTGAACTTGCCGATCTGCACCTCGTCGTCGAGCAGCTCGACCCGTAGCCGCAGTCGGGTAATGGGGGTCTTGAGGTCATGGGAGATCGAGCTGAACAGCCGCTCCCGATCATCGATATAGCGCCGGATCCGGTGCTGCATGATGTTGAAGGCGCGGGTGGCCGCCACGATTTCCGAGGCGCCCTCCTCTTTGAGGGAGGGCTGGTCGATATCCTTGCCGAGGTTGACTGCCGCCTTGGCGAGACGACGCAGGGGACGGGTCTGCCAGCGCACCAGCATGAAGGTAAAGAAGCAGAGGAACACTGTCATCAGGGCGATGAAGCGCACCTGATTGCTCGGCATGACTGTGTCATCCAGCGTCATGTAGGGGGCGGGCAGCAGGGCCGCCAGATAGAGCCACTCCCCCTTTTCAATCTCGATCTGGGTCACCAGCACCGGCGGGTTGAGCGGTTCCAGCGACAGGGTGTAGCGGGCCCAGGAGGAGGGGAGATCCGCCAGCAGTGTGTCGTTGTTGAAGACGTGGAGATCTTCGGGTCGCGAGAAGTCCACCTTGATCGCCATGGCGTCGGAGAGCTTGCGGGTCAGAACCCCCTGCACCTCCTGCAGCACCAGCATCTTGCGCTCGCTCTCGGGAATGGCATTGATGTGGATCTCTTCCTCGTTGAGAGAGACGAAGAAGCGGCTGCCGCCCATGTTGCGCAGCTGGTCCAGCGCGATATGGCGGTACTGCAGCGGCAGGGATTTGAAGAAATTAACGGTGGAGGCGGCGGAGAGCGCCAGATTGCGGGTAGTGCTGATCATCCCCTCCAGCTCCCGCTTCTGGATCTGCTGCATCCAGATGCCGGTCAGAATGGTCTGGGAGAGCAGGATGGCCAGCAGCAGCAGCAGGATCATCCGTGACAGCAGAGAGCGGGGCACCAGCGCCCCCCAGGACCATTTGTTGCTCATGGCAGTTCGTGCACCTCGGCAATCAGCATGTAACCGCTGCCGCGAATGGTCTTGATGATGCGCGGGCTCTTGCCGTTGTCGCCCAGTTTCTGGCGCAACCGGCTGATCTGCACGTCAATGCCGCGCTCCATCGGCAGGCTCTCGCGGCCGCGGGTGGCATCCGAGATGGTATCCCGATCCAGCACCACGCCGGGTTGTTGCAGGAACATGCCGAGCAGCATGGCATCACTGCCGGAGAGATCCAGCAGGCTGCCATCGTCATGGGTCAGCTGGTGGCTCAGGGTATCGAGGGTCCATTCGGCAAAACGCAGCCGCCGACTCGGCTCTTTCTCTTTTTCCGGCTGGCGGAATTCGGCACGGCGCAGCAGCGCCTTGATGCGGGCCTGCAGTTCACGGGGGCTGAACGGCTTGGCGATATAGTCGTCGGCACCGAGTTCGAGGCCGATCACCCGATCCGCTTCGTCGGAGGCGGCGGTCAGCATGATGATGGGAACCTGAGAATCACGACGGATCTGCTGGCAGAGGGTAAAACCGTCCTCGCCGGGCATCATGATGTCCAGAATAATCAGGTCCGGGCTGTGCTGGGCGAGTTGCTGGCGCATCTCGTTGCCCTCCGCTGCCGTCAATACCTGAAAGCCCGCCCGGGTCAGGTACTCATTGAGCAGCTCGCGGATCTCTTGGTCGTCATCGACGATCAGCAGTTGTTTGCTCATTGACATATGTATGTGCATCCACCCATTTTTTTGTGCAGATTGAACCTGTCGGGGGAGTAAAAAGCAAGCAAGCCCCCCATCTAATGTGAGGTTTAAGGCAATAACAGACTATTGATAAGTTTGAAATGAAAAAAGGCCGACCCAAACGGGACGGCCAATAGACAGCTTCTGACCACTGACGATTACCCCGTGTGGCGATCGTCACAGCCGTTAAAAGGGGCCAGTCAGACTGGCCCCGAAAAGGGACAACTCTCAGTAGTGCATCCCGTCGATCCGGCTGGTTATCACACCCGTTCAAACACGGTGGCGATGCCCTGACCCAGACCGATACACATGGTGGCAACCCCTAGCGTGGCATCCTTCTCCTCCATCAGGTTGATGAGGGTGGTGGAGATGCGCGCACCGGAGCAGCCGAGCGGGTGGCCCAGCGCAATGGCGCCGCCGTTGAGGTTTACCTTCTCGTCCACCAGATCCTGCAGACCTAGGTCCTTGACGCAGGGCAGGGACTGGGCGGCAAATGCCTCGTTCAGCTCGAACAGGTCGATGTCGCCGATGGTCAGACCGGCACGCTTGAGCGCTTTCTGGGTCGCTGGCACCGGGCCGTAACCCATGATGGCGGCGTCGCAGCCTGCGATGGCCATGGCACGTACCTTGGCGCGTGGGGTGAGGCCGAGCGCCTTGGCACGATCCGCACTCATCACCAGCATGGCGGCGGCGCCATCGGACAGCGCCGAAGAAGTGCCCGCGGTGACGGTACCGTTGACCGGGTCAAATACCGGGCGCAGTTGGCTCAGAGTTTCGACCGTGCTCTCCGGGCGGATCACCTCGTCGTAGTCGTAGAAGAAGCGGGCGCCGCTGGCGTCATGGCCTTCCAGCCCGACGATCTCCTTGGCAAAACGCCCTTCCACGGTTGCAGCATGGGAGCGGCGGTGGGAGCGGGCAGCAAACTCATCCTGCTGCTGACGGCTGATGCCGTGCAGCTTGCCAAGCATTTCGGCAGTCAGCCCCATCATGCCGGAGGCTTTCGCCACCGACTTGGCCATGCCGGGATGGAAGTCGACGCCATGGCTCATCGGTACGTGACCCATGTGCTCGACGCCGCCGATGATGAAGATATCTCCATCACCCACCTGAATGGCGCGGGAAGCATCGTGCAGCGCCTGCATGCTGGAGCCGCACAGACGGTTGACGGTGACCGCCCCCACCTGCTTCGGAATACCGGCCAGCAGCGCGGCGTTACGGGCGATGTTGAAGCCCTGCTCCAGGGTCTGCTGCACGCAGCCCCAGTAGATATCCTCGATCTCGTTCGGGTCGAGGTTAGGGTTGCGCAGCAGGATGGATTTCATCAGGTGCGCGGACAGATCTTCTGCACGCACGTTGCGGAAGGCGCCGCCCTTGGACCGGCCCATGGGGGTCCGGATACAGTCGACAATGACTACGTCTTTCATGAATGGATCTCCTTTCCGCAATCAGTAGAAGGTTTTGCCCTGGGCGGCCATCTCACGCAGCTTGTCGCTGACGCGGTAGAGCGGGCCCAGATCGGCATACTGGTCGGCCATGGCCACGTAGCGATCCAGACCTATGGTGTCCAGATAGCGGAACACGCCACCGCGGAAGGGAGGGAAGCCCAGACCGTAGACCAGTGCGATGTCGGCTTCGGCTGGCGTGGCAACAATGCCCTCTTCCAGACAGAGCACTACTTCGTTGATCATCGGGATCATCATGCGAGCGATGATGGCGTCCTTGTCGAACTCCTGTTTCGCCTTGGCAATGGGGGCCAGCAGCTCGTAGGCAGCGGCATCGGCCACCTTCTTCGGCTTGCCTTTCTTGTCCTGCTCGTAGGCGTAGAACCCCTTGCCATTCTTCTGGCCGAAGCGGCTCACCTCATACATCACGTCGATGGCGGTGCGGCCTTCCTTGCTCATACGTGCCGGGAAACCCTGCGCCATCACGTCACCGGCATGGTGACCTGTGTCGATGCCGACCACGTCCAGCAGGTAGGCGGGGCCCATCGGCCAGCCGAACTCTTTCTCCATTACCTTGTCGACGGCGGCGAAGTCGGCGCCATCGGCGACCAGCTTGTTGAAGCCGAAGAAGTAGGGGAACAGCACGCGGTTGACGAAGAAGCCCGGACAGTCGTTGACCACGACCGGGGACTTGCCCATGGCGGCGGCATAGGCCACCACGCGGTTGATGGTTTCATCGGAGGTCTGCTCGCCGCGGATGATCTCCACCAGCGGCATGCGGTGTACCGGGTTGAAGAAGTGCATGCCGCAGAAGTTCTGCGGACGCTTCAGCCCCTTGGCCAGCAGGGAGATGGGAATAGTGGAGGTGTTGCTGGCGAGCACGGCGTCTTCACCAATGATCCCTTCCACTTCGCCCAGTACGGCGGCCTTCACTTTCGGGTTTTCGACCACGGCTTCGACCACTACGTCCACATGCTTGACGTTGTCATAGCTGAGGGTCGGGGTAATGGCAGAGAGCACCTGGCCCATCTTGATGCCGTCGATGCGGCCTTTTTCGAGCTGGCCGTTAAGCAGCTTGGTGGCTTCACCCATGCCAAGTGCCAGCGCCTTCTCGTTGATATCCTTCATCACCGCCGGAATGCCCTTGCTGGCAGACTGGTAGGCGATGCCGCCCCCCATGATGCCGGCACCCAGTACGGCGGCGTGGCTAGTGGCCTTAGCAGCCTGCTTGGCCGCCTTCTTGGCCAGCGCCTTGATGTGTTGATCGTTGAGGAAGATCCCGACCAGCGCCTTGGCGACATCGGTTTTGGCCAGCTTGATAAAGCCTTGTGCCTCGACCACCAGCGCTTCGTCACGGCCCATGCCTGCGGCGGCCTCGACGGTTTTCACCGCAGTCATCGGTGCCGGATAGTGTTTGCCTGCCACGGCGGCAACCATGCCTGCGGCGGTGGTGAAGCTCATCATGGCTTCCAGTTTGGAGAGACGCAGCGGCGCTTTTTTGGCGGCACGACGGCCTTGCCAGTCCAGCTTGCCCGCGATGGCGTCTTTCATCATCTGTACCGCAGCGCTCTGCAGCGCCTCGGGGGCGACCACCGCATCGATAGCACCCACCTTGAGGGCGTCATCGGCACGGACATCCTTGCCGGTGGTGATCCACTCCAGCGCGTTGTCGGCACCGATCACTCGCGGCAGACGGACTGTACCGCCAAAGCCCGGCATGATGCCGAGTTTGGTCTCGGGCAGGCCGATTTTGGCTGTGGTATCAGCCAGCCGGAAGTCGGTAGAGAGAATGGTCTCGCAGCCGCCGCCCAGCGCGTGGCCCTTGATGGCGGAGAGGGTCGGAACCGGCAGATCTTCGATAGCGTTGAAGATGTCGTTGGCCTTTTTCAGCCAGCCGAGCAGATCTTCTTGCGGCAGATCGAACAGTTCCAGGAATTCGGTAATGTCGGCACCGACGATAAAGGCGTCTTTGCCGGAGGTGAGGATCAGACCTTTTAGTTCACGTTCTTGTTGTAGTGCGGCGATCGCTTCGCTCAGGGAGAGCAGGGTAGCGCGATCCAGCTTGTTGACTGAACCCGGGGCATCAAACCTCAGCTCGGCAATGCCGTTTTCGAGGTAGCTGACCGACAGGGTTTCGCCTTGGTAGATCATGAGAGTGTCTCCTTGTTCCCACTCAGTGGGGGGTGTTGCTCCTTTATCCCCAGCAGGGGGCGAGGCTCACTATTGATCCAAAAGGAGACATTTTCAACACCTATTTAAAACATTTGTTTAACAGTTATCGAGTAAAAGCTCCTCATCACAAAACGGGCAAAAGAGAGGCGCCTTGCGGCGCCTCCGATGGATGTGAGTTTGTTCTCAACTGGCCAGTTCCGGCCGGTTGCGATACTGGTTCAACACTTCGGGATCGGCGAGGGCATGGGTGTTGTTGACCGGCCGGTTGTGCACCACTTCCCGCACCGCCAGTTCGACGATCTTGCCGGACTTGGTGCGGGGGATGGCATCCACCTGCAGGATACGGGCGGGCACGTGGCGGGCGGTGCAGTGCTGTTTTATCTGCTGGCGGATCCGCTCGCGCAGCGGCTCATCCAGCTTGCAGCCCGCCTTGAGTTTGACGAACAGCACCACCCGCTCGTCCTGCTGCCACTGCTGGCCGATGACGATGCTCTCCTCCACCTCGTCCAGCTGCTCGACATAGCGATAGATCTCGCTGGTGCCGATCCGCACGCCGCCCGGGTTGAGGGTGGCGTCGGAGCGGCCGTAGAACAGAATGCCCCCGGTCGGGGTCAGCTCGATCCAGTCGCCGTGGCACCAGATGTTGTCGAACCGCTCGAAGTAGGCGGCGTGGTACTTGTCGCCGTTCTCGTCACCCCAGAAGTAGATGGGCTGGGCCGGGAACGGCTTGGTACAGACCAGCTCGCCCTTCTCCCCTTGCACCGGCTGCCCCGCTTCGTTGAACACCTGCACCGCGAGGCCGAGGCCGCGCCCCTGACTCTCGCCGCGATAGACCGGGCTGAGCGGATTGCCGATGACGAAGCAGGAGCAGATGTCGGTGCCGCCGGAGATGGAGCTGAGCTGCACATCCTGCTTGATCTGCTGATAGACGTAGTCGAACCCCTCCGGCGACAGCACAGAACCGGTGCTGCAGATCAGCCGCAACTGCGGCAGCTGGTGAGTCTTGATGGGGGCATAACCCTGTTTGTGCAGCGCATCGAGATACTTGGCCGAGGTGCCGAATAAGCTGACCTGCTCGTCGCGGGCCAGATCCCACAGCACATTGCCATCCGGGTAAAACGGCGAGCCGTCATAGAGCACCAGGGTGGCGCCGGAGGCGAGGGCGCTCACCAGCCAGTTCCACATCATCCAGCCGCAGGTGGTGAAGTAGAAGATCCGCTCCCCCGGCTTGATGTCGCAGTGCAGCTGGTGCTCTTTCAGATGTTGCAGCAGGGTGCCGCCGATGCCGTGCACGATGCACTTGGGTTTGCCGGTGGTGCCGGAGGAGTAGAGGATGTAGAGCGGGTCATTGAAGGCCATCGGCTCGAAGGTGAGCTGGGCACCGCTTTGGCTGGCCAGTAGTTGTTGCCAGTCGTGGCCAAGCTGCAGCGGGTTGCCGAGCAGTGGGATCATCACCGTCTGCTCTATGCTGTCGATCTGGCTGACGACCCCTGCCACTTTATCCTGAATGTCGATAGCCTTGCCGTTGTAGCGATAGCCATCCACCGCAAACAGCACTCGCGGCTGGGTCTGGCCGAAGCGCTCTACCACGCTGGCCTCGCCAAAGTCGGGGCTGGTGGAGGTCCAGATTGCCCCCAGACTGGTGGTTGCCAGCATGGCTACCACGGTTTCCGGAATATTGGGCAGATAGGCGGCAACCACATCGCCACGACCAATCCCCTGATGGCGCAGCCATTGAGCCAAGCGGGCAACCTGTTCTCCCAGTTCACGCCAGCTCAGAGTGCGGCTTGGGCTCTCTTCGATGCGGGAGATGATGGCCGGGCTCTCGTCCTGGCGGCGCAGCAGGTTCTCGGCGAAGTTGAGGCGACTGTCGGGGAACCAGCGGGTGCGCTGCATATCTTGACGGTTCTCCGCCACTATGTTGCCGAGCTCACCCTTGACGCCGCAGTGTTGCCACACCAGTGGCCAGAAACGGGTGGTCTTCTCCACCGACCATTGGTAAAGCTGCGGATAGTTCTGCAACTGCAAGCCGTGGAAACGGTTCACCTCCGCCATAAAACGGTAGAGGTTGGATTGCTGCATCCTGAGCGGATCCGGTTGCCACAGGCAGAGGTTGTCCATGAGTAGTCCCTGACTTCATGTATCTACCGGCAGTGTATTGAATTGTTTTTGATTTGTTAATGTTTGGTTTTGTGTTGATAACAAACAGGTTGTAACGCATGCGTTACCTCACGAAGCGGCAGCTTGACGGGTCGAGCCGCCCCGAGCTTGATGTTATGCTGCTATCACATTCACCTCGGAGCAGGACGCCATGAGCAGCTACAGCCAACTTTTTGCCCAGCATCTCGATACCTTGCAGCAACGCACCCGCGATATCCTGCAGCAACAGGGGCTTGGCGGGCTGGCCATCCACTCCGGCCAGACCCACCGCATCTTCCTCGATGATCAGGATTACCCGTTCAAGGTAAACCCGCACTTCAAGGCCTGGTTGCCGGTGCTGGACAATCCCCACTGCTGGCTGCTGGTGGACGGGGTGAACAAACCAATCCTGCTGTTCTATCGTCCGGTCGATTTCTGGCACAAGGTGGCTGATCTGCCCAATGCCTTCTGGGTCGAATTCTTTGATATCCGTTTCCTGACTCGACCCGAGCAGGTGGCCGATCATCTGCCGAGCAACAAGCAAGAGTGGGCCTACTTGGGCGGTCATCTGGAAGTGGCCGAGCTGCTGGGGCTGACCCAGCCCAATCCCGAAGCGGTGCTTAACTACCTGCACTATCACCGCGCCTACAAGACCCCCTACGAGCTGGAGTGTCTGCGCGAGGCGAACCGCATCGGTGTCCGTGGCCATATCGCGGCCAAGGACTCCTTTATGGCAGGGGCGAGCGAGTTCGAGATCAACTTGGCCTATATGAAGGCGGTCGGGCAGGGGGCCAACGAGGCACCCTATGGCAATATCGTCGCCATCAACCGCAATGCGGCCATCCTGCACTACACCCACCTCTCTGCCATCCGGGTGCCGGATGCCGAGCGTTACTCCTTCCTGATCGATGCGGGCGTCGATTTCCACGGTTATGCCTCCGACATCACCCGTACCTGGGCGTGGCGGCGCGGCGAGTTTGCCGATCTCATCGCGGCGCTGGATGCGCAGCAGCAGGAGATCATCGGTGAGATCAAACCGGGCCGTCGTTACAGCGAGTTGCATCTGCAGATGCACCACAAGCTGGCGCGCCTGCTGCAAGCGACCGAGTTGGTGGACATGTCGGTGGACGAGATGATCCACACCGGGGTGACCAACGTCTTCTTCCCTCACGGTCTCGGTCACTTCCTTGGCTTGCAGGTACACGATGCGGGTGGTTTTATGCAGGATGAGCGCGGTACCCATCTGGCGGCTCCTGAGCAGTTCCCCTATCTGCGCTGTACCCGGGTGATGGAGGTAGGCCAGGTCTTTACCATTGAGCCCGGTCTCTACTTCATCGACAGCCTGCTGGAGCCGCTGCGTCAGGGCGAACAGGGCAAGCGAGTCAACTGGAACAAGGTGGAGGCGCTGCGTCCGTTCGGCGGCATCCGCATCGAGGACAACGTGGTGCTGCACGCCAACGGGGTGGAGAACATGACCAGACAAGCAGGGCTCTGATGGCGGTAGCCTATTCCATTCCGGCCGCCCCGCTGGAACTGACCGAAGAGATCAAGAAGAGCCGCTTCATCACCCTGATTGCCCACACCCCGACCGTCGAGGCGGCCAAGGCGTGGGTAAGCGAGATAAAGAGACAACACCCTGTCGCCCGCCACCACTGCTGGGCTTTTGTAGCTGGCGCGCCACAAGACAGCCAGGTCTATGGCTTCAGCGATGATGGCGAGCCATCCGGTACTGCGGGCAAACCGATCCTGGCCCAGCTGATGGGTTCTGGATACGGAGAGATCTGTGCTGTCGTGGTGCGCTATTACGGCGGTATCCAGCTTGGTACCGGCGGTCTGGTCAAAGCCTATGGCGGCGGTGTGGGATCCGCGCTCAAGCAGCTGGTGACCGAACTCAAGGTGCCGCGAACTCCTTCCTCCATTCATTGCGACTATGGCGATATGGGTGTGGTCGAGTCACTGATCAGCAGCCACAACGGCGATCTGCTGGCTGCTGATTACGGCCAGCAGGTCACTCTGCAGGTGGCGTGGGAATCTTCCGTGTGGGCTCAGGTTGATCGGGAATTGACCGACCGAACTCATGGACGGGTATCCCTTAGTCCCTTAGATGGCTAGAATCCATCGCTCTTTAATAATTGGGGAAAGGGAGCAGTAATGCACATTCGGAGCATCATTCGCATCGTAGGCCTGCTGGTTGCGCTGTTTAGTTCGACCATGTTGTTGCCTGCACTGGTGGCCTTTGGCTACCGGGATGGGGGTGGGGCCGAGTTCATCAACTCCTTTTTCGTCGCCCTGTTGCTCGGGGTGGTGCTCTGGTTTCCCAACCGCTACCACAAGAAAGAGATGCGCTCTAAAGAGGGTTTCCTCATTGTGGTGCTGTTCTGGACCGTGCTGGGCAGTGTCGGTGCGGTGCCTTTCATCATGAGCGATGTGCCGGATATGTCGGTTTCGGAGGCCTTCTTCGAGTCGTTTTCCGGTTTGACCACCACGGGGGCGACAGTGCTGACCGGGCTGGACAATTTGCCCAAGGCGTTTCTGTTCTACCGCCAGCTGTTGCAGTGGCTGGGTGGGATGGGGATCATCGTACTGGCGGTGGCCATTCTGCCGCTGCTCGGGATCGGTGGCATGCAGCTCTACCGTGCCGAGATCCCGGGACCTGTCAAGGATACCAAGGTGACGCCGCGTATCGCCGAAACGGCCAAGGCGCTCTGGTTCATCTATTTATTGCTGACTGCGCTCTGTGCCCTGGCTTATTGGCTGGCGGGGATGACGCTGTTTGATGCGGTGTGTCATTCGTTTTCGACCCTGTCGGTCGGTGGTTTCTCTACCCACGATGCCAGCATCGGTTTCTTCAATAGCCCAGTTATCAATCTGATCACGGTGGTATTCCTGCTGCTGGCCAGTGTGAACTTTGCGCTGCACTTTACCGTATTCTCCCATCGTCCAATCCAGCTCGGGCGCTATCTTTATGACTCCGAGCTCAAGGTGTTCCTCGCCATTCAGGCAACCTTGGTGCTGATCTGCTTTGTCGCCTTGCTGACGCACGGGCACTACGCCACTTGGCAGGAGGCGCTCAATCATGGTCTGTTCCAGGCGGTTTCGTTGGGAACAACGACTGGTTACAGCACCACAACGTATGCAGATTGGCCCTCTTTTCTGCCCATGTTACTGATGTTCTCCGCCTTTATTGGCTGTTGTGCGGGAAGTACCGGGGGCGGCATCAAGGTGATGCGCTTCATGATCCTGTTTATGCAGGGTATGCGCGAGTTGAAACGTCTTGTGCATCCGCGGGCGATCTATACCTTGAAGCTGGGACGGCGGGCGGTGCCCGAACGCATCGTCGAAGCAGTGTGGGGTTACTTTGCCACCTATATCATTCTCTTCTTTATCTTCATGCTGCTGCTGTTGATGAGTGGCCTGAACGAGGTAACGGCGTTTTCAGCCGTGGCGGCGGCCTTCACCAACGTAGGCCCGGGGTTGGGAGAGGTCTCTGCCAACTTTGGCAATATCTCGCCAGCGGCACAGTGGGTGCTGGTGGTGGCCATGTTGTTTGGTCGATTGGAAATTTTCACACTTCTGGTACTGTTTACCCCTGCATTCTGGCGTAGTTGAGGTTGTTATGAACAAGATTCTGGTGCTTTATTCCTCTCGGGATGGCCAAACCCGCAAAATCATCGATGTCATGCTGGAGCAGATGCCTGGATGCGAAGTGGTGATGCACGATCTGCATACCTTGCCGATGTGCAACCTCAGCAAGTATGCCAAGGTCTTGATTGGCGCCTCCATTCGCTATGGCAACTATCACCCCAGCCTGTTCAGTTTTATTCATGCCCATCAGGAGCAGTTGGAAGTGGCCAATGCGGCCTTCTTCTGTGTCAACCTGACCGCTCGCAAGCCAGAGAAGCAGACGCCGCAAACCAATGCCTATATGAAGAAGTTCCTGCGTCTCTCACCCTGGAAGCCGAAAACCATGGGGGTGTTTGCTGGTGCATTGCAGTACTCCAGCTATAACTGGTGGCAGACCCGCATTATCCAGCTGATCATGAAGATCACCGGTGGTAGCACTGATACCAGCAAGGACCTCGAGTTTACCGATTGGGAAAAGGTGCGCAGCTTCGCACGCGAATTCTGGTCAAAAAGGTAGCAGTGTGATGTAAATTCAGGGTTTATTGCCTGAAAGAGCCCCGCCGATGCGGGGCTTTTGTTTAATAAAACAACGGTTGAATCGAAAAACTGCAAAAAGTGCCATCTTTTGCAGTTTTCCTCTTGTCATCCCGGCGCGGCT